>NZ_JBCOMI010000006.1:2500-172968 GCF_040924245.1 Ruminococcus sp. J1101004sp1_RTP21198st1_B9_RTP21198_201120 | reverse complement strand
TTAGTCGTAGTTAGTCATTAGCTTGCCGGAACGTTGCGACGCGCGGCGGTGAATATACATTGTGAAATCGCGTCCGGAATAACGACCAATCCACAAAATAGCAAATTTGTAAACAATAATTACTGCACACCTTATTGTACATGATTTTTAGGGACTTGAAAAGGAAAAAGTGGGGTGAAATTCATAAAATGTTCATAAATATTTGTTATGATACAAAAGATTGTAATGTCTGGGAAAACGGACGTGTCTTTTTTTAGAAAGGGAAGGAAATTATGCGTTTTTTAAACGAGTTACATGAAGGCGACCGGATCAGTGGCATTTATCTGTGTAAGCAGAAACAGCCGGCTGTGACCAAGAACGGAAAGCCTTATGAGAATATTATACTCCAGGATAAGACTGGAATGATGGATGGTAAGATCTGGGATCCGAATTCTCTGGGAATTGATGATTTTGACGCACTGGATTATATTGAAGTCATGGGAGATGTGACCAGCTTTGCAGGAGCTATGCAGCTGAATATCAAGCGTGTGCGCAAAGCAGGCGAGGGTGAGTACAACCCGGCAGATTATCTTCCAGTAAGTGAGAACAGCACGGATGATATGTACACCCAGCTGGTTGCCATGATCGGCACTGTGAAGAATACCTATCTGAATACACTTTTGAAGAAACTGTTTATAGAGGATAAAGAATTTTTGAAATCTTTTGAAGAGCATTCAGCAGCCAAGACCGTACATCATGGCTTTATAGGCGGGCTGATGGAGCACACTTTAAGTGTTGCCAGGCTTTGTGATTATATGGCATCTGCTTATCCGGTGATCAAGCGAGATCTGCTGATCACAGCAGCACTTCTTCATGATGTAGGAAAGACAAGAGAACTTTCTTCTTTTCCACTGAATGATTATACAGACGAGGGACAGCTTCTGGGACATATTATCATCGGAGCACAGATGATTCATGATCTGATTAAGGAGATACCGGACTTTCCACTGGATCTGGAGAACCAGCTGGTACATTGTATCCTGGCACATCATGGCGAACTTGAGTACGGTTCCCCTAAGAAACCTGCTATGGTAGAGGCAGTTGCTTTGAATCTTGCAGATAATACAGATGCCCGCATGGAGACTCTTACCGAGATTTTTGCGGCAGATAAGAGCAAGAAAGAATGGCTTGGATTTAACAGAATATTTGAATCTAACTTAAGAAAGACAGGAGAATGGTAATCTTTATGGAGTATCGTAAGAATGATATTGTTACGTTAAAGATTGAAGATTGCGGAATTGACGGTGAAGGTATCGGAAAGGCTGATGGCTTCACCGTTTTTGTCAAAGATGCAGTAATCGGAGACACAGTCCGCGCAAAGATCATGAAAGCGAAGAAAAATTACGGTTACGGAAGATTGGAGGAGATTATCACCCCATCTCCTGACCGTGTGGAGCCGAAGTGTCAGTTTGCAAGACAGTGCGGAGGCTGTCAGCTGCAGGCCCTTTCCTATGAGAAGCAGCTGGAATTTAAGACTTCCAAAGTCAGGGGACATTTGGAGCGGATTGGCGGCTTTACAGATATTCCTATGGAGAAAATCCTGGGAATGGAGCAGCCTTTCCATTATAGAAATAAAGCGCAGTTTCCAGTTGGAAAGTCAAAAGACGGCAGAATTATTACCGGATTTTATGCTGGTCGTACACATAGCATTATTGAGAATCGGGATTGTGCTCTTGGGGTAACACAGAATAAGGAGGTTCTGGACCGTGTGATCGCCCATATGGAGAAGTTCAACATCCAGCCGTATGATGAGAACACTGGCAAGGGTTTAGTGCGCCATGTGCTGATCAGATATGGCTTTTTTACGGATGAGATGATGGTCTGTCTGATCATTAACGGGGAGAAGCTTCCTGGCGAAGAGGCTCTGGTGAAATCTCTTTGTCAGATTCCGGAGACTGTCAGTGTGATGGTAAATGTGAATAAGAAGAGAAATAATGTGATTCTTGGGGAAAAGGTGCGGCTGCTCTGGGGACAGCCATACATTACAGACAAGATCGGAGAGATTTCCTATCAGATTTCGCCGCTGTCCTTTTTCCAGGTAAATCCTTACCAGACAGGGCGTCTTTATGGAAAAGCACTGGAATATGCACAGCTTTCCGGAAATGAGACTGTGTGGGATCTTTACTGTGGAATTGGAACCATTTCCCTGTTTCTTGCGCAGCAGGCAAAGATGGTAAGGGGCGTGGAGATCATTCCTGCAGCCATTGAGAATGCTAAAGAGAATGCACGCCTGAACGGATTTGATAATACGGAATTCTTTGTGGGAAAAGCGGAGGAAGTGCTTCCAGAGCAGTTTGCACGCACTGGTGAGCGTGCTGACGTGATTGTAGTAGACCCGCCGAGAAAAGGCTGCGACGAGACCTTGCTTTCTACCATTATCGAAATGCAGCCCGACCGTGTAGTTTACGTAAGCTGCGACAGCGCAACTCTGGCACGGGATTTGAAGTATCTTTGTGAAAGAGGCTACGAATTGAAGAAAGTCTGTCCGGTTGATATGTTCCCGAATACGGTGTCGGTGGAGACGGTATGTTTATTGTTCAAACTTCATTCAGACCATCATATCGAGGTAGAACTTGAGATGGATGAGCTTGATTTGACCGCTGCGGAGAGTAAAGCCACTTATGAGGAAATCAAGAAGTATGTATTGGAGCATACGGGATTAAAGGTCAGCAATTTATATATCGCACAGGTAAAGCAGAAATGCGGTATTATTGAGAGGGTAAATTATAACCTACCGAAATCAGAAAACTCCAGACAGCCGAAATGCCCGCCAGAAAAAGAAAAGGCTATAAAGGAGGCATTGGAGCATTTTTGTATGATTTGATGATATCAAATGGATAGTGTGATATTTTGAAATTATTTAACCTTTCGATTAGAAGTAAATATGAAAAATGAATGAGGGAAAAGATGCGAATACATGGTAGAAAAATTTTGGGATTTCCATGTGGAGATGTAGAAGTAGAGCAGCAAATATGTGATTTTTATATTGAAGAAGATAGCCATGAATTTGTAATTGAAGTTGATGATTATCCAATAGAAAAAGCATTTGATTTGCTATGTAGAAATGAATCACTACACAAAGAATGTTTATTTTGTGTTGATGAAAATGAAAAAGCTTTTACACTTTATAATTGCTATCTAATGCCGTTACAGATTCCTGTGAGACAAATGAAAATAATATGGAATAAATGTTTAATAGGATATCATATTGAAGATATACAAAGTGAAAAAATTAAATCAGCCGAGTATATTGTCCAGACGGATAAGAAGTATCCATTCCATATGTTTGTTGGGAAAAATTGTTTTGATATATTAAATGGAATAGTTCATATTAGCACTGATTGGAATCAAGAAAATACAAATATTGAAGGAGTAGCTATTTATATATCTGTGGAAGTGCCAGTAACAATTGCTATGGTAGAAAAAATTATTTTAAGATTGTTAGAAATTTACTTTTTGCAGATAGGTTTTTTTCCAAAGGTTGAGAAACGAAGAATGATTTCAGTGACTCAAAAAGAGTATTATTTCATAGAGGATTTTGCTGCTTATGGGAAAACTGCAAAAAAGAATATTAAGTTGGATTTTGTTTTAGACACGAAAAACAATTTAGCTTTTTCTGCTATTTATGATAAATGGTGGGGATTAAGAGAAAAAGAAGTTGTAACATTTAATTTGTTTTCATATCTAACAACGGAAAGTTCTCCTGTCAGAGAAGTACCAGTAGCAACTTGTATACAGTGTTTTGAGGGATATTTTCGTATTCATCATGCTGAGAAAATGCTTAAATTTTCAAAAGACACTAAAAATCAGATAAAGAAAGAAATATCAAAACTGTTGAGTTCTTCAGATAATTTGAAAAAGATTTGTGAAGAAAATGGAATTTTGCTTAAAGATATAATAACCAGTTTTAATCTAATGTCAGGTCATATTAATGAATACAGTCTAAAGGATATACTACAATATGCTGTCGAGAGTTATGATGCGACAAAACGTCTTTTTGAATATGAGAAAAAGACTAGAATAAACGATACAATGACATTACTGGATTTATTTATTAAAAAAGCGTCAGGACATAGGAATTGGCTATCACATTTAACTGAACAAAAGAGACGCTTTATAGGAAAAGAAATAGATTTAGCGGATAAAAAACTGAGGTTATTATTTAGATTAACACTATTATATGATATAGGAAGTGAAGTTACAGACACATCATTGGATTCCGCAATTATGAAAATTAATAAGTGGTATGACATTAATACACTTAGATGATAAATAGTAAGTATTGGAGAAGTGTAGAATTTAATGTTTTATTTCTCATTGCAGATTTTTAGTATCTTATCATTTCCGTATATAATAAAGTCAAAGGAAAACGGAGGTGGCATTTATGTTGGAAAAACTATATCATTTATATGTGGATAGCCAAGAAAGAAGCCTATTATTACATAGCCTTGTGGAGCTGAAAAATCAGCTTATACAACAGGGCAGATATACGGATTGTGTTGACGAGCTTATTTTTAAGGTCATAAATGCACTGACCAAGAGAATGAAAATTGAATATATCTAAGGCAGATTACGGAGCCGCTTATTCTTATTGATTGTTAAGAGTAAGCGGCTTTTTTGCATTCTCTGATACTGTTACATAGCCACCTTGACAAAGTGGCTAAATCTATGCGAAAGGAGGACGCACCTATGTCAAATTGCAAAGTGATTGCTCTGACAAACCAGAAAGGCGGTGTCGGAAAAACGACCACAGCGGTCAATCTGGGTGTGGGTCTGGCAAAGCAAGGCTCTAAGGTGTTGTTGATTGATGCCGATGCACAGGCAAATCTCACAATGGCTCTGGGCTATAATCGATCAGATGATATACCCATTACAATCTCTACTGTGATGCAGGACATCATGAGGAATGTATCTGACAGTCCAGAATAAAATACATTACGCAGTTTATAGACATACGGTGTCAGAACTGATCGTAGAAAGAACTGATCATACAAAGGAGCATATGGGATTAATCATCTGGGCAGATGCACCGGAGGAAAGGAGTAAGAAAAGCGATGTTAATTTTGCTGCAGGTCACGTCTGTTTGCATCTGTAAATTTGCCGTTCCGGGAGGTGTGGAACGGCTTTTGCTTTTTATTGCCTTATCCGCATTAGGAAACTGATCTACTTCAAAATTTGGTGGAGAATTGAGGAGGAAAGGTTGGATATGGGGGATTTTAGAATACTTGAACAAACAGTTATCTTCCTGTATAATGTTTACCCGTAAGAAACACAGGAAAGCATCCCTCATGAGATCGCAGAATTAAAATAATACTATTGGCAGATTTTATAAAAATGGATGTTGAAATTGTGTAAAATGCCAAAAAAGATAAGGGACTTTATAGGAACATAACAAAAGTGAATATTTTGTATAACAAAAGCGATTTTTATACGATAATAAGTCTATTGGAACTGTTTATTCTGCAAGGGGATTGATATGAATGAAACAAGACTCTGGGACACATAAGTCTAAATTTCCGGTTAGGAGACGTGAGAATGAAATTTAAAGAATTTGAATATATGCGTGCGATTGAAGCGAAAAAAAGTATAACAAAGGCAGCACAAATGCTGAATGTATCTCAGCCTGCAATCAGTAGATGTCTTATTAATTTGGAAAAGGAATTAGGAATTCAGCTTTTTGAAAAAATAGATGGAGATTATGTTTCAACACCTGCAGGAAAAATATACCTGGAGTTTGCAGCAGATATTACGAAAAGAAAAATTCAATTCGAATCAGATTTGAAAGAGTTGTTGCAGTATAAGCAGGGCGCATTATGTTTTGGCATAACGCCGGGGAGAAGTAAATCCCTAACGCCTATGGTTTTGCCTGAAATACGGAAGAATTTTCCTGAATTAAAAATAGAGATACATGAGGAGAATGTGCATAATTTGGAGGAAGCGCTGAGAAAAGGACGCATAGATGTAGCATTTTTCACATTGAGTGAACAAGAGAAAGCAGACGATAAATATTTGTATTACCAGATACTTGGAAAAGAAGAAATCGTGCTGACTGTAAAAAAAGGAACAGAAATTGCCTGCAAGCCTTTACGCAAAATTGGATTTCAATATCCCTGGGTAGAACTTTCATGTTTTGAAAAGTTTGCTTTTATTTTACTAAAAAAGAATATGAGATTGGGACAGATAGCAGAAGAAATTTTAAAAGAGAATCATATATCACCGGAAAAAATAGAAATAGCCGGTATCGAAACCGCACAAGAGCTTGTGGCAAATAGTTATGGGGTGTGTCTTTGTTCCAGTCTTGGAGTGAGAGAATATCAGAATAGATTAGATATTTATTCTTTCGGAAAACAGCCGGTTACCTGGAAGTTTGTAGCAGCATTGAGAATAGGAGGATATATGACAGAACCTCTAAAATATCTCATTCAGTTATATCAAACCGCAGCAGAAAGAGTTCAAGGAAAATATAACGAAGACGTATATACAATATAAGAAACTGTTATTTGATAAAAGAAAAAAACGAACATATAATACACCCATAAAGTTTGCGCAGCTTTATGGGTGGTTTCATTTTCAGAGGTTTTGAGATGGATATATCAGGAATTATGGGATTTGTCCTTATGATATGTATGACGTTGCTGGTGTATAAGATAAAGGTAAGTCTGGGAATTCTATTTATGACATTGCCGGTGATAGCAGGATTTTTATCCGGGTTTTCAATGGCAGAAATGAGTTTGTATATTTTAAAAGGAATTGAAAATGTGATTCCGGTAGCTTTGATGTTTGCAACTGCGATTTTATTTTTTGGGATATTAAATGAAACAGGAACTTTCACAGCAATAATCACAAAAATAGCAGGAAGGTTTCATCTAACCAGGAAGAATATTTTTCTTATGACTGTGTTCGTATCAGCAATCGCACATTTAAGTGGTTCAGGTGCAGTATCGTATTTGATTGTGATTACAACATGTAAAAGTATATACAACGAAAATAAAATTCCATTAACAAATTTGATGTGCCTTAGTTCTTTAACTTTTGGTGTTATGAATATGTTGCCATGGGCAGGACCATGCGGACGCCTTGCAGGAGTTTTAAATACAGATCCGGTTTCAATCTGGCGTTTGTGTATCCCGTCTCAGATATTTGGAATACTGATGGTGTGTGTAATTGCCTGTATTTTGTCAAACTATCAAAAGCTTTCGGATATTGATTCTTTGAGTGAAAATAATTGTAAGCAGTGTATTGCGAGAAATAAGCCGATTTTAATACAGCAAAGTAGAAAAAAATGCTGTTTGTCAGTGGGAATTATGACAATAATAATCATTTTGCTTATCATCACAAGAATCTCTTCGTGGATTGTTTTTATGATGGGATTATCTGTAATAAGTATCATTAATCTTAAAGAAGTAAAGAAAATGGAATTAATGAAATACATAAAATCAGCGGGAATCATGGCAGGAACAGTTTTGGCATCAGGCGTTATGGTTGGTGTTCTGACACAGAGCAGCATGCTGACAAGTATGTCAGAAATGATATCTGGATTACTTCCGGTAAGCATGAGAGAGCATATACATATTTTACTCGGGGCGCTGGCCAATCCCATAAGCTGGATCATGAGTGGAGAAGTAGAAATTTTTGGATTCATGCCAATTGCTGCAAAAATAGCATCAGAGTGTCAAATAGCAGTGGAAGTTACAGCCGCCGCATTTCTGATTCCATATAGTGCAGTTATTTTTGTACTTCCAATGACAGTATCTGTTCATCTTGGACTTTCTCTATGTGGCGTAAGTTTAAGAGAGCATATCCGGCAAACATATTTATGGACATTATTTTTAAGTATCACAATGTTGGGTTTTGCAATAATAATAGGGATACTCCCCTATTAGAAAAGGAAAAATATAAAAATGTCAGAGGTACATACGTATATTGAAACACTAAAAAAAATAGGAATAAACGGAATACAGATTATTCAAGACGGCCAAGAAATAGGTTGCTTCATGAAAAAGGAATATAAAAGACAAAATCAATATTCTATTACGAAAAGTTTTACCTCAGCGGCAGTTGGATTTGCAATTGAGGAGGGGCTTTTTGAATTAAACAGTAAGGTTTGCCAACTGTTTGATGAGGCAATAAAAATAGAAGATCCTTACTGGAATATGATGGAAATACGACACCTGCTTACTATGACAATGGGACTGGAAACACCGATTCTTATGGGAGACAGTAGAAAGACATTGAAAGAAAGTGACTGGGTATCCTATGTATTCAGACAAAAAGTAACAGAAAAACCAGGGACAGTGTTTCAATACAATAATGCGGGTCCATATCTTTTAGGCGTTTTGATTCAGAGAAAGACAGAAAAAAATCTGATAGAGTATCTTACCCCTCGCTTATTTGACAAACTGGAGATAAAACCACTGGAAGCGGAATTTTGCCCCAAGGGTTATGTCTTTGGTGCTGGGGGATTGCAAATGAATGTAAGAGAATTGGGAAAGTTTGGACAGCTTTATTTGCAGAGAGGCAAATGGAAAGGTGAACAGATTCTTTCAGAAAAATGGATTGAAGAATCAACAAAGAAACAGGTGGAATGTGGGGATTATAATAATTCTCAGGTTGACGGATACGGATATCTATTCTGGCATTTGAAGGGAGATGCATATATGGCGAATGGAAAATATGGGCAGTATTGCATTGTACTTTCAGATCAAAATTCTGTAATAAGTGTTAACTCACCGGAAACAGAACAGAGCGACAGGGTGGGTAGATACATTATGAAAAAATTAAAAGAAGGGAGAAGGAATAATGGAAAAGAATAAAAAAAAGTATGGATTGTTGGTTGCAGTGGCTCTTTGTGTGTGCTTATTAGGAGGGTTTCTTGCTAATCTTGCACAAACTGATTTTGGTAAAGTTACAAAAAAAACAATTTTATTTGAAAGCAATTCTGGACATACGATTAGTGCAGATGTATTGATTCCTAATGAGGCAGGAGAAGAAAATCCATTACCGGCAATTGTATGGGCGCATGGAGGAAATGCAAATAAAGAACGAAGTGATAATTTTCAGATTGAATGGGCGCGGCGAGGATACGTAGTAGTTTCCTTTGACTTGTATGGACATGGTGAATCGGAAGTTTTAAATGATACAGAATGGTTTGATAATGGACGAGGATTGTATGACACGGTTCAGTATGTTGCAACATTGCCTTATGTGGATGCAGATAGAATTGCAGTATCAGGACATTCCAGAGGAGGCAATACCATCCACGAGTCTGTTTTGCTGGACAATGAACTGGAAACACCGTTAATTAAGGCAATTCTTTATGTGGGACGAGATGCCATTTATCGTGATAATGAAACTGCATCATTTGGATATTTTCCGGGAAAAACCAATACAACACAGGCAGCTGAAAAAGGCGGAAATGGTGAATACTTCAATTATTATGGAAATCGAGATGTAGGTATTATTGCTGATAAATATGATGATTTTTCATTTAAAGAAAAAGATGAGGAAACAGGTGAGATGAAACCAAATCCTGAGTTTTTAAAATCTAACAATGCCAAATCTTTCTTGAATTTTGGTATTACGCCGGATGAGAAAACTGAGGATGGGTTAGAAGGCCAGTGGTATGAACAGGAAATAGATGGAAAAACAGCAAAACATATCATTTATATGCCGTTAGCAACACATGGAACATCAGTATATGTGCCTGACGCATGTACAGATGCAGTAGAATTTATGCAAACTGTAATTCCAACAGATAGTACGCTGAAAGCTGACAATCATATTTTTCCATTAAAAACATTAGGATGTTTAATGGGATTTGCGGGATTTTTTGTATTTGTAACAGGAGTAGCGCTTCTTTTGGTGCAGTATGAACCGTTTAAAGGTGTTAGTGCTGATCGCGATGCAACAATGAGACTGGCAGCAAATGATAAAAAAGGAAAAATATGGCTTACAGGTTGTCTGTTGGTTAATACCGTATTTCCGTTGCTCAGTGCGTTGGTGTTATTTCACTTTAAAGTGGATAAAGTGGTAGATGATTTTTTTATGCAGGGAATGCCGTTGTTCTATGGAGTATGGGGAACGGTAAATGCAATATTTGTAATCCTTACCACTATCATCTGGTATAATTGTTACGCAAAGAAAAATGGAATCAGTTTGGATTCCATTGATATGAGAACATCAGCTGCACAGATTGGAAAGACAATTGCGACAGCATTAGTAGTTACAGGTATGGCATTTGTCTTGCTCTTTTCAGTGAAATTTTTCTTTAATACAGATTTCAGATTTCTTTATTGGGCAGTACGTCCATTTAACGCAAGACGTATGTTGGAAGCTATGAAGCTCTTACCATTCTTTACAGTTGCATATGTGACAGCTTCTATTTTCATTAATTGTTTGAATTTTAATACATCTTTTGGAAAAACAGAAAGGAAAAATATTTGCCTTCTTGCATTTTTGAACATTCTGCCACCATTGCTTTTGGCGGTGGCTGGATATGGATACTTCTTTATTACAGGTGTGAATGGTTTTTATGGTACAAACAATCAGATATCTGACTGGATGGTAGCTCCATTAGTACCTATGCTTGTTACTCCTTTTGTTACAAGAGCAATCTATAAAAAGACGAGGAATCCATATTTAGGGGGCATAATTAATGCAGTAATTATAACTATTATGACATGTGTAAATGCACAGATAGTATTTCCGGCATAAGAGAAAATATAAAATCGAGCAACAAATATCCAAATGTGAACAGGTGGGTATTTGTTGCTCGAATATTTTATTTCAGTTGAGAAAGCGTCCAGAGAAGTTGTAAGCGTCATATCTTTTACATAAATTATATGATAAGCTCACCGACCAGGAGAAGACAGATGGCAGAATTATAATTTTTAAATAATATTCAAGCCGGACATTTATTAGACGCTTCCGGTAAGCGAACAATATTTTCGAGTCAATCATTTATAAGTCGCCAATGGTGGGCGGGCAATATATTTTGATAACAGAAATGCTCTGTATCTAACTTAATTATACGATTGACAGAGAAATGCGTCAATACGGAAAATAAGTATTGAAATTAGTTGGAACAAGTACTGAAATAAAGTTGGGACTATAAAACAAAGTTATATTGCGAGAAAAATTATGAAGAATAAAAAGATTAAATGCGATATATACCAGAGTATCCACAACCATGCAGATAGATGTCTACAGTTTGGATGCTTAGAAAGAAAAACTCAAGAGATATGCGGAATTTCAGAGAATGTTGGATAATGCTGAGAATGGAATAGATGAGGTACAGCTTGTATTGGTGTTCAAGCTTTCCTGATTTGGTCGTAATGCGGCGGATGTTTTAAATTCTTTGCAGAGGATGCAGGATTTTGAAGTGAATCTGATCTGTGTAGAAGATGGAATTGACAGCTCAAAAGATAGTGGAAAGCTGATGATTTACGTTCTGTCTGCGGTGACAGAGATTGAAGGATTGGAAAAGCAGCACAGGCAGTTGACCGGAGCAAAAGCAAGACTTGGACAGCAGATGGACAGTCTGGACATCATGGATAAATTTTATGAAAAGAAATATTAGGATATGGAGACACGGTTATATCGTCTGTATGATGAGATTGAAGGCGTGGAGAACAGTATAGAGGAAGTTAAGAATCGCCTGCTGAATATCCGGCAACAGAAAATATCAGAAGAAAACGTCTATCAATTTCTTTTATATTTTGATAAACTATATGATAAGTTCACCGACCTGGAGAAGAAAGAATTTCTTAACAGCTTTATGGAACAGGTGGACATTTACGAGCAGGAGCAGCCAGATGGCAGATTCCTGAAGCACATAAAGTTCCGTTTTCCGGTGTATTTTGGAGACAGAGAGACACAGGAACTTTGTTGGGACAACGAAAGTACCGTTGAAACTGTATGCTGCTTACAAAAAATATGAGAAAAGCCGAAAGGGCACTTGCTTCCAGAATTTCTGGAAAAGGAGTGCCCTTTTCTGATTTTTTTTGACTTTATATATCTGATAAGAGCTTTCACCAGAAATATTCCCAGCATCATAAATGTTGTTAATGGTCAATTTCGAAGCCAATCCGGCAGGCTATGTAAAATAAGCCCAGATCAAAACAATGACGGAAGGAGCTTATGCAACAGAATATGGAATTTGAGCGGTGCATTGATTTTCTGGTGAGGATGATCGATAAGTACGGCGATGAAGTCCTCCGGGATACTTCAAGGGATACTTCAAGGCATATTTCAAGGTATGCCTTTTGGGACCTTTTGCCGTTCTTACATTGACGGAAAAAAGACGCAGAGGTATAATAAAAAGAAGTTTACAGTCTTTTTACTATTAAAGTGGAGAGAGAGCATGAAATATAAAAGGATGAGGAAAAATGACAACCAAATACGAATTTAGAGACATTCTTCCAGAGGAGTTAGATCAGGTGATTCAGATCGAGCAGATCTGTTTTCCGCCAAATGAGGCCTGCTCTGCCAAGAGTATGAGAGAACGAGTGGCAAATGCACCAGAGACATTTATGGTTGCAGTGGATAAAGAAACAGGTAAAGTTGCCGGCTTTCTCAATGGGGTGGCAACAGACGAAGCAGTATTTCGTGATGAATTTTTTACGGATAGTACTCTTCACAATCCGGAAGGAAGGAACATTATGCTCCTTGGTCTTGATGTTCTTCCGGAGTATCGCCACCAGGGGCTTGCCCGTGAAATCATGACACAATATGTGGAAAGAGAACAAAAAAGAGGCCGCGAATGCCTGTATCTGACCTGTCTGGATAACAAAGTAGAGATGTACAAAAAAATGGACTACACCGACAACGGAATTTCCGGTTCCGCTTGGGGCGGGGAAGAATGGCATGATATGAGCAGGAAAATCAGATGATCCGGCTTCAGGATATTGCGGATATGGCGGGAGTGAGCAGGACTACCGTATCAAATGTAATAAATGGTAATACGAAAAGAGTTTCCCAGGCCCATGGAATGTACTCCTTGCAGGACTCCTTTGTAGGAGAACTTGTAGGAACCATTCAGATGGAAGCTGAAATGAAAGGATACTATGTCATGCTGATCGGAGGGAAGAATATCCAGAATGTGGGAGTGGATGATTATTCAGGCGGCTACCAGATTGGAAGTGCTTCTTATCTGCTTGTTCTGCTTCCAGTGCTGATCGTGTATATTTTTTGCCAGAAATGGATCATGAATGGTGTAGTAGCCGGTGCGGTTAAATAAAGAAAACAAATATAGAATATCAGGAGGACAGCCAGAAAATGAAGAAGAACTGGTGGAAAGAAAGCATTGTATATCAAATCTATCCAAAAAGCTTCAATGACAGCAATGGGGATGGAATTGGTGATATCCGAGGAATTATAGAGAAACTTGATTATCTGAAGGAGCTTGGGGTAAATGTTCTGTGGATCTCACCTATGCTGGAGTCCCCACAGGATGACAACGGCTATGATATTTCAGATTATCGCAGAATTTACAAAGATTACGGAACCATGCAGGATTACGAGGAGCTGCTTTTTCAGGCGCATGAGCGTGGAATCAAGGTGCTGATGGATCTGGTTGTAAATCATACTTCAGACGAACATCAGTGGTTCCTGGAGAGCAAAAAGTCCAAGGATAATCCGTACCGTGACTATTACATCTGGAAAAATCCGGTAAACGGAAAAGAGCCAAATAACTGGGGTGGTGCATTCGGCGGTTCTGCATGGGAATACGACAATGAGACACAGATGTATTACCTGCACCTGTTTTCCAAAAAACAGCCGGATCTGAACTGGGAAAATGAGAAAGTGCGCCAGGAAGTTTACGATATGATGAAATTCTGGTGTGACAAGGGAATCGACGGCTTCCGTATGGATGTGATCAGTATGATTTCAAAGGATCAGGCTTTCCCGGATGGAGAAGTGAAAAGCGGCCTGTATGGAGATTTCGGTCCATACAGCGTTCACGGTCCGCGGGTCCATGAATTTTTACAGGAAATGAACCGTGAGGTATTGTCTAAATATGATATCATGACAGTTGGGGAAACTTCTGGTGTTACCATTGAAGAGGCACAGAAATATGCCGGGGAAGACAGTGGCGAGCTGAATATGGTGTTCCAGTTTGAACATGTAGAAGATGCTTCCCCGCATGCGGAGTTTGGCAAATGGACCACTGACAGATATGACTTTAAGGCTTTCAAAAAGACGATGATCAAATGGCAGGAGGAACTTCAGGGAAAAGCATGGAACAGTCTTTTCCTGGGAAATCATGATCAGCCAAGAAGCGTTTCCAGATTTGGAAATGACAATCCGGCATACCGAGAGACTTCTGCAAAAATGCTGGCAACCTGTCTTCATATGATGCAGGGAACCCCTTATGTATACCAGGGAGAAGAGCTTGGCATGACAAACGCATATTTCCATAAGCTGGAAGATTATAAGGATATTGAGAGCATTCAGTATTATACAGAGCTGACAGATGCAGGGCTGATGGAGCCGGATTACATGATGAAATGTCTGATGCTCAGAAGCCGTGATAATGCAAGAACACCTATGCAGTGGGACGGTTCAGAAAAAGCAGGTTTTACAGATGGGGAGCCGTGGATTAAAATAAATCCAAACTGTAAAGAAATCAATGCAGCCAGTCAGTTGGATGATCTGGATTCCATTTTCCATTATTATCAGAAACTGATCGCTCTTCGCAAGGAGAAAGATATTATTGTGTACGGTGAGTTTGAACCTCTTTGCCGTGAGGATGATCAGATTTTCGCATATACAAGAAAGCTGGATGAGGAAAGACTTCTTACAGTCTGCAATTTCAGTGAGCAGTCTGCAGAATTTGAAGTTCCTGCAGAATTTGAAGGTTCCCAGTGCCTGATTACAAACCTTGACCGAAAAGTATTTAAGGGTAAAATCGTGCTGAAACCTTATGAGGCATTTGTGTTATATAAATAAACAGGTTACTGGACGAGAAACGGACAGCAGCATAACCAGACTTAAAGGGGCAAAATTTTTTGCCTCTTTTTTGAAAGACGAGGAAGATTGTTATGATCAGAAAATACAGATACGGAGCTCCTTTTGATACGGAGGCAGTAACAGAGAAGATTGAAACAGCGAATGGCGCTTTTCCTTATGGAAAAATCAGCCTGGAAAAGGGCTTTGATTTTACATATGTGATGGATGAGGATGATATTGTTTATGGACTTGGGGAAGCCAACCGCGGCATCAATAAAAGAGGATACTGCTATATCAGCAATTGTACCGATGATCCAAACCATACGGAAGACAAGCGTTCTTTGTATGGTGCCCACAACTTTATCATTGTAAGCGGAAAGACAACATTTGGACTGTTTTTCGACTACCCTTCTGAACTGACCTTTGATATTGGATATACCAGAATGGACACCCTGAAAGTGACATGCGCAGATGCAGATCTGAATGTGTATGTGATTGAAGGTGAATCTGCCTATGATATTGTAAAGCAGTTTCGCCATGTGATCGGACGCAGCTATATTCCCCCGAAATTTGCATTTGGTTTCGGACAGAGCAGATGGGGATATACCACCAAGGAGGATTTTCGCAAGGTGGCAGCAGGATACCGTGAGAATCACATTCCCCTGGACATGATCTACATGGATATTGATTATATGGATTCCTACAAGGACTTTACGTTGAATCCGGAGAATTTCCCTGATTTCCCGGATTTTGTAAAAGAGATGAAAGACCAGGAGCTACGCCTGATCCCTATTATTGATGCTGGTGTAAAAGTGGAAAGCGGCTATGAGGTTTACGAGGAAGGTGTGGAAAAAAGATACTTCTGCCAGCGGGAGGACGGAAGTGATTTTGTGGCAGCCGTATGGCCGGGGGATACTCATTTCCCGGATTTTCTGAACAAGGATGCCAGAAAGTGGTTTGGAGACAAATACAGCTTCCTTATTAGACAGGGGATTGAAGGCTTCTGGAACGATATGAATGAGCCTGCTATTTTCTATTCCTCAGAGGGAATGGAAGAGGCGAAGAAACTTGCCGGAGAGTTTTACCAGGATAAAGAAGGTAAGATCCACATTTGGAAAATGCAGGGCGAGCTAAACGGACTCGCAAACAACCCAGAAGATTACCGCAGATTTTATCATAATGTGGATGGCAAAAAGATCCGTCACGACAAGGTACATAACCTGTTTGGCTACAATATGACAAGAGCAGCAGGCGAAGCATTCGACCGCATTGATCCGGAGAAGCGTTTCCTGATGTTTTCCCGTTCCTCCTATATTGGAATGCACCGTTACGGCGGAATCTGGATGGGAGACAATAAATCCTGGTGGTCACACATTCTTCTGAACCTGAAAATGCTGCCGTCTTTGAATATGTGCGGATTCCTTTACACAGGAGCAGATCTTGGTGGATTTGGTGCGGATGCAACAAGAGACCTGGTGCTTCGCCATATGGCACTTGGGGTATTTACTCCGCTTATGCGTAACCATTCCGCAATCGGAACAAGAGAGCAAGAGTGCTATCAGTTTGAGAATGTTGAGGATTTCCGAAATGTGGTAAATACGAGATACCGCCTTGTTCCGTATCTGTACAGCGAATACATGAAGGCCGCTTTAAACGATGATATGTATTTCAAACCACTTGGCTTTGTTTATCCGGATGATAAGATGGCAATCCGGGTGGAAGACCAGCTGATCCTTGGAAATGAGATTATGATCGCACCGGTTTACGAGCAGAACGCAAGAGGGCGTTATGTTTACCTTCCGGAAGAAATGAAGTTTGTGAAATTTCTGACAGACGGAAGCATTTCTGAGGAGATTCTGGAAAAGGGCGTTCATTATGTGGAGGTTGCCTTAAATGAAGTGCCTCTGTTTATCCGTAGTGGTAAGTGTATTCCGGTTGCAGAGGCTGCGGAGTGTGTGAAGGATATTGATACTTCCAAACTCACTATGCTGGGATATGAAGGCAGCAGTTATACTTTGTACGAGGATGATGGCGTGCATAAGGAGTACGATAAGGCTGAGAATTATAGAAAATTAGAAAAATAACAGAATGAAAAGATCCCTTGAAAGTCTTTGGAAATTTCACGACGAGGTTTAAAAGATTTTTTAAACAGGATCCAGAAGACAGAAAATCGGAGCTGGCCATCAATTGCCAGCTCCGATTTTTTCAGATACCATATCGATAAACCACACAAACAGAATCAATCCCAGCATGATTGCACCAGCTTTTTCCCAGGCATATTGATTCATGGAAAAAATAAGGGGCGCTCCGATTCCGCCTGCGCCTACCAGACCGAGAACGGAAGCTTCACGGATGTTTACATCAAACCGGTAGAGGATGATAGAGGTGAAAACAGGCTTCAGCTGCGGCAGGACACTGTGGCAGATGGCGGGAAGAGGACGGACCCCCATGGCCAGCAGCGCATGATAGGGACGAGGGTCCAGGGCATCTAGTGCTTCTGTAAATCTTTTGGTGAGAAGTCCGATACTGCATACGGCCAATGTCAGCACTCCTGTGAAAGCTCCTGGCCCGGATACCCGGATGAAAATCAGTCCATACACCAGAAAAGGCACCGAACGGATTACCATGATCACCAGGTTAAAAAGAAAGGACACAGGAGCAGGTACGAAACGTTTGGTATTTAGAAAAGCCAGCGGTGCAGATACAATGGCTCCGATTACCGTTCCAATAAAAGCAATGCACACTGTTTCCAGTAAAAGATACCCAAGCCCATCTTTTTCAGCCGAGAAAAAGAAGCTCCAGTCTGGCTGCAGAAAGCCAGCAAACATATTTCGCAAAGTCTGTGGACTGGTTCTGGAAAAATCCGGCAGGGAAAGGGTAAACGTGCAGATCAGAAACAGGGCAGCCAGAAACAGAAGCAGCAGTCTGGCCTGCTCTTTTTTTATTGTGCGCTCTTTTCGTATCAAGGCGGCCAGATACCGACTGAAATATTCAATCACACACACTGTTAGAAACAGCATCAGCAGAATGGTCCCCACTTTGTCATACTCCAACCAGGAAATCTTCTCATTGAGAAGCAGTCCGATACCGCCAGCTCCCACATATCCTAAAATGGAGCTGTGCCGTACATTGGTTTCCAACAGGTAAAGTGCATTGGTGAGAAATCCAGGAATGATCTCTGGTAGAATTCCATGGATATAAGCTACATACTTTGAAACACCCATAGCCCGAAGTGCCTGGTAAGCTTTTACATCGGCGGCACTTGCATCCTCGTAGGTAAGTTTTGTCATAATGGCAAAGGTGTACAAGGTAATGGCAAAAGTACCTGCAAAGGTTCCAAGCCCGAAAAGAAAGGTAGCAGTAAGCGCCAGAATCAAGGCTGGAAAAGAACGGAGAATCTGGATTACAATTCTAAGTATCCGTCGTATTACAGCTGGAAATCCTAAGTTTGCAGCGCCAAAAGGCGAGAGTACAAGGGCAAAAAAGGTGCCAAGTACCGTTCCGGTAACAGACATCTGAATGGTGTAAAAAAGCGGTAGCAGGATCTTCTGAATATAAGAAAAATCTGGCGGGATCATATCCACGACCAGGTCGGTGAGGTGGTTCCTTCGTTTCCAGAAAGTTACAAGGTCACAGTCTGTGAAATTTGCTGCAAGGAAAAACAAAATCAGAAAAGAAATTGGAACAGCAAATTTTGCCACAATGGAATTTTTGCTTGTTTTGTTATCATTCATAAGCGACACCTCGCTTATTCTCTATCTGAGTATCATTTTTGTTATAAATTTGTGTAGTGATAGAATCAGTCAGATCAGCAGTCTTACCGTCAAATACAACCTTGCCATCTTTCAGACCAATAAGTCGGTCGGAGAACTCCTGGGAGAATTCCAGATTATGGCTGTTCATTAAAATGGTGACACCATCAGTCTCATGAATACTCTTCAGCAACTCTAGAATCTGTCTCCCGGTAACTGGATCAAGAGACGCCACCGGTTCATCTGCCAGCAGGATCGCCGGGTGCCGCATAAGTGCTCTTGCAATTGCCACCCTTTGCTTTTGTCCGCCAGACAGATTCTTAATCGGTTCCTCTGCCTTTTCCAGAAGTCCAACCCGATCCAGCAGTTTCAGAGCTTCTTCTTTACGTGTTTTTCCATAAAGTCCAAACACGCCCTGGAAAAATCCCATATCCGGAAGTCCGGCAGTCAGCACATTCTTCAGACAGGTAGAATTCTCCACCAGACAAAAGTCCTGATAAATAGTTGCGATGGATTTTTGCAGTTCACGTTTTTTCCTTCCTTTTAGAGAATCAAAGCGCTTATCATCCAGAAGCACCTGTCCGCCAGTGCACTCCATCATTCCATTGAGAATGCGAAAGAGCGTTGTCTTCCCCGCCCCCGAAGGCCCGATCACCGAGACAAATTCCCCCTGTGAGACGGAGAAATCCACATCTGCCAGGGCTTTTGTGCCATTATGAAATTTTTTTGCGATATGCTGAATCTGTAAATTCATAGATAAAATTGACCTCGTTTAAAACTACTGCCGAGGCAAATAATCTGCCCCGGCAGTTTAAAATATTTTGTAACTATTCAGAAAAGTTGAAGTCTATTCCATAGACTTCAGCAGCTCCTGCGCCTCTCGTTCGCCATCGTAATTGGAGTCATCGCCCCATTCATATCCAACCTGGCTGAACACGCTGATAATATCTTTTCCCTCGTCCGTATTCGCAATCTCAATAAAGGAATCTCCCAGCGCCTGGCGGAAATCTTCATCCTGCATAACTTCAGAAGTTTTGCTGTAGGCAATCATATCATTGTAAATCTTATCTGTAACTCCGATCACACCAGTCTGATTTACCATATCATCTGTACCTCCGAAGGTCTCTTTCCATTCCGGTGCGTATTTGGTACGGATGTGGCCATAAGAAACCATCACATCAGCCTGTCCGGAAGCCAGACGTGCAAGAGAGGTTGTATAAGAATCAGATTCTACCGCATTTGCCAGATCACTGATTCCCTTTCCATATTTTTCGTTCAGCCATAAGCTTGGATAAATATAACCGGAAGCTGAAGTTGGTCCCATAACAGCCCAGGTAGCATCGTTCAGATCATCCCAGGTAAGCTCTTCGCCGTTATTTACCTTTTCCAGTAAAGCCTGTCCCTTTTCGCTTGGACCTGCCAGAATAATAGAACGGTAATAGGTAGACATCTCATCGGTGTTTTCTTCGATTGTACCATCATTCCAATCTTTCGGATCATCAGAATCTTTGTTGATTCCATAGCGAAGGGCGGTAAGAAGAACGTCACAGTCATCAGAGAAAAGTACGTAATTTCCGCCGGAAATAAATCCGATATCTGCGCTTCCTGCACTTAAAGCCTGGCCAACAGCGGTGTAGCTTGTACCTACTGTCATGTCCACGTTCTCCACGTCATACCCCTTGGTGAGCAATGTTTCCTTCAGTAAATCTTCCAGCGGCTCTGTAGCAGTGGTGATGGTGTCGGAATCTGCATATGGGGAAAATGCAATCTTCAGAGAATCAATGGTTTTGGTGTCCTCTGCAAAAACAGTGACAGTGCTCCCAACGGTAAGTCCCAGGCATAATGCCAGGGAAAGTGCGGATACAATGTGTTTCTTCATAGTGAAATACCTCCATGCTTTTGTTTGATCATATAATGTGTTACTGCGCATTTGAAATATGACGCAAAGCGAATCGCTGCGAATAAAATGGGCAGTAACTTTATTTCTGCTGGAAGTCGGTTATAACGAGAAAATTGCCCAATTTCTTACTATAGAATGTTTGAAAAAATTTTTCTGCAAAGCTGGGAATAGAGATTACAGCAATGGACTCTCAAATATGCCATGGTGAGAAGGGCTCATTATTCATGTAAATAAAAATACATGCCTCCCAGCATGTATCGAAAATGACTTTCGAGCAGATGCTGACAATCCACCTGCAAAAAAACAGGTGAACAGGTTTCGATCGATCCTGACGGGATCCTCTCAACCCGGACCTACGGGCTCCCTCGCAATCTGGTTTTCGTCATCACAAATTCTGACCGCAGCACAAGGGCGCTCCCCCTGGCACTGCATTCCGTTAACCGGATAAATTGTATCATACCTGTCCTGGAATTACAATAAAAAATTCTGGTATAGCATTTGTAAAAATGTAAAAATGTAAAAATGGAGATGGAGAAGTTATTGCTTATTCGAAGTTCAATAATATGGAAAAAAAACATGGCAGTTCTCCATCGAAAATAATTGACGTGGTATATGCTTTAGTGAGGAAAAGAAAAATCCCCGTAACAGATCAAATTTAAGGTCTGTTATGGGGATTTATGTGTAGGAATAGTTATAAAAAGTGTAAAACTCTATAATTTCAATCCGTTATTGTGGAAAGCATGCAATTATTTAATTGCATCCAGCGCATTGGAAATATCCGCGATCAGATCCTCTTTATCCTCAAGACCAAGACTGATACGGATCAGCTCTGCCGGTACGCCAGCTTCAATGAGCTGCTCGTCTGTCATCTGTCTGTGGGTGGAGGTGGCAGGGTTCAGGCAGCAGGTTCTTGCATCTGCTACGTGAGTCTCAATTGCGCCAAGCTTTAAGTTCTGCATAAAGGTGGAAGCTGCTTCACGGCCGCCCTTCAGACCGAAGGAGACAACACCGCAGCCGCCGTTTGGCAGATATTTCTTCGCTCTGTCATAGTATTTATTAGATGGAAGTCCAGGGTAATTTACGTAAGCTACCTTCGGATGGCTTTCCAGAAATTCTGCTACAGCCTGTCCATTCTCCACATGCTTCGGCATGCGTACATGCAAGGACTCCAGTCCGAGATTCAGGATGAAAGCACTGTTCGGGGACTGCATGGAACCGAAATCACGCATAAGCTGAGCGGTACATTTCGTGATGAATGCGCCTTCTTTTCCAAATTTCTCAGCATATGTAATTCCGTGATAGCTCTCATCTGGCGTGCAAAGTCCTGGATATCGGTCTTTGTGCGCCATCCAGTCAAAGTGACCGCCATCAATTATAGCACCGCCTAATGCTGCACCATGTCCGTCCATGTATTTGGTGGTGGAGTGAGTAACAATGTCAGCACCCCATTCGATGGGGCGGCAGTTTACTGGTGTAGGGAAGGTGTTATCGACTACAAGGGGAACCCCATGTTCGTGAGCAACTTTTGCAAAAAGTTCAATATCCAGGACGGTAAGTGCCGGATTCGCAATGGTTTCGCCGAACATAACTTTGGTATTTGGCTTGAAAGCTGCGTTTAATTCTTCTTCAGTAGCATCTGGGGAAACAAAGGTTGCGGTGATACCCATTTTGGCCATGGTAACAGAGATTAAGTTGAAGGTTCCGCCATAAATGGAAGAAGAAGCCACAATGTGGTCTCCGCACTCACAGATATTGAACAGAGCCATGAAATTGGCTGCCTGTCCGGAAGAAGTGAGCATAGCTGCAGTTCCACCCTCCATTGCAGCAATCTTGGCTGCAACATGGTCGCAGGTAGGATTCTGAAGGCGGGAGTAGAAATAACCCTCAGCTTCAAGGTCGAAAAGTTTTCCCATATCCTCGCTGGTGTCGTATTTGAATGTTGTTGACTGAATGATCGGGATCTGTCTTGGTTCACCATTTCCCGGTTTATATCCGGCCTGAACACATTTTGTTCCCATTCTGTAATTGTTCATGATGTGTCTCCTCTTCTGGTAAAATAAGCTCCCTGTGGAAAAGTGTTCACAGAGAGCATTCACATAAAGATATAGTATCATTTTTTTATAAAAATAGCAACGGCTTGGTGCAAATTGCGGCGCGAAATCATGCGAATGCATGATTTCTGTGCATCGCGAAGCGTGTTACTGGTCACGGAGTGAACAGTAACTTACTGTGAGCGGTCATTCTTTATTTCGTGAAATATCTTCAATGATCGTGGTATTTATGTCATCTTCATACAGACGCATCTGCACCTGCATAGGTGTGGGATCGTCGGTGAGCTTTATTCTACCGAAGTGGTTGAAGAAGAACAGGACACCAAGACCGATACCGAGAGAGTAGGAGATTTCCAAGACAGTATTGCCGGTTGTGGGCTGTCCGGTGACCTGGGTGTAGATCTGCTCAAATAGAGCGGGGATGTCTACGTCATTGTTAAAGGTCATAATGGAAAAGCCTGCACCGAAAAAGGTGGCGAGGCAGACAAATATGACTTTGCACCATCTTATAACAATATTGACAGTTCCTTCCTTCTGATAGGTGATGATGAAGTTTGGTTCGCCAATATGCGTAATAGCAAGATCAGGCTCTTTGAGCTGGATATCATTTATAAGATCCATAACAGAAATCACATACCTGCCTGTCTTGTCCGGATCCAGGTTTGCTACCGGGAGAACCCGCAGGTGATTTAAAATTTTGGAATTGGTGCAGGATAGCTTAGCAATGTCCTGGAGATAGACATGGGGGTGATGAACCTCCACGTTTTCTTTGGTTTGGATGTATAGTGTGTCACTCATGAAATTCACTCCCATTGCAAAAAATGTTGGTTACAGGCAAGGATAAAGTACGTTGTTATTCTTTCATTTTCGGTTTAAAAAACCAGCTTGCCAGATAAGAAAAAATCAGGGCTGCAGAGACACCAGCTGCGCAGGCGGTGAAGCCTCCTGTGAAAAGCCCGATGACACCATCTGTGTCGATGGCTTCTTTCAGACCTTTCCATAGTGTATTCCCGAAACCAAGTAGTGGCACAGCAGCACCGGCACCGGCGAAATCAATCAGAGGCTGATAAATGCCTATGGCGCCAAGAATAGAGCCGGTGCATACCAGAAGAACCATGACACGTCCGGGCATAAGTTTGGTTTTATCAAGTAAAATCTGGACAAGGGCGCAGATCAGGCCACCTACCCAGAATGCATTAAAATAGTCCATGGAATCATCTCCTCATAGATACAGACAAAGATAGTTGGTAGAGACAGATTATAATTAATACAGTACGGTTTATAGGATTGCAATTATACAGGAAGTACGCACAATTATTTAGTTTACTGCTTTTGATCTTTTTTTGAAACATGCTCTAACACTACCGCATGTGCAATCCCCGGAATGGAATCTCCCTCATTAAAACTTGTTTTGGAAAGCAATGCTCCTGTAGGAACAAAGAGCACCCTTTTCCAGGTTCCTTTTGCCAGTTCCGGCAGAATATAGGCAGCCAGCACAGATGCACTGCACCCACAACCACTTCCACCAGAATGAGTATCCTGTGTTTCACCATCAAAGATTAAAAGCCCACAGTCCTGATAAATGGACTCTATATCATATCCTTTTTCATTTAACAGATCCAGTAGGATCCGTTTTCCAACAGCTCCCAGGTCTCCGGTGAAGATTGCATCGTAATCATCAGGTGCTCGGCCAAAGTCACAAAAATTCCGGTAAATGGTATCGCAGGCGGCAGGTGCCATGCATCCACCCATGTTCAGAGAATCCTTAAGTCCAAAGTCAATCAGCCTTCCAGTGGTAAGTCCTGTTATTTGGACACATCCTTCTTCTGAAATAAGCGACTCAGTCTTTTCCGGGATTTCCGGAACAGGCAAAGTTCCGGAGAGAACACAGGCACCGCTCCCGGTAACAGTCCATGTGGCTGAGAGAGGACGCTGGTTTCCGTAAGCCAGAGGAAAGCGGAATTCTTTTTCTGCACTGGCAAAATGGCTGGAAGTGGCACAGAGAATATGTTCTCCGTATCCGGCTGCGGCAGACATGGCGCCAAGAGAGAGGGATTCCCCTATGGTGGAGCATGCACCGAAAAGTCCATAAAATGGGATTCCCATTCCGGCAATTCCAAAGGAAGAGGCGGTAGTCTGAGCCAGAAGATCACCTGCGAAGGTCATGCGGATATCCCCGGGAGTAAGCCCGGCTTTTCCAAGAGCCAATGCGGCTGCTTCTTTTTGCATGGTGCTTTCCGCAGCTTCCCAGGTATCCTCTCCAAACATAGGCTCTTCGCAGACCAGATCGAATTTGCTTCCAAGAGGTCCTTCCCCTTCCTTTTTTCCAACTACAGAAGCACAGCTTACAACGTAAACCGGATTCTGAAAGCTCATACTGGCAGAACCGGTAAGTCTGGCTGGTGTCTGTGAATTCATGAAATCACCTCCATTATTTTCAGAAGATAGTAGATCACTCCGGCAACCCAGGAACTCATGATTCCGTAAAGAATCACAGGACCTGCAATGGTGAAAATCTTGCAGCCGATTCCAAAGACCTGACCCTCCGTTTTATATTCAATGGCAGGGGCAGCTACGGAATTAGCAAAACCAGTGATTGGAACCAGACTTCCCGCTCCGCCAAATTTTCCAATCTTTGGATAAATATTAAATCCGGTAAGAATAACACTGATGAAAACCAGGGTGACAGAACACCAGGTACCGGCCATATCCTGGTCTAATCCTCTGGATTTTGCGAAATTTGTTATAATCTGCCCAACGACACAGATTGCACCGCCTGTGAGAAAAGCCTTTGCCATGTTCATGGGAAGACTGTGGGTGGGGGTGATCTGTTTTACATAATCGGCGTATTGTTTCTGCTTTTCTTTTGGTATGGAATTGTTCATAAATGCCTCCTGTAGCCATGATGAATGGAACTGCTTGTTTAGAGTACAGTAACCTTTTGGGTTTTATTATTATGTGAAAAAATATGTAAAATATACTTTCTTTTTAGCTGAATTTATACTATTATGATAGTATTGTTATAGTTATTACGGAAGATGCTGCTATTGCTTGTAAACAGAATAGCAGTAGCTTTATATTATAAACCAAAGAAGAGAGGTAACTTATGGGAAAATATTTTATGGGGAAGGGAGTAAAGCTCCTTACAGAGGAAACTGAGAATAAGATCAGAATCTATAAGCTGGGACTGCTTCAGCCGGAATTTGGACATATGCCATGCATCAGTGGGAATGCATTTACTTTTTTATTGGCAGAAGAAGGAGAAATACAGTGTCAGATAAATCAGGAGAAAGTAGATCTGGAAGCTGGAGAGGCTTTATTTATCAATGCAGGACAGTCCTATCGTCTGGTCAGAAGTGAGAAGGAAAGCAGCAGTTTTTATATAATTGAGGTGGCTGGAGAGTATCTGGCAGCTGGAGATGAGAGCCTTCAGAATAAATATATTTCACCGGTTGCAGAAGCAGAATCATTCGCTTATTGCAGGTTTATGCCATCAGCTGAGGAAGATACAGATGAAGACATTCTTCTTCAGGCACTTCTTGCCGCTGCGCAGACAGCAGAAGGCAGGGATATGGCCTATGAACTGGATATGAAGAGCTGGCTGTTCACTGCATGGGGAAGCCTTTATAAGAAATTTGCCCAGCCGCGTCCAGAATGTAAGAATGCAGTGATCAGGGAACGGTTGAAACTAAATCGTATGACAGGATATCTCACGGAGCATTGTAACGAGAAACTGACTCTTTCTGCTATGGCAGAAGCATGCCAGGTAAGCACTGGTGATTTTTGCCGTTTCTTTAAGAAACATATGGAGATGACTCCATTCGAATATTTGCAGAAATGCAGAATCTGGAACAGTATGGATGCAGTTCTGGAGAAGACTGCTTCCATGGGAGATATTGCAGTGGAAAATGGTTTTGCAGGAGCAAGCTATTTTTCAGAGACTTTCCGAAAAGAGATGGGCTGTTCTCCTGCAGATTATCGGAAATGGTACCGTGGCCTGTCAGATGAATGTCCGATAATCACCGGAGAAAATAAAGAAGAAAGCGCCAAGGTGTCAAAGAAGGATAAAAAAGGAAAGTCTGGTAAAAACGTTCCTTCTTATTTATTATAGAAAATTAGCTGCGTCGATTTTTTTACGCAATTCAGGGAAAACACCGTTTATAAAAATAATACAAAGATCCCAAAGCTTTTCCGAAGGCCACCGCGATCACGACCCATCGGATTCCATTGGTCAGTTTGATCCTTCTGGAAAAGATGGGGAAAACATCTGCCATCTCAGCAAGTGCCATGATCCATCCGCCCAGAAAGATACCGGAAAAAAGTCCATAAAGGAGCAGAGCAAAGGTTCCGCCTGGAATGTGCCAGCCATAGAGGAAAAAAAGGTTGCCACATACAATGCCAAGAAGCGTAATATCTTCATATAACAATATATGTTTTCCTGTATGAGTGATACCGGCATAGCGGGGAACGATGGAAAGACCGATAAGCAGGCCAACTACACCGCCTGCGATGATGATTCCAGAGCAGAAGCCAACTATGGATAGAAAAACTTGCTGGAGCATGGGTGAATTCTCCTTTCACGAAACGGACCTGTCGCTGAGAAAAGTTTGTTGTTTTGCAACTATCATAACAACATTTAGTATGGAAAGAATCTTAGAAAATATGCGTTTTTTCTGTACATTTGTGAAGTTAAATAGTATAATAAAACGATGCGGCAATGGAAAGAATAGGATTGGCGCAGATATTATTTGATAGAAAAGTTGAGTATAGAAAGATAGAGGATGTAAATCTGTGAATGTGAATTTAAAACAGAGGTTCCAGGAAATTCTGGAAGATAACCGGATACTGGAAGCGGAGCTTATGAGCAGGCATACTACATTCCGAATTGGCGGTCCGGCAGATTTCTTTCTGGTACCGGAGAATGCTGACGAGATTAGGAGAATCATAGCAGTTTGTAAGGAAAAAAATGTTCCATATTTTATTCTTGGAAATGGAAGCAATCTTCTTGTAAGCGACAAGGGCTATCAGGGAGTGGTAGTGCAGCTGTATAGAAACTTTGGACAGATCAGAGTTGAAGACAGCCGGATCCATGCCCAGGCAGGAGCTCTTTTATCTGGAATTGCTGCAGCTGCAAGAGAGGCATCGCTGACTGGCTTTGAGTTTGCAGGGGGAATTCCGGGAACCTTAGGCGGCGCTGTGGTGATGAATGCAGGAGCGTATGGCGGAGAAATGAAGGATGTTCTGAAAGAAGTCACGGTTCTTACTCCAGAGGGCGGAGTCCTGACCTTGCAGGCAGATGAACTTCACATGGGTTATCGAACCAGTGTGATAAAAGAAGCTGGCTATATTGTTCTGGAAGCTGTCATTTCTCTTGAAAAAGGTGATCAGGAGGAGATTCGCAGCCGTATGCAGGAGCTGGCAGGGATGCGAACCAGCAAGCAGCCGCTTTCTTATCCAAGTGCAGGAAGCACTTTCAAACGGCCAGAGGGCTATTTTGCAGGTAAACTGATCATGGACAGCGGATTGCGAGGCTATCAGGTAGGCGGTGCCCAGGTTTCCGAGAAACATTGCGGTTTCGTGATCAATACAGGAAATGCCACAGCGAAAGATGTTACTACATTGATGTCTGACGTTCAAAGAATTGTTCTGGAGAAATTTGGTGTGAAGCTTGAACCTGAGGTGAAGTTTCTGGGAGAATTCTAGATCCATAAAGAGTCCTTTGGAATGGACTTAAGACACATAAGAGGCAGATGAGTTCAATTTGCGTTACAGGTTAGGTTATGAACATTAAACATTCTGCCCGGCAGGAGATAAATTATGCGATTTGTAATTGTTACAGGCGTTTCCGGTGCTGGAAAATCCACAGTGCTGAAAATGCTGGAGGATGCCCACTATTTTTGTGTGGACAATCTTCCTATTCCATTGGTGGAGAAATTTGCTTCCCTGATGCTGGAAGTACATGAAGAAGGAGTCCAGAATGCGGCTCTTGGTATTGATGCCAGAAGCGGTCACTCTCTGGAAGAACTGGCACAGGTTCTGGATCATATGAAAGAAGCTGGATATGATTTTGAGATTCTTTTTATGGATGCAGAAGATTCCGTGCTGGTAAAGCGTTATAAGGAAACCAGACGCAGCCATCCGCTTGCCAGTAACGGCAGGGTAGATGACGGAATCCGTCTGGAACGCCAGAAAATGGATTTTCTTCGTAAGAGAGCTGATTATATTATTGATACCAGTCACCTTCTTACAAGGGAGCTGCGCCAGGAAATTGAGAAGATTTTTGTAAATAATGAAAAATTCTGTAATATGATGGTCACGGTTCTGTCTTTTGGATTTAAGTATGGAATTCCGGCAGATGCAGACCTGGTATTCGATGTGCGTTTTCTTCCGAATCCATATTATGAGGATGAATTACGTCCCCTTACCGGTATGGATGAGAGCGTGTTTAATTATGTGATGGATAATGAGACCGCAAGGATTTTTGCAAATAAACTGGAAGATATGGTGGAGTTCCTGATTCCTAAGTATGCACAGGAGGGTAAAACAAGCCTTGTAATTGCAGTTGGCTGCACAGGGGGCAAGCACCGTTCCGTTACCATTGCAAGAGAGTTGTATAGCCGGATCGCCAGAAATGGTGAATACGGTTTTCGATTGGAGCACAGAGATGTGGATAAAGATCGCCTATTGAAAAAATAGAAAGAGGAGATCGATGAATGTCTTTTTCAGGGATGGTGAAAGAAGAACTTTCCAGGCATATCGGCTCCGGAAGACACTGCAGGATTGCGGAACTGGCTGCAATCTTTACTTTCTGCGGCAGCCTGGAGGCTGGAACTGATGGGAAAAAATCCCTGCGTATCCAGACAGAAAATGAGGCACTTTCAAGAAAAGGCTTTACATTATTGCAAAAAACATTTAATATAGAGACAGATATATCAAATTCCCGGATTGACTGTTTCAGAAAGGGAAATCTTTATTGTATTTCCATTATTGATCAGGTTTTGGTAAAGGAAATACTGGATTCTGCCAAGCTGGAATTTTCGGGAGTGAGCGGAGGAATGCCACTTGTATCCAATTCTATTGTATATCAGAGGGATTGCTGCAAAAGGGCGTTTGTACGCGGTGCTTTTCTCTCGGCAGGTTCGATCAGTGATCCGCAGAAGGGATATCATTTCGAAATTGTATGTCCCAGCCGGGAGATCAGCGGGCAGCTACAGGAAATTATTCACAGCTTTCATATAGATGCCAAGATTGTTCTGCGTAAGAAGTCTTATGTACTCTATGTGAAGGAAGGCGCACAGATCGTAGACATGCTTGCTATTATGGAAGCAAATGTTGCTCTTATGGATCTGGAGAATATCCGTATCCTGAAAGAGATGCGCAATTCTGTGAATCGGAAGGTAAACTGTGAGACTGCTAACATAAATAAGACGGTTAATGCAGCAGTGAAGCAGATCGAGGATATCAGACTTCTTGAGGAAAAGGTGGGCCTGGAGAGTCTGAATGAAGGACTTGAGGAGATCGCCAGATTGCGGTTGCAGTATCCGGAAGCAACACTTAAAGAACTAGGATTGATGTTGAATCCACAGGTTGGAAAGTCTGGAGTAAATCACCGGCTTCGTAAATTAAGCCTGCTTGCAGATGACCTGAGGGAAAACAAGGAGGAGTTATTATGATTAAAAAACCAATCACCATTCACCTGTCCACAGGGCTTGAAGCCAGACCCGTTGCACAGCTGGTACAGGTGGCAAGTCAGTTCAACAGTGAAATTTATGTAGAAGTAGGCAAGAAGAAAGTAAATGCCAAGAGTATTATGGGTATGATGACACTGGGACTTGACGCCGGTGAGGAGATTACACTTTCTGCTAATGGTGAAGATGAAGAAGCTGCGATGAGCAGTATTGAACAGTATCTGAGCAACCAGTAAAGGCTGCCGTAAAAAGTGAGGATGGTTACCAATGTCTAAGTTTTTGAAATTTATAGTACATTTTGTTGTAATATGTACCATACTTTGTGTGGTTGCATTAGCGGTTCCTCCATTCTTTGGAGTGACGACTGAAATCAGAGACGACTCCACAGTCAAGTCAAATCTGGCAATGGGATCTGTTACATATGCAATTCCGGTTAAAACCGAAGAAGCAGCTCTGGGTACACCGATCCTTGTAAATGATGAGAATGCAGTGTATCGTTATACACTGGCCAGCGCTGAAGTCACAAATGGTACAGGTACTGCTATGGATCCAACTGTTTCTCAGGGACAGCCGATTAATGTGGCAATTGGAAGCTACCTTCCGAAAATTGTTGTAACAATTCCGTTTATCGGATATCTGATGGCAGCTACCAAGAGTATTGAGGGTCTGATTGTTCTTGGGCTTACCGTTTTGTTTCTGATTATTCTTTATGTAATCGCAGAACTCTGGAAAAAAGATCTGGATGATTATGACGACTATCCGGAGGATACAGAACCAGGATACGTGAAGAGCCGTAAAGAGCTGAAGAAAGAAGAAAAGCGTAAAGAGCGTGAGTACCGTGATGAAGAGCGTGAAATCAAAGCTCAGGGCAAGCGCAGCAAGAAAGAGAAGCGTAAGATCCGTACCGGTGGCTTTGTGGATGAAATCGATGAAGATGATTTTGATGTAGAGGAAGAGGAAGCGCCACAAAGAGCTGTACAGAGTGCTACAAGTGAAGCACATGAACTTCTGAAGAAAGAAGTAGCAGCAGCTACTGCAAAAGACTCCAAACCAGTCAGGAAGTCTGCTAAGCCTGCAACACAGACTAAGAAGGCAGCACTGAAGAAGAAAGCAGCTCCGGAGATTCATGAGGAAGAAGAGGATAAACCAGTTGAGATCAAGAAACTGGCAATCCCAAGATATTCACCGGCGCAGCTTGCTGCGAAAGCAAAGAAAGAAGGAGATGCTCCTGACATTGTAAAGGATGAGATAACCAAGGTAACTTTGTTTGATTATTCTGATATCTTTGCTGACGAAGATGAGGATGAAGACGAATACTATGATGATGAAGATTAATTCATTATTATAATAGGAAAGAAGAGGCATTCGATGATGCCTCTTCTCGTTTTTATATTAAGGAAAAGACAATGATTTCGTAAGGTTTTAGAGCCACTGTGTTAAATAATGAAAGCTGATTGATAGTTGCCGGCAGCAGGAGTGTAACCGACAGCTATTAGAAGCACTATATAATAGGAAGAAAGAAAAAACTGGAATATACACACTCACATCTTGCATAAAACCATTTTCAGACACACTCTGGATTGTATTTAAAATAATACAAAAAAACATCTGGATTTTTTGAAAAAAACACTTGCAATTTTTAAAACCTTTGTGTATACTAATATCTGCTGTGACATGATAGCAATGAAGCGCGAGGTTGCCGCCGACTAAGGCGGGTTTTCCGTGGAGCGAATGTCAAGTTAGGAAACTGACGACAAGTCACTGTACAAGTTCAATAGCCATCTTGGGATGGGACGTGTGAAAGAATGTCCGTAGCAGGAAGATGTTTTAGGACACACACGGAGATGTGTACAGTCGCCGCTTGTCGTACTGATAGTGAGTACGAATAGGAGGAGACTTTTTTTATGGCAAATCAGGTAATGAGAATCACATTAAAAGCTTACGATCATCAGTTAGTAGATGCATCTGCTGCAAAGATCATCGACACTGTTAAGAAGAATGGTGCAACAGTTAGCGGACCGGTTCCGCTTCCAACTAAGAAGGAAGTTGTTACAATCTTAAGAGCTGTTCACAAATATAAAGATTCCAGAGAACAGTTTGAGCAGAGAACACATAAGAGACTGATTGATATCATTGCTCCGACCCAGAAGACAGTTGATGCACTGTCCAGACTGGAAATGCCTGCTGGTGTTCATATCGACATCAAGATGAAGGCAAAATAATTAATCTTGTAAATGCATAAGCATTTAGCTATTTATTATATGATTACCCGAAAGGGCAATCCGCTATAGGAGGAAGAAAGATGAAGAAAGCTATTTTAGCTACCAAAGTCGGAATGACTCAGATCTTCAACGAAGATGGAATGTTAATTCCGGTAACCGTTTTACAGGCTGGTCCATGTGTCGTAACTCAGGTTAAAACAGATGAGAACGACGGATACACAGCAGTTCAGGTTGGCTTCGGCGACATCAGAGAGAAACTGGTGAACAAACCGGAAACAGGCCACTTTGCAAAAGCAGGCGTTGCAGTTAAGAGATTCGTTAAAGAATTCCGTTTTGAGAACGCTGCTGAATATGAGGTAGGACAGGAAATTAAAGCTGATATCTTTGCAGCTGGAGATCACATCGATGCAACAGCAGTTTCAAAAGGTAAAGGCTTCCAGGGCGCAATCAAGAGACATGGACAGTCCAGAGGACCTATGGCTCACGGTTCCAAATATCATCGTCATGCAGGTTCCAATGGTGCTTGTTCTGATCCGAGCAAGGTATTCAAAGGAAAACACATGCCAGGTCATATGGGAAGCGAGCAGGTAACTGTTCAGAATCTTGAGATCGTACGCGTAGATACAGAGAATAACTTACTGTTAGTTAAAGGTGCTGTTCCAGGACCTAAGAAATCCTTGGTTACAATCAAAGAGACAGTAAAGTCCTTATAATAAGAAAGGAGGAGCACACAAATGGCAAACGTAACTGTTTATAATATGGAAGGCAATGAAGTTGGAACAATGGAGCTGAACGATGCAGTATTCGGCGTTGAAGTCAATGAGCATCTTGTTCACCTTGCTGTTGTTCGTCAGCTTGCAAATAAACGCCAGGGTACTCAGAAAGCGAAAACTCGTTCTGAAGTAAGCGGTGGCGGAAGAAAACCTTGGAGACAGAAAGGAACCGGTCATGCTAGACAGGGATCCATCCGTGCTGCACAGTGGACAGGCGGCGGAATTATTTTCGCACCAACTCCAAGAGATTATGAAGTAAAAATGAACAAAAAAGAAAGAAGAGCAGCTCTTAAATCCGCTCTGACTTCCAAAGTTCAGGACAATAAATTCGTAGTTGTTGATAGCCTTGCACTTGCTGATGCAAAGACAAAAGAAATGCAGAAGGTTCTTACAAACCTGAAAGCAGAGAAAGCTCTTATTGTAACAGCACAGGAAGACAAGAACGTAATCCTTTCTGCAAGAAATATCGAGAACGTACAGACTGTAGCTGCTAACGGCATCAACGTATATGATGTTATGAGCCACGGTACTGTAGTAGTAACTAAAGACGCTGTAGCATCCATCGAGGAGGTATACGCATAATGGCAGATATTAAATATTACGACGTGATCAAAAGACCAGTGATCACTGAAAAATCCATGGCTGCTATGGGTGAGAAGAAATATACTTTCCTTGTTCATCCGGAAGCAAACAAAGCTCAGATCAAAGAAGCAGTTGAGAAAATGTTCGATGGAACAAAAGTTAAAAGCGTAAATACCATGAATCTTGATGGTAAGAAAAAACGCCGCGGAATGGTAGTTGGAAAAACTGCTAAATCCAAAAAAGCTATCGTAGCCCTTACAGAGGACAGCAAAGACATCGAGATCTTCGAGGGTCTTTAATTAACAGATAGCAGTTTATACGCATTCAAAAGCGTGAGAACAAATTTGAAAGGAGAAAAGAAATGGGAATCAAAAGTTATAACCCATATACCCCGTCTAGAAGACATATGACTGGTTCCGACTTCTCTGAGATCACTAAAGCAACACCAGAGAAATCCCTTACCGTGTCTTTAAAGAAAAACGCTGGACGTAACAACCAGGGTAAGATCACTGTAAGACATCAGGGAGGCGGAAGCCGTAGAAAATATAGAATCATTGACTTCAAGAGAAGAAAAGATGGAATCCCGGCAGTAGTTAAATCTGTTGAGTATGATCCGAACAGAACAGCAAACATCGCACTTATCTGCTATGCAGATGGCGAGAAAGCATACATTCTTGCTCCGGAAGGACTTAAAGTTGGACAGAAAGTTATGAACGGACCGGAAGCTGAAATCCGTGTAGGTAACTGCTTACCGTTAGAGCTTATCCCGGTTGGTACTATGGTTCATAACATTGAGCTTCACCCAGGAAAGGGCGGACAGATGGTTCGTTCCGCTGGTAATGGTGCTCAGCTTATGGCTAAAGAAGGCAAATACGCTACACTTCGTCTCCCATCTGGTGAGATGAGAATGGTTCCGATCATCTGCCGTGCTACAGTTGGTATCATCGGAAATGGTGATCACAACCTGATCAACATCGGTAAAGCTGGCCGTAAGCGTCACATGGGAATCAGACCTACAGTTCGCGGTTCTGTTATGAACCCGAATGACCATCCACATGGTGGTGGAGAGGGCCGCGCTCCGGTTGGACGTCCAGGTCCGTGTACACCTTGGGGCAAACCTGCTCTTGGTCTGAAGACAAGAAAGAAAAACAAAGCGTCCAACAAGCTCATCGTAAGAAGACGCGATGGAAAAGCTTTAAGCAAATAATAAGGAGGATTAAGAATGTCTCGTTCACTGAAAAAAGGACCTTTTGCAGATCAGAGCTTACTTAAAAAAGTAGATGCATTAAACGCTGCAAATGATAAATCCGTAATCAAAACTTGGTCACGCCGTTCCACAATCTTCCCGTCTTTTGTTGGACATACAATCGCTGTCCATGACGGAAGAAAACATGTGCCGGTATATATTACTGAGGATATGGTTGGTCACAAACTTGGTGAGTTTGTTGCTACCAGAACCTACAGAGGACACGGAAAAGACGAAAAGAAATCCGGTGTTCGTTAGTTAGTACTTTTCACCAGGCTGCCTGATCGCAAGAAGCGGTCCGGGCAACCCAGGTGTTTACCTGAATATTGAATATGACGAAAGGAGGCACTTTAAAATGGCAAAAGGACATAGAAGCCAGATTAAGAGAGCCAGAAATGAGAATAATAGAGAGACAAGACCGTCTGCAAAATTATCTTATGCAAGAATTTCTGTTCAGAAAGCCTGCTACGTTTTAGATGCAATCCGTGGCAAAGATGTGCAGACAGCACTTGGTATCCTGACATACAACCCAAGATACGCTTCCAGCGTAATCAAAAAGTTACTGGAATCAGCTATTGCTAACGCTGAGAACAATAACGGAATGAACGCAGACAATCTCGTCGTTGCAGCCTGCTATGCAAATAAAGGACCTACAATGAAGAGAATCCAGCCAAGAGCACAGGGTAGAGCTTACAGAATCGAGAAGAGAACAAGCCATATTACCATCGTGCTGGATGAGAAATAAGGAGGATAAACATGGGACAGAAAGTTAACCCACATGGCCTTAGAGTCGGTGTTATCAAGGATTGGGATTCAAGATGGTATGCAGAGAGCGATTTCGCAGACTATCTGGTAGAGGACTACAACATCAGAACATTCCTCAAAAAGAAATTATACAGCGCAGGTGTTTCCAAGATCGAGATCGAGAGAGCATCTGACAGAGTCAAAGTTATCATTTACACAGCTAAACCTGGTATCGTAATCGGTAAAGGCGGCGCTGAGATCGAGAAAGTTAAAGCTGAACTTGCTAAATACACAGACAAGAAGCTTATCGTTGATATCAAAGAAGTTAAGAGACCAGACAGAGACGCTCAGCTTGTTGCAGAGAACATCGCTCTTCAGCTGGAGAACCGTATCTCCTTCAGACGTGCTATGAAATCTACAATGCAGCGTACAATGAAATCTGGAGCAAAGGGAATCAAAACATCCGTATCCGGACGTCTTGGTGGAGCTGATATGGCTCGTACAGAGTTCTACAGCGATGGAACTATTCCGCTTCAGACACTTCGTGCAGACATCGATTATGGTTTCGCAGAAGCAGACACCACATATGGCAAAGTTGGTGTAAAGGCATGGATCTACAATGGTGAGATTCTTCCAACTAAAGGAACTAAGGAAGGGAGCGATAAATAATGTTAATGCCAAAAAGAGTTAAACGTCGTAAACAATTCCGTGGCTCCATGAGAGGAAAAGCCCTTAGAGGTAATCAGATCAATTATGGTGAATTCGGTCTTGTTGCTACCGAGCCTTGCTGGATCAGATCTAATCAGATCGAGGCAGCCCGTGTTGCTATGACCCGTTATATCAAACGTGGTGGTAAGGTTTGGATCAAGATTTTCCCAGATAAACCAGTAACAGCAAAACCAGCAGAAACTCGTATGGGTTCCGGAAAAGGTGCCCTGGAATACTGGGTAGCAGTTGTTAAACCAGGACGTGTTATGTTTGAGATCGCAGGCGTTTCTGAAGAAATCGCTCGTGAGGCATTACGTCTTGCAATGCACAAGTTACCATGTAAATGCAAAATAGTTTCTCGTGCAGAGTTAGAAGGCGGTGATAACAGTGAAAATTAATAAATTCGTAGAAGATTTACAGGCAAAATCAGCTGCAGAATTAAACGAAGAATTAGTAGCTGCTAAGAAAGAACTTTTCAATCTGAGATTTCAGAATGCAACCAATCAATTAGACAATACAGGACGAATCAAAGAGGTTCGCAGAAATATTGCCAGAATCCAGACAGTGATCACTGCGAAAGCTAACGCTTCCAAATAGTGAATTTAGGAGGACATAATCGTGGAAAGAAATCTGAGAAAAACCCGCGTGGGTAAGGTTGTCAGCAATAAGATGGATAAGACCATCGTAGTTGCAATTGAAGACCATGTAAAACATCCTCTTTACAAGAAAATCGTGAAGAGAACATATAAATTAAAAGCTCATGACGAAAACAATGAGTGCAACATCGGTGATACCGTAAAAGTTATGGAGACCAGACCGCTGTCCAAAGACAAGAGATGGAGACTGGTTGAAGTAGTAGAGAGAGTTAAATAAGGAGGATAACCAGTATGATTCAGCAGGAAACAAGACTGAAAGTTGCCGACAACACTGGTGCAAAAGAAATCCTTTGTATCCGTGTTATGGGTGGCTCTACAAGAAGATATGCAAACATCGGCGATACAATCGTTGCTACTGTTAAAGATGCAACACCAGGCGGCGTTGTTAAAAAAGGTGACGTAGTAAAGGCTGTTGTAGTTAGATCCAAAAAAGGCGCTCGTCGTAAAGACGGATCCTATATCCGTTTCGATGAAAATGCTGCCGTAATCATTAAAGACGACTTAACTCCGAGAGGAACACGTATCTTTGGACCAGTTGCCAGAGAGCTTCGTGAGAAAAAATTCATGAAGATCGTTTCCTTAGCTCCGGAAGTATTATAGGAGGGTGCCTAATGTCAGCTATGAAGATTAAAAAAGGTGATACTGTTACAGTAATCGCTGGTAAAGATAAAGGCAAAGAAGGCAAAGTCCTTGCCGTTAACGTAAAAGACAATACCGTATTAGTAGAGAACGTTAATATGGTTACAAAACACACCAAACCATCAGCTGCAAACCAGAATGGTGGAATCATCACAAAAGAAGCTCCGCTTCACATCTCCAACGTAATGCTTATGGCAGATGGAAAAGCAACAAGAGTTGGCTTTAAGATGGATGGTGACAAAAAAGTCCGCGTTGCCAAAGCAACAGGTAAGGTTATCGATTAATTGAGAGAGGAGGCAGACATAAGTGAGTAGATTAAAAGAACTTTATACTAATGAGATCATGGATGCCATGACCAAAAAATTCGGATATAAAAACGTTATGCAAGTGCCAAAACTCGACAAGATCGTAATTAACATGGGTGTTGGTGAAGCAAAAGAGAACGCTAAGCTTCTTGACGCAGCTATTGCTGATATGGAGCTGATCACAGGACAGAAAGCTATCGCAACAAAAGCTAAAAAATCTGTTGCTAACTTCAAAATCAGAGAGGGAATGCCGATCGGATGTAAAGTAACATTAAGAGGCGAGAAGATGTATGAGTTCGCTGATCGTCTGATCAACCTGGCACTTCCACGTGTACGTGACTTCCGTGGCGTTAATCCTAACGCATTCGATGGAAGAGGAAACTACGCTCTTGGTATCAAAGAGCAGCTTATCTTCCCAGAAGTTGAGTACGATAAAGTTGACAAAGTAAGAGGTATGGACATTATCTTCGTTACAACAGCAAATACTGATGAGGAAGCTCGTGAGTTACTGAAGCTGTTCAACATGCCTTTTGCGAAATAAGTAGAGGAACATTCCAAAGTTGACCGCCGGCTCCTTGCCGGGGTCAGCAGATCTGATATAGGAGGAACGATTCATGGCTAAGACAGCAATGAAAATCAAACAGCAGCGTCCAGCTAAATTTTCCACAAGAGAATATAGCCGTTGCAGAATTTGTGGACGTCCACATGCATATTTAAGAAAATACGGAATCTGCAGAATCTGCTTCCGTGAGTTAGCTTACAAAGGACAGATCCCGGGAGTTAAGAAAGCTTCCTGGTAAGCCGAAGCTGAAAGTCGCTTAATGAATGTAAGCCGTAAGGCGAACATGAATTTCGTGCAAAGTCCATCCCGAACCTTAACGAGTACAAGCCGCAAGGTGCAGTACCGGTTTAGTCACGGGATGATGTTACACAGGTAACACGTAAATTTATATAAATATACTATGACATGTAAAGTCTGAATATGAGGAGGAAACTAACATGACAATGAGCGATCCAATCGCAGACATGCTTACAAGAATTCGTAATGCAAACACTGCAAAACACGACACAGTAGATGTACCAGCATCCAAGATGAAAATTGCAATTGCAAACATCCTTGTTGATGAGGGATACATTGCAAAATACGATTTAGTTGAAGATGGTGTTGTTAAAAACATCCATATCACACTGAAATATGGCGAAGACAAAAACGAGAAGATCATCACAGGTTTAAAGAGAATCTCTAAACCGGGTCTTCGTGTTTATGCTGGTAAGGAAGAGCTTCCGAAGGTTCTTGGAGGACTTGGAATCGCAATCCTTTCCACTAATAAAGGTGTTATCACCGATAAAGAAGCTCGTAAACTTCAGGTAGGCGGCGAGGTTCTTGCATTTGTATGGTAAGCTTCGGCTCCGTACATTCAAGAAGTAGACGAAACACTGAAAACAGAGAGGTTGCGAAAACCTCTCCGATAATCTAAGTAAGGAGGACACATAGTATGTCACGTATCGGTAGACTTCCGGTTGCTATTCCGGCAGGAGTTGAAGTATCTGTTGCAGAAGGAAACGTAGTAACCGTAAAAGGACCAAAAGGAACACTTGAGAGAGCGCTTCCAACAGAGATGGAAATCAAAGTTGAAGATGGTCATGTAGTTGTTGCAAGACCAAACGACTTAAAGAAAATGAAATCCCTTCACGGCTTAACAAGAAGCCTTATCCACAACATGGTTGTTGGTGTAAGCGAAGGATACACCAAGACTCTTGAAGTTAACGGTGTTGGTTACAGAGCCGCTAAGCAGGGCAAGAAGCTTACTTTAAACCTTGGATATTCTCACCCGGTAGAAATGGAAGATCCGGAAGGTATTGAGACCAAAGTAGACGGTAACAAGATTATCGTTTCCGGTATCAGCAAGGAAAAAGTTGGACAGTTTGCAGCTGAGATCAGAGATAAGAGAAGACCTGAGCCATACAAGGGTAAAGGTATTAAGTATGATACTGAGGTTATCAGACGCAAAGTTGGTAAGACTGGTAAGAAATAATTAAGGAGAGTGAGAAAATGGTTAATAAAGCATCTAGAGCGGAAATTCGCGAGAAAAAGCATAGAAGATTACGTCATCATTTAAATGGCACTGCAACAACTCCGCGTCTTGCAGTATTTCGTTCCAATAAACACATGTATGCACAGATTATCGATGACACCGTTGGAAAGACTTTAGTATCTGCTTCTACTCTTCAGAAAGACGTAAAAGCACAGCTTGAGAACACCGACGATGTTGCAGCAGCAGCATATCTTGGCACTGTAATCGGTAAGAAGGCAGTGGAAGCCGGCATCGAGGAAGTTGTTTTTGACAGAGGTGGATACATTTACCATGGTAAAGTAAAAGCACTGGCAGACGCAGCAAGAGAAGCTGGACTGAAATTCTAATAAGGAGGAGCGAAACACATGAAACGTAATCTTATTGATGCTAGTCAGTTAGAGTTAGAAGATAAAGTAGTATCAATCAAGCGTGTTACCAAGGTTGTTAAAGGTGGTCGTAACTTCCGTTTCACAGCTTTAGTTGTTGTAGGTGACGGCAATGGACACGTTGGTGCAGGACTTGGAAAGGCAGCCGAGATTCCGGAAGCAATCCGCAAAGGAAAAGAGGATGCTATTAAGAAATTAGTAACCGTAGCAAGAGATGAGAATGGTTCCATTACACATGACTTCGTAGGTTCTTACGGAAGCGCTTCCATGCTTCTTAAGAGAGCTCCGGAAGGTACTGGAGTTATCGCCGGCGGCCCGGCTCGTGCCGTTATCGAGTTAGCTGGTATCAAAAACATCCGTACAAAATGTATGGGATCCAGAAATAAGCAGAATGTTGTTCTTGCAACCATCGAAGGCTTAAGACAGTTAAAAACTCCGGAAGAAGTTGCAAAACTTCGTGGAAAATCTGTTGATGAGATTCTGGCTTAAGGAGGAATATTAAAATGGCAAATACATTAAAAGTTACTTTAGTAAAATCTCCGATTGGCGCAGTTCCGAAGCACAAACTTACTGTTAAAGCAATGGGTCTTACCAAAATGCACAAAACAGTTGAGATGCCAGACAATGCGGCAACAAGAGGAATGATTCAGCAGGTACAGCACCTGGTAAAAGTAGAAGAAGCATAATTACAAAAAGGAGGTGCCATAATGGAATTATCAAACTTAAGACCAGCTGAGGGTTCTAAGCACAGCGATAACTTCAGAAGAGGCCGTGGACATGGTTCAGGAAACGGCAAAACAGCTGGTAAAGGCCATAAAGGACAGTTAGCACGTTCCGGACACAAGAAACCGGGATTTGAAGGTGGACAGATGCCTTTATACAGACGTCTGCCTAAGAGAGGATTCACAAACAGAAACTCTAAAGAGATCATTGCAATCAACGTTGATGTTCTGAACCGTTTTGAGGATGGTGCAGAGGTTACAGTTGAGAGCTTACTTGCAAGCAGTGCAATTTCCAAAGCTGGTGACGGCGTTAAAATCCTTGGAAACGGCGAGCTTACCAAGAAGCTTACAGTTAAAGTAAACGCTGTAAGTGAGACTGCAAAGTCTAAAATCGAAGCTGCAGGTGGTACAGTAGAGCTGATCTAATAGAGGTGATCAAATGTTTGAAACTCTCAAAAACGTTTTCAGAGTAAAAGAGATGAGACGTAAACTCCTCTATGTATTATGGATGATTCTTGTCATCCGTATTGGATCACAGCTTCCTGTTCCAGGAGTAGACAGCGATTTCTTTAAAGAGTGGTTTGCTAAAAACACTGGTGACGCATTCAATTTCTTTGATGCGTTCACCGGTGGCTCATTTACCCAGATGTCAATCTTTGCATTGAACATCACGCCATACATTACATCATCCATTATCATGCAGCTTCTCACAATTGCCATTCCGGCTCTGGAGGAGATGCAGAGAGATGGAGAAGAGGGCAGAAAGAAAATTACTGCCATTACCCGTTATGTAACTGTTGGTCTTGCGTTGTTTGAGTCTGTGGCAATGGCAATCGGTTTTGGTCGCCAGGGTCTGATCCCGAACATGAACTTCTTTAAGGGCTTAACTGTAGTTGCTTGTCTCACAGCTGGTTCTGCCATGCTGATGTGGATCGGTGAGCGTATTACTGAGAAGGGTGTTGGAAATGGTATTTCCATCGTCCTGACCATTAACATCGTTTCCCGTGTTCCAAGTGACTTATCTCTTCTTTATGAGAACTTCATCAAAGGAAAAACAATTGCAAAAGGACTGCTTGCAGGGGTTATCATTGTTGCAATCATCGTTGTCATGGTGGTATTCGTACTGATCCTTAACGGTGCAGAGAGAAGAATTCCTGTTCAGTATTCCAGAAAAATGGTCGGCAGAAAACTGATGGGTGGTCAGACTACCAATATACCGCTGAAAGTTAACACCGCTGGTGTTATTCCGGTTATCTTTGCTTCCTCAATTATGTCTTTCCCAGGCGTAATCGCACAGCTTGCAGGAAAAGCTAATGGAACCGGCATCGGCAGTGAGATTATTCGAGGATTATCATCCAATAACTGGTGTAATCCAAGTCAGCCACAGTATAGCTGGGGACTGCTTCTGTATATTGTACTTTGCGTATTCTTTGCATATTTCTACACTTCCATCACATTCAACCCGCTGGAAGTTGCAGACAATATCAAAAAGCAGGGTGGTTTCATTCCTGGTATTCGTCCAGGAAAACCAACGTCAGACTATTTGACTAAAATCTTAAATTATATTATATTTATAGGTGCAGTAGGCCTGATTATCGTTGCGGTTATTCCGTTCTTCTTCAATGGAGTATTCGGTGCAAACGTATCCTTCGGTGGTACTTCCATCATCATTATTGTTGGAGTTATCCTGGAGACTGTGAAACAGATTGAATCACAGATGCTTGTCCGCAATTACAAAGGCTTCCTGAACAACTAAAAGAATAAAGGTTGTGGTGCTTATATGCGTCACAGCCTTAATTCGTAGTATGAGAAAATGGAGGGCTTTTTATGAGAATTATCATGTTAGGTGCACCAGGTGCAGGAAAAGGAACCCAGGCTAAGAAAATTGCTGAGAAATATGGTATTCCCCATATCTCTACAGGCGATATTTTCCGTGCCAATATCAAAAATGGCACAGAACTTGGGAAAAAAGCAAAAACTTATATGGACCAGGGTCTGCTTGTACCGGATGAACTTACCTGCGACCTTGTTGTGGACAGAATCCAGCAGCCGGATGCCAAGAACGGCTATGTTCTGGATGGTTTTCCAAGAACAATCCCACAGGCTGAATGCCTTACCGATGCTTTAAGCAAGCTGGGAAGCAAGATTGATTATGCTATTGATGTTGATGTTCCGGATGAGAATATCGTGAACCGTATGGGTGGAAGACGTGCATGCGTAAAATGTGGTGCAACCTACCACGTTGTATTTGCAGCTCCGAAGACAGAGGGGGTTTGCGATACATGTGGTGAGGATCTTGTGCTTCGTGACGATGACAAGCCGGAGACTGTACAGAAGCGTCTGAATGTATATCATGAGCAGACTCAGCCGCTTATCGACTACTATACTGGTCAGGGCGTACTGAAAACTGTAGATGGCACCAAGAACCTGGATGAGGTATTTGGTGATATTGTGAAGATCCTTGGCGAATAGAATAGAGGATAAGAAGTAATGTCAGTTTCAATAAAAACAGCACAAGAAATTGAACTTATGAGGGAATCCGGACATCTTCTGGAAAAAGTCCATGACGGGCTGATCCCTTATATCAAACCAGGAATGAGTACCAAGGAAATCGACCGTATTGGCGAAGATATGATCCGTTCCATGGGATGCATTCCCAATTTTCTGAATTATGGAGGCTTTCCTGGCTCCTTCTGCATCAGCCTGAATGATGAAGTGGTCCACGGAATTCCTTCGGAGGACAAAATTATCCAGGATGGTGATCTGGTAAAGATTGATGCAGGACTGATCTATAAAGGATATCATTCTGATGCGGCCCGTACTTATGCAGTCGGAGAAGTTTCCAAAGAAGCCAAGCAGCTTATGGATGTAACCAGGCAGTGCTTCTTTGAAGGAATAAAATTCGCGAAAGCAGGAAATCATCTCAATGATATTTCCAAGGCAATCGGAGCGTATGCGGCGAAATACCGTTATGGTATTGTACGAGATCTGGTGGGACATGGGATTGGTACTCATCTTCACGAAGATCCGCAGATTCCCAACTTCCCTCAGAAACGCAGGGGAGTGAAATTACTTCCAGGCATGACACTTGCCATAGAGCCCATGATCAATATGGGCAGAGCAGATGTATGCTGGCTGGATGACGAATGGACAGTGGTGACCATGGATGGTTCCCTTTCCGCACATTATGAGAACACCATACTGATTACAGATGGCGAACCGGAGATTCTGACACTCACAGAGTATTAATCATTATCATTAAGGCGATACAGGAGGTATAAAATGTCAAAAGTAGATGTACTTGAAGTAGAAGGCACTGTTTTAGAGAAGCTGCCAAACGCAATGTTTAAAGTGGAACTTGAAAACAAACATGTTGTACTTGCTCATATCAGCGGCAAGCTGCGCATGAACTTTATCCGTATTCTTCCAGGAGACAAAGTAACAATGGAGCTTTCCCCATATGATCTTTCCAAGGGAAGAATCATCTGGCGAGATAAGTAATTCAGATTTGTTAATAGCAAATTCGGATTAATGAATATAAAACTCCTGTGCCTGGGGAAAAGCTCCCATGGTACAGGAGTTTCTTCTATTATTATAGAAGCAAATGAACATAGAAAAAAATGTTTCAAACTTTCAGAAACTAAAAAAATTAGAAAAATGTAAAAAAAATTTAAAAAACTGCTTGCATTTTGTAGACCATAATGCTACAATACAATGCGGACGCGCTTGTACGTGTGTATAACTGCGCCCTAAACTGCAGATTTTAATGCTATATTTTACGGAAGGAGGATTTCCAGTGAAAGTAAGATCATCTGTAAAACCGATCTGCGAGAAATGCAAGGTCATTAAGAGAAAAGGTTCTATCAGAATTATCTGTGAGAATCCAAAGCACAAACAGCGTCAGGGTTGATTGATCCATTGTTTGTGAATGCGGCTGCAGGTGAAACACCCGGATGGGTTGTATCATCTGACATATAATGAACTAAGCATGTATTGCCTAATACCGGAGGCAACGTTGGCCCGTTGGCCGCAAATTTCGGAAAGGCTGCGAATCGCCAAAAGCAGCTGGGTGTTATACCGAGGCACCCCAATTAGGAACTAAGAATTAAGAAAGAGTGCGTATGGATGCATCCCATTTCACCTTGTATCTGATACAAGTGATGTACGAAGACGCAGAACTTTCAGTAAAGAAAATGGAGGAAACAGTACATGGCTCGTATAGCTGGTGTAGACTTACCAAGAGAGAAAAGAATCGAAATCGGTCTTACCTATATTTATGGTATCGGAAGACCAAGTGCAGACAAAATCCTTGCTCAGGCAAATGTAAATCCTGACACACGTGTCAGAGACCTGACTGATGATGAAGTTAAGAGACTTCAGGCTGTCATTGATGAGACAATGATGGTAGAAGGTGATCTTCGTAGAGAAATCGCCCTGAACATTAAGAGACTGCAGGAAATCGGATGCTACAGAGGAATCCGTCATCGTAAAGGACTTCCGGTTCGTGGTCAGAAGACCAAGACCAATGCTAGAACACGCAAGGGTCCGAAGAGAACAGTAGCAAATAAGAAGAAATAATTCAGTATCCTAACTATAAATTTTGATTGATTAAGGAAAGCGTAGGTTAGTTTTAAAATGGCAAAAACAACTAAAAAAACGACAACAAAACGTCGTGTCAAGAAAAACGTTGAACACGGACAGGCACATATCCAGTCTTCTTTTAACAACACAATTGTTACTCTGACTGACAACGAAGGAAACGCTCTTTCATGGGCAAGTGCCGGCGGTCTGGGATTTAGAGGTTCAAGGAAATCTACTCCTTATGCAGCACAGATGGCAGCTGAGACTGCAACAAAGGCTGCTTTAATTCATGGATTAAAAACAGTAGACGTAATGGTTAAAGGACCAGGATCAGGTCGTGAGGCTGCTATCCGTGCCCTTCAGGCATGCGGTCTTGAAGTAACAAGTATCCGTGACGTAACTCCGGTTCCGCACAACGGATGCCGTCCACCAAAACGTAGAAGAGTCTAATTGAATTAGGAGGTAAGCCAAGATGGCAGTAGATAGAACACCGGTCCTGAAAAGATGTAGATCCCTTGGAATGGATCCAATTTATTTAGGAATTGATAAAAAATCCACAAGACAGTTAAAACGTGCAAACCGTAAAGTATCTGAGTACGGTCTTCAGTTAAAAGAAAAACAGAAAGCAAAATTCATTTATGGCGTTCTGGAGAAACCTTTCCGTAACTACTACAAGAAAGCCGACAGAATGAAAGGTCAGACTGGTGAGAACCTGATGATCATGCTTGAGACAAGACTTGACAATGTTCTTTTCCGTATGGGATTCGCAAGAACAAGAAAAGAAGCTCGTCAGATCGTTGACCACAAGCACGTTCTTGTAAACGGAAAATGCGTTAACATTCCTTCTTATCTCGTAAAAGCTGGCGACAGCATCGAGATCAAAGAGAAATGCAAAGGTTCTGAGAGATACAAAGGAATCCTTGAGGTAACAGGCGGAAGACTTGTTCCGAACTGGCTTGAGGCTGACCAGGAGAATCTTAAGGGCGTTGTAAAAGAGCTTCCTACAAGAGAAGAAATCGACGTTCCTGTAAACGAGATGCTTATCGTCGAGTTGTACTCCAAATAATGAGCCCTGATAATACCCTCAATTGCATACAACCCAGAAGGAGGGAAATTTATAGTGTTTGATTTTAATAAACCAAAAATCGAAATTACCGAGATATCTGAAGATAAAAAATTTGGAAGATTCGTTGTAGAACCTCTTGAAAGAGGTTACGGTACTACACTTGGCAATTCTCTTAGAAGAATTATGCTGTCCTCCCTGCCGGGAGCTGCAGTAAGTCAGGTTAAGATCGACGGTGTTCTTCATGAATTCAGCTCCATCCCTGGAGTAAAAGAAGACGTGACAGAGATCATCATGAATCTTAAGAGTCTTGCAATTAAGAATAACAGTGCTGACAATGAGCCAAAGACCGCATACATTGAGTGTGAGGGCAAAGGTGTTGTGACAGCTGCTGATATTCAGGCAGATCAGGATATCGAAATCATGAATCCGGATCAGGTAATCGCTACCTTAAACGGTGGTAAGGATTGCAGACTTGCAATGGAACTTACCATTACAAAAGGCCGCGGATATGTGAGCGCGGATAAGGGCAAATCAGATGACATGCCAATCGGTGTGATTGCAGTTGATGCAATCTACAGCCCGGTTGAGAGAGTCAATATGGTTGTGCAGAATACACGTGTGGGTCAGGTTACAGACTTTGATAAACTGACACTTGATGTATACACAAATGGCACGCTGGATCCTGATGAGGCAGTAAGCCTTGCAGCAAAGGTATTAAGCGAGCATTTAAGCCTTTTCATTGACCTTTCCGAGAATGCAAAGACCGCTGAGGTTATGATCGAGAAAGAAGACAATGAGAAAGAGAAAGTTCTTGAAATGAGCATTGATGAGCTTGAGCTTTCAGTTCGTTCTTACAACTGTCTGAAGAGAGCAGGCATCAATACTGTTGAGGAGCTTTGCAATAAGACTTCTGACGACATGATGAAAGTACGTAACCTTGGACGTAAGTCTTTAGAGGAAGTACTTGCCAAGTTGAAAGAGCTGGGCTTACAGCTTCAGCCAACAGAAGAGTAAGATAACCATAAAGGTATCGCGTAAGATTATTACAGTGGGGATTTGCTAAGCAGCAGCCCAGTAAGACCGAACAAGCGTGGACTGCTGTCCCACAGATGGAGGAAAATTAAATGGCAAAATATAGAAAATTAAGCAGAACAGCTGACCAGAGAAAAGCTCTGTTAAGAAACCAGGTTACAAATCTGTTATACAACGGAAAAATTGTTACAACAGAAGCTAAAGCTAAAGAGATCCGCAAGATCGCTGAAGGCCTTGTAGCTATGGCTGTTCGCGAGAAAGACAACTTTGAGACTGTTACTGTAACAGCTAAAGTTGCAAGAAAAGACGCTGAAGGCAAGAGAGTAAAAGAAGTTGTAGACGGTAAGAAGAAAACTGTTTACGATGAAGTTGAGAAGCAGATCACAAAAGATGCTCCATCCAGACTTCACGCTCGTCGTCAGATGATGAAAGTGTTCTACCCGGTTAAAGAAGTTCCGGCTAAGGGCGCTGGCAAGAAGAAAAACACCAAAGATGTAGATATGGTTAAGAAGATGTTCGAGGAAATCGCACCAAAATACGCTAACCGTAACGGTGGATACACCAGAATCGTTAAGATTGGACAGCGTAAAGGTGATGGCGCTATGGAAGTGCTCATCGAGCTGGTTTAATCCGAAACAGAATTACTGATCATAAGAAAAGAGATATTTACGTTTCGTAGATATCTCTTTTTTCTTAATTTAGGGATACCAACGTGAGAAAGTTACTTTTATTAATAGAAATTTGTTTGTTAGCCTGGCTTTTGACAGGTTCCGCCCGGTACGAAGCGAAAAAAGAAATTCCAGTGAATACACCGGAATTTGACTGGGAAAATTACAATATTATAACGCATGCTCTGGGTGGGATTGACGGTCTCACATACTTAAATTCCAGAGAAAGCTTTATCAATTATTATGATAAGGGGTGCCGCCTGTTTGAGGTGGATCTGACGCAGACCAGTGATGGAGTTTGGGTGTGCCGCCATAACTGGAAAGAATCTCTTGGACAATGGAAAGGAGAAGAACGAAAAGTTCTATCCTCAGAAGAATTTTTAAATACGCCTATATATGGGAAATACACCCCTATGACCTTTGAAGACCTTCTGAAACTGCTGGACGAATATCCGGATGCATTTGTAATGATAGATTCCAAACAATATTCTGTCCGTAATTACCAGCGTACTCTTGAGGATTATGCACAGTACAGGGAAATCTCTATAAAAGCTGGCATCGAGCATACGCTTAAACAGATCATCCCGGAAATATACAATTCAGCCATGTATCCTGGAACAGCACTTTTGTATAAATTTCCTGCATATATCTATTCTCTGTGGCAGGAATATACCACAGAAGAATTGAACGATATTGCAGAATTCTGTCAAACCAATAAAATAATGGCTGTAACCATTTATCGTGACTACTGGTCCGAAGAAGTGCAGAAAATTTTTGACGAACGGGACATTTTGGTATATATTTATACCATAAATGACAAAGAGGAAGCCAGAAGATATCTGGCGAATGGGGCGCAAGGTGTCTGTACAGATGTACTGATCACAGATAACCTGAATTAAGCTGCACTGTCTAATTATATAACATACGAAAATAATACTTGAAAAGGACTGCCATTCATTGGCTCATTCATAATTGCTTTTTGAGCTTTACCCTGTGAATAGTAGTGAAAAAGGATTAAATACACATGAAAATCAGAACAATGGCTGCTGTTTTTGCAGCGAAATCTGCAGGCTTTATCTGCAGGAAAATGGGACGCCAGGGAGTGACCTGGGCGGGCAAGATCGCATTAAAGATCAATCCTGACATCCTGGAAGATCTTTCTTCTCAGGTGCGGAAGAAAATATTTGTAACCTGTGGAACCAACGGTAAGACAACCACCAACAACATGCTCTGCGCAGCCCTTGAAAATGAAGGGCAGAAAGTAGTCTGCAATCACACTGGTTCTAACATGTTAAACGGCGTTGTAGCAGCTTTTGTGCTGGCTGCCGGACCTACAGGCAGGCTGGATGCAGATTACGCCTGCATTGAGGTAGACGAGGCTTCTACCCGCCATGTATTTCCAGGCCTGAAGCCGGACTACATGCTTCTGACTAATTTGTTTCGCGACCAGCTGGATCGCTACGGTGAAATTGATATTACCATGAACATTCTGGAAGAGATGATCCGCACAGTACCGAAAATGCAGGTAATCGTAAATGCGGATGATGCGCTTTCGGCGTATCTTGCTATGGACAGCGGCAATCCGTATATCACATATGGAATCAGTAAGCCTGTCCAGAAGAGCGCGGCAAACGAGATACGGGAAGGCCGTTTTTGTAAAAAGTGTGGTGCCAGGCTGGAATACAGTTTTTACCACTATAGTCAGCTGGGGGATTACAAGTGCCCATCCTGTGGCTTTGCAAGACCAGAAATCAAATATGATGCCCACGATGTAAAAGTTGGTGACCAGCTGTCCTTTCAGGTAGAGGATAAGCACCTTACAGCCAATTACAAAGGCTTCTATAATGTATACAATATTCTGGCTGCTTATGCCGGGCTGCGTACAGCTGGATTTTCCGGAGAGCATTTCCAGAATATGCTTCAGAAATTCAATCCGGAAAATGGTCGTATGGAACAGTTCCGTATTAAAGGCACTGGTGTTATGCTGAACCTTGCAAAGAATCCTGCCGGTTTTAACCAGAATATTTCCGCAGTTATGCAGGATAAAACACAGAAAGATATTATTATCACCATCAACGACAATGCACAGGATGGAACAGATATTTCCTGGCTCTGGGATGTGGATTTTGACCTTCTGGGCGATGCGAGCATTCATTCCATTACAGTCAGCGGTATCCGCTGCCAGGATATGCGCCTTCGGATGAAATATGTGGACATTCCGGTTATGCTTGAGGAAAATGTGGAAACAGCGATCCGAAAAAGGATTGAAGACGGCGTAGGCAATCTCTACGTTCTGGTAAACTACACTGCATTATTCAGCACTCATAATATTCTTAAGAAAATGGAGGGAGAAAAGGAATGAAACTGACAATCGGACATTTATATCCTGATCTCCTGAACCTGTATGGAGACAGAGGAAATATCCAGTGCCTTATGAGACGCTGCCAGTGGCGTGGAATTGAGGCAGAGACCATTGCCTTTGAACTGGGGGACAAGATTGATTTTTCCAGACTGGATATTGTGCTACTGGGCGGTGGTTCTGACAGGGAGCAGATGCTGGTTTGTGAGAAACTGAAAGAAATTCAGCCGGATTTTAAGAAATATGTGGAAGATGGAGGCGTAGTTATCGCTATCTGCGGTGGTTACCAGCTTCTTGGAAAATATTATAAGACAGATCAGGGAACCATTACAGGGCTTGACCTGGTAGATCTTTACACCGAACAGGGAGAGGGACGTCTGATCAGCAATATTGTGCTGAAAAGCGACCTTTTTGATATGCCTGTGGTTGGATTTGAGAACCATGGAGGAAGAACCTGTATTAATAACTGCAAGCCTCTGGGAAAAGTACTCTATGGATCTGGAAATGATGGAAAAACAGGCTATGAGGGTGTGGTTTACAAGAATGTGATCGGAACGTACCTTCACGGTCCGCTTCTTCCCAAGAACCCGCAGCTGGCAGACTGGCTGATCGCACATGCTCTTGAGCAGAAATATGGAAAGGAAGTCCAGCTTGCGCCGCTGGATGATACAGAAGAGAAGGCAGCAAATGATTACGTATATCATCGCTTTGTAAAAGAGAACTGATACAAACAAGCTCCAATGCCTGTTTGAAAATCATTCCTGCCTTGCAGAAAGCTTTTTTTCAAACACGCTCTGGGATATATGTACAGAAAAAAATAAGGGGAACGATATGGCAAAAGGAATCAATCAAAAAGGGAAAATCCTTTATCTTGAAAAAATATTGAGAGAGACCAGTGAAACACATCCGTGCACTATGCAGGAAATTATCGGAAGACTTCAGGAAAACGGAGTCAGTGCTGAGCGAAAAAGTATTTATGACGATATGGAAGTGCTGAGAAGCTTTGGCATGGACATTAAGTTTAAAAGAGGAAAGTATACCGGATATTATGTTGCCGGAGAAGCTGCCGCAGAGAGCGTAAATACATCCACTACAGAAAAGAAGAGTGCAAATCCGGACGACTCTGCAAAAAACAGTGCTGGAACAGAGAATGAAGGCAGTGCATTTTCCAATGAGGCTCAAAAAAAGGCGAAAAATTCCTGGCTGCTTCCACCGTCAGATTCTGAGGAGGATAAACCGGTGAAGCTTCTTTGCAGAAATAAGAAAAAGAAAGAAGTCATGGCAGCACTTGGAAATTATGCCCAGTACAAGGAGAAAGAAGAGGATACTTTCGTTGCTGCAGTGCAGGTGGATGAGACCTCTGAGTTTTACGGATGGCTTACAGGCATGGGGAAAGATGTAATCCTTATGAAGCCTAAGAAGTCAGTTCAGGCTTACCGTGATTACCTGAAGGGAATCCTGAAAGAATATAAGTAAGAATGCTTTTTGAAAAAGCTTGGAAATAGAGAATGATATGAAGTTACATAGAAAGGGATTTTTATGAAAAAGCAAATTGCAGGACTTCTTACCGGACTTTTGGTGTGCAGTGCTTTTCTCACAGGCTGCAGTAAAAATGAAGCCACCGAGGCTGTAAAAGAGAGCACTGAGGACGAAAATGAGGGCACTGGAGACACGAAGGACGCTGACAGCAAAAAGGATACGAATAGAAAGTCCGATAAACAGGACAGTGATAAAAGTGATGAAAATTCAGAAGAAAGTGAGACAACTGAAGCCCCGGAGGAAAATCTTGATAAGGTGGGGGTTCTGCTTCCGGAAGAGGGAGAGGATATCAACAGCAGTCTGGAGCGTACAGAACTGAAATCACGCCTGGAAGAGGCCGGTTATGAAGCTGCTATGTATTTTGCCGGGGATGATTCTGACACCCAGGCAGAACAGATCCGGGAGCTTCTTCAGGATGAGAAACTGAAAGCACTGGTAATTTCACCTGTTGATCCATATGGCCTTACAGATGTACTGGAAGAGGTTTCCGAGCTCTCAATTCCGGTAATTGACTATGACAATCTGATCATGGATACGCCCAATGTGAAATATTTTGTCACTTTTAATATGCGTGCGATTGGAAAAGAAATCGCCAAAAATATTGTAGAGAAAGAAGAACTGGATAAAGTCCGGGAAGACAGAGGCGTTCGTACCATAGAGTTTCTTATGGGCTCTCCGGATGATGACGATTCGTTATTCCTGTTTAACGGAATAATGGAGGTGCTGCAGGAGTATATTGACGATGGTACACTGATCTGCCGTTCCGGCCGTGTGACTTTTGATGAAACCAGCATTATGGATCAGAATACAGATACTGCGAAGAAGCAGCTGAAATCTGAGATAGACGAATTTTATTCTCTGGAGAAAACTCCGGATATTATCTGCACTGCTTCTGATGATTTTGCGCTGGCGGCTCTGGAGTTTCTGGAAAAAGAGCAGCTCCAGCCTGGTGATGAGAACTGGCCTCTGATCACAGGTGTAAATGCAGATGCAGATGCTGTTAAAAGTGTGGCAGAAGAAAAAATCGGTTTTACAGTCATGCTGGATCGCCGTGATCTGGCAGAAGGCCTGACGAAGCTGGTGGAAACCTACCTGAATGGGGATGACGTTGATATCAATAATTATTCCCAGTATGATAATGGTGTGAAGATTATTGGAACGGTTACTTGTGATGGAAAGCTGATTGATAAGGATAATTATCAGATTCTTGTGGATAATGGATTCTATCAGGCAGAAATGATCGCGCCGGAAGCCTCTCCTACGCCTGTACCAGAGGAAATAAGTCCGACACCGGAAGTGACAGTGACGCCGGAGGCGAGTCTTACACCGGAAGGTGGTGAATCTGGGAAAAAGAGCCAGGTAACCCCAAAGGATGAGCCTGAAGTGAGCACGGAAGAAGTTCCGGCTGTAAAGGATGGAGAAAACCAGGAGAGTAATAGCAAGCTGCAGAGTAGTGGAAAAGCATAAAACGTAAGTAAAATGAAAATACGTAAGTAAAATAAAAATACCAGTAATCGTTTGATGATTACTGGTATTTTTGCTCCTAAAAATTAATCGCGGAAGGTCAGGGAATCATCTGTCATGGAATCAATGATAGCCAGAGATTCCAGACGGACACCCATATCGCGGATCTGTTGTCCGCCGTGCTGGAAGCCCTTCTCAATTACGATTCCGGCACCTTCAAGAGTAGCTCCGGATTTCTTTACAATATCGATCAGTCCGAGAAGAGCACAGCCATTTGCAAGGAAATCATCAATAAGAAGTACGTGATCCTCCGGACTAAGGAACTTCTTGGAAATAATAACATCATAAACTTTCTTATGGGTAAAGGATTCAATCTTGGTGCAGTACATCTCGCCGTCCAGGTTTACACTCTGGGATTTCTTGGCAAATACTACAGGAACATGAAAATACTGTGCTGCAATACAGGCAATGCCAATACCGGAAGCTTCAATAGTGAGGATCTTGGTGATGGGGCAGTCTGAGAAACGCGCCTTAAACTCCTTACCAATCTCATTGATCAGGTCAATGTCCATCTGGTGGTTCAGGAAACTGTCTACCTTTAATATATTGCCTGGTTTCACAACGCCATCTTTCAGAATACGTTCTTTTAAAAGCTGCATGGCTATATCTCCTTTTCGCTTCATGTCGTTTCGATTTTAGTATTTCTATGATACGACATTCTCTGAAGAAGTTCAATTATTTTTGACAAAAAAGTACAAAATATCTATAATGAAATTAATTTATGGAAAAAGGATTAGCTTTATTGTGAAAAACATCTGCAGTCAGCCGGATAAACAGTAATGCAAATGCGGGAGATGACAAAGGAGCAGATAGTTTTACAAAAAAGAGCAGGTGAGAATATGAAAGAGTATGAAGTAATCTGGGAAATTTTTAATAAATGTCCAAGGAATCAGATGAGGGATGTATTTGTGGACGAGGTGGAAATTGAAGATCCTGAGGAATATGTGAAGAATAAATTTAAGGGAAAAGAAGTAACCTATGAGAAGACGGTTCTGGAAGATGGCACCATCATATTTGACATCCAGACCTCCCAGATCAAACAGAGATGTTCCTTTACGGAAATATAAGCTGCAGGTCACGAAGCGGATCTTAAGCTACTGCTTACAACAACGACCTTAGAGCATGTTTGAAAAAGGCTTTCCGCAAGATGTGCGTCACAATTTGTGGGAGATTTTGTCCGGATGAGGGCGCCGTAGCGGGCTACGGCAACCGAATTCAGACAAAATATACCGCAAAGTGGGGCGTGCAGATTGCGGGAATGATTTTTCAAACAGGCTCTAAGGCATATTTTTTAATACAATCATCAGAAATAGTGCATATTTAAGGGAAGTATGTTATAATAAACGGACGTGCTTCAAAAGAATTACACCAGTCAGAAACCATCCACAGAACACTGTTGGATATGCGAAATGGTTGGCAAATACAGGAGGATGACATGATAGAAGAACATTTAGAGAACCACCTGCATGAAGGCGAGGAAGAGCATATGCATACCCATGTTCTGGAAGATGGCACTACTGTCATGCATTCCCATGGAGAACACGGACATCACCACAGTCATGCACAGACCAAGGCTGTACTGAACCGGCTTTCCCGTGCAATCGGACACCTGGAATCCATCAAACGTATGGTGGAAGACGGCCGGGACTGCAGCGAAGTGCTGATCCAGCTTTCCGCAGTGAAATCTGCTATTAATAATACAGGCAAGATTATTTTACAGGATCACATTGAACACTGTATTGTGGATGCGGTAGAGCATGGAGACAAGGACGCCATCAAGGAACTGGAACGTGCAATTGACAGGTTTATGAAATAAATAAGGAAAAAGGAGATAGATAAAAATGGCAAAAGAATGTGACAGCAAGACTTGCGACAAATCAAGCTGTGAAGGCTGTGCCAGCAAGAAAAATCCGCAGAGCATGCAGGCTGCAATGAATGCAATGTCCAATGTAAAGCATGTGATCGGTATTGTAAGTGGTAAAGGCGGCGTTGGAAAATCCTTCGTGACAGCATCTCTTGCAAACAGAATGGCAAAGAAAGGCTATAAAGTAGGAATCCTTGACGCAGACATTACCGGACCATCCATTCCGAAAATGTACGGCTTGAAAGGTGCTGCCCAGGCAAACGACAGCGGTATTTTCCCTATGGAGACCAAAAACGGAATCAAGGTTATGTCCATTAACCTGCTTCTTCCAACTGAGGACACTCCGGTAATCTGGCGGGGACCGATCCTTGGCAACATGGTAAAACAGTTCTGGACAGATGTTATCTGGGGCGATGTAGATTACCTGTTCGTAGATATGCCACCAGGAACAGGTGACGTTCCTCTGACTGTATTCCAGTCCCTTCCGATTCAGGGAATCGTGATCGTAACCTCTCCACAGGATCTTGTAAGCATGATCGTGAAGAAGGCATACAATATGGCTGGAATGATGAAGGTGCCGGTTCTGGGCCTTGTAGAGAACTACAGCTATGTGAAATGTCCAGACTGTGGCAAAGAACTGAAAGTATTTGGCGAAAGCCACATTGACGAGATTGCCGCATCCCTGAATGTCCCGGTTCTTGGCAAAATGCCAATCGACCCGGCCTATGCAGCCAAGGTTGACGAGGGCGCCTTTGATGAGATCGATAATCCGTATATTGAAGCAGCAGATGAGGTTCTGCCACAGTAAGAGGCTGAGAGCACTATAGAAAATCACACAAATTGTGGCGAACATTTTGCAAAAAAAGATTCTGTGTAAAAACAAGATTGTAACATCCTGTTTTTACCAGAATCTTTTTCTTTTCTTTATTTCTTACTGCGGTAAGCCTCTGCTTCCCAATGGGTAATGAAATAAGTGATCTCATCTGTCATCTGAAGCGGACCGCCGAAGCTTTCTGCATAGACAGCAAGCTTGATGGCATCCTTAGCCAGAAGCTGTGCCTTGGCAGCTTTCCCCTTGTCATCTTCCATAATAAATGCACCAACGCTCTGAACCAGGATCAGTCTTGGTTCTTTATCATTTTCAGCCATAAATGCATCCAGTGCTTCTTTTGCCTGATCAATGTTTTCAACAAATAAAGGATATGGACCGCAATATACAATGTGATCAGGAGTGAAAGGCTTCAGAAGCGGTGCGGCAGCTTCTTTATTTTTTACAAAATTATCTACTTCAGCAGCCGGTACAACCTCTACAGCATGTCCGAGCAGCTGGGAAAGCTTCTGTGCAGCAGCCTCTTTTTCCGGGGTAACAGCATCGCTGACGTCAGCTGTTCGTTTTACCTGTTTTTCAAGGGTGGAGATCACGCCATCAAATAAAACACCAATCTCTTCTACGGTATTTGCAGCTACGAAAATACCGTGATTCTGAAGCAGAAGAACCTGAACATCTTTTCCAAATTCTTCTTTATAAGCGTTCATTTTCTCATAACAGATACGTGCAAGAGTGTATCCTGGTTTACAGATGTCGATCCAGAGAACCTCTTTTCCAAGAAGCTGCTCGGAAAGTGCCTTTGCGCCATTGCCGCAGGTCAGACCGTTTACAAGAGTAGGATGAACATGCAGTACATAGGTATATGCAAATAAATTGTGGAGTAATGCTTCCACGCTTGGACGCTTGGTCTTATCTGCATCTGTTACTGCCGCCATTACATCTGCAAGATAGGCAGCTTCACGCTCTGTGTCATTTCCCGGATACTCTGTTTTCATGATCTCATTGAGACGGGCGCGGCTCATCTCAACGAATTCCTCTGCCTTAATGGTGGCAAGCTGTGTACCGGAACCCTTTACATACAGTGTGGTTTCATCTTTGACAGAAGTATTTCCACCGCCTGCAAGAACGTAAGCAGGATTGCTTCCGTAAGTGTTTGACATTTTTACCAAAGTTGAAAGATCCATAAAATTTAATACCTCCCATTGTTTTTTTCATACATCTACATTGTACATGATATGGTAATATTTAGCTATCAAAATATGCTAAAAAGAAGTAGTTTTTGTGCTTTTTGATGAAAAATAGTCAAAAAACTTCTGGGCAGCCTGGGATAAGGGAAGGCTTTCGTGATATACAAGGGCCAATTGTCTGGGCGGAAGCTGCTGCTTCAGGCTGACCTCTATCAGAGAGGTTTCCTGTCCCCGTAAAGAAGCCAGCATGTAATCCGGAACACAGGCAATTCCAAGACCAATGCGTGCCAGATCAATAAGCAGATCATTGCTGTTAAGCTCAACCTCCGGAATCAGATTCTGTCTGTGGGATGCAAAAAACTGATGAAGATATTCACTTGTTGTGCTTTTGGACGAAAGGGTGAGAAGAGGATATTCCATCAGCTTCTTTATTTCCAGGGCTTTTCCTTCAAGTGGAAAGAAGTCCGGATTGGCAACAAAAATATCCCGAAATTCTTTTACCACCTGTACTTTTGTGTGTGCGGTAAGCCGGGAATTGGGAAGATTGCTTACGATCAGATCCACCTGACGGTTTTCCAGAAGCTCCACGCAGCCCATGGAGGTGCTGTTTGTGACCTTGATCCGCACTCCAGGATAATCCTGATGAAAGCGCTTCAGGTAGTCAATCAGAAAGTACCGGCAGATGGTATCGCTTGCCCCTATCCGAAGCTGCCCCTGAAGTCTGTCTTCCTCAAGAAGCTGTGCCTCTCCCTGGGAAAGCATTTCCAGGGCTGGTTTAACATGTTGGAAAAGTATTTCTCCCTCTGGGGTAAGGGAAACCTTCTTGGTGCTTCGGAAAAACAGTTCCCGTCCCAGCTTTTTTTCCAGAGTCTTGATTCCCTGGCTTACTGCAGACTGGGAAATGAACAGCTGGCGGGAGGCTTCAGAGAAGCTTAAGGTGGTGGCAACGTAGTAAAAGCATTTGTATAATTCAAGATTGATATCCATATATAAATCCTCCAAAATCAAACTCGTTACTGTCCACTCCGTGACCAGTAACACGCTTCGCGATGCACAGAAAGACGAACCTTCTTGTGACAAGCACAAGAAGTAGCGTTTGCTGCGCAAACTTAATTCTCGGGTTTTCTGTGAACTTTGTTCACAAAAAAAACCTCGCGGAATATTGTCAGTGAACAGTAACTCAAACTCTGCCATGACTGATGAGCCATGTTTATTTACATATAGAAGTAATAGTAATAAAAAATATAAGATATATTAATTTTACTTATGACAAAACCTATGATACTATAATAAACGAAAATGTGCAAGAATGGCTGCAGTTTTGCGCAGTCATCCATATTTTTTCAAAATGAAAAAGCACACCACACTATGATTTCACATTCACGAAAGGAGTTTTCCAATGAGTAACGTAAGACGAGTATACGTAGAAAAGAAACCATCCTTTGCCGTAAAAGCCAAAGAACTGAAGCATGAGATCAGCTCTTATCTGGGCATTCAGACTGTAACAAACGTGCGGGAACTGATCCGCTATGACGTAGAGAATATTTCCGATGATGTATTTGAGAAAGCATGCCATACCGTATTTGCCGAGCCGCCGGTAGATGATCTTTATCTGGAGAAATTCGAGGCAGCAGATGGCGCACATGTTTTTTCCGTAGAATTCCTTCCTGGTCAGTTTGACCAGAGAGCAGATTCCGCTGTTCAGTGCGTGCAGTTCCTGGATGAAAATGCACAGCCGATCATCCGCTCTGCCACTACCTATGTGATCGAAGGTGACATTACAGAGGAAGAATTCGAGGCAATCAAGAATCACTGCATTAACCCTGTAGATTCCCGTGAGACAGGCCTTCAGAAGCCGGAGACACTGGTTACAGAGTTCAAGGACCCGGAAGATGTTAAGATTTTCGATGGCTTCCGCGATATGGATGAAGCACCATTGAGGGAGCTTTACAGCTCCCTGAACCTTGCTATGACATTCAAGGATTTCCTTCATATCCAGAACTATTTCAAGAACGAGGAGAAACGTGATCCGTCCATGACCGAGATCCGTGTTCTGGATACTTACTGGTCTGACCATTGCCGTCATACCACATTCTCCACTGAGCTTACACAGGTGAAATTTGATGAGGGTGATTATAAAACTCCTATCGTTGATACCTATAACAGATATCTTTCCGACAGAGAAGTCCTTTATAAGGGACGAGACGACAAATTCGTCTGCCTGATGGATCTTGCTCTTATGGCTATGAAGAAACTGAAATCCGAAGGCAAGCTTCAGGATCAGGAGGAGTCCGACGAGATCAATGCCTGCAGTATTGTAGTGCCGGTTGATGTAAATGGAAAAGAAGAGGAATGGCTGATCAACTTCAAGAATGAGACACACAACCATCCTACTGAGATTGAGCCATTTGGTGGCGCAGCTACCTGCCTTGGCGGTGCAATCCGTGACCCGCTTTCCGGACGTACTTATGTATATCAGGCAATGCGTGTAACAGGAGCAGCAGATCCTACTGTTTCCGTAAAAGAGACTCTGAAAGGCAAGCTTCCGCAGAAGAAACTGGTTCGTGGTGCAGCTCACGGCTACAGCTCCTACGGTAACCAGATCGGTCTTGCTACCGGCTATGTAAAAGAAATCTATCATCCGAATTACGTTGCAAAACGTATGGAAATCGGTGCAGTTATGGGTGCTGCTCCAAGACGTGCAGTTATCCGTGAGAACTCTGATCCGGGAGATATCATCATCCTTCTTGGCGGACGTACCGGACGTGACGGTATCGGTGGTGCTACCGGTTCCTCCAAAGTACATACAGAGGCTTCTATCGAGGTCTGCGGCGCTGAGGTACAGAAAGGAAATGCACCTACAGAGCGTAAGATCCAGCGTATGTTCCGTCGTGAGGAAGTCAGCTATATCATTAAGAAATGTAACGACTTCGGTGCAGGCGGTGTATCCGTAGCAATCGGAGAGCTGGCACCTGGTCTTCAGATCGACCTTGACAAAGTTCCGAAGAAATATGCAGGTCTTGACGGTACTGAGATTGCAATTTCCGAGTCCCAGGAGCGTATGGCAGTTGTTGTTGCTCCGGAAGACGTAGAGAAATTCCTTGGTTTTGCAAACGAAGAGAACCTGGAGGCAGTTCCGGTTGCAGTTGTAACAAAAGAGCCAAGACTGGTGCTTTCCTGGAGAGGAAAAGAGGTTGTAAATATTTCCCGTGCATTCCTTGATACCAACGGTGCACATCAGGAGACAACCGTAGAAGTTGAAATCCCGAATAAAGAGGGCAACCTTTTTGAAGAGCGTCCGGACGTAGCGGATGTAAGAGAAAAATGGCTTTCCACACTGGCAGACTTAAATGTATGCTCCCAGAAGGGCCTTGTAGAGATGTTTGACAGCTCCATTGGTGCAGGAAGCGTTCTCATGCCTTATGGCGGTAAAAACCAGCTTACAGAGACTCAGGCAATGGTTGCCAAGGTACCGGTACAGAATGGAACCACCAATACGGTAACCATGATGAGCTATGGCTTTGATCCATACTTATCCTCCTGGAGCCCATATCACGGAGCTGCTTATGCAGTGACAGAATCTGTTGCAAGAATCGTGGCAGCAGGTGGTGATTATAAGAAGATCCGTTTCACCTTCCAGGAATACTTCCGTCGTATGACAGAGGATCCAAAGAGATGGAGCCAGCCATTTGCAGCACTTCTTGGTGCTTATGCAGCACAGATGGGATTCGGTCTTCCGTCTATCGGTGGTAAGGACAGTATGTCCGGAACCTTTAATGACATTGATGTTCCGCCAACACTGGTATCCTTCGCTGTGGATGTTGCCAAGCTTCAGGATGTGATCACACCAGAGCTGAAAAAGGCTGGAAACAAGCTGGTATGGCTTCGCGCTCCGAAAGATCAGTACGATTTACCGGACTATGCAGCAATTATGGATCAGTACGAGAAATTACACAATGACATGCAGGCTGGAAAAGTAGTTTCTGCATATGCACTTGACCGTCACGGTATTGCGGCAGCAGTCAGCAAGATGGCATTTGGAAATGCAATGGGCGTGAAGATCGAGCATAATCTGGATCCAAGAGACTTCTTTGCACCAGGCTTCGGCGATCTGGTTCTGGAAGTTCCGGCTGAAAAGGTTGGTCAGCTTTCTATTACATACACCGTAATCGGTGAAGTAACAGCTGATGGTAAATTCTCCTACGGAAACGCTGAGATCACTCTGGATGAGGCTTACAAGGCATGGACAGGCACTCTGGAGAAAGTATTCAAGACAACCTCCGGCGAAGAAAACGACGGACCAGTTGCCATGGCTGTAAAGACAGCAGATCCAGAAGCAACCTATGAGAATGGTGTTTACAATACTAAGAACATTTATGTTTGCAAGCATAAAGTAGCAAAACCACGTGTATTCATTCCTGTATTCCCGGGAACCAACTGCGAATACGACAGCACCCGTGCTTTTGAGAGAGCTGGGGCTGAGGTTGATGTTAAAGTATTTAAGAACTTAAGTGCAGAGGATATCCGTGATTCTGTGGAAATCTTTGAGAAATCCATTGACCAGGCACAGATGATCATGTTCCCAGGCGGTTTCTCCGCTGGTGATGAGCCAGACGGTTCTGCGAAATTCTTTGCAACTGCCTTCCAGAATGCAAAGATCAAAGAGGCAGTTATGAAGCTGTTAAATGAGAGAGATGGTCTTGCACTTGGTATCTGTAACGGATTCCAGGCGCTGATCAAGCTGGGACTTGTTCCATACGGTGAGATCTGCGGACAGAAAGAGGATTCTCCTACACTGACCTATAACACCATCGGACGTCATATTTCCAAGATGGTTTACACAAAGGTTGTAAGCAACAAGTCTCCATGGCTGCAGAAAGCCACACTTGGCGGTGTATACTGCAACCCGGCTTCCCACGGTGAGGGACGCTTCGTAGCAAACGATGAATGGCTTGCTAAGCTCCTTGCAAACGGTCAGGTAGCTACCCAGTATGTAAATCCAAACGGAGAGCTGGATCAGTCCGAAGAATCCAATATCAACGGATCTACCTATAACATTGAGGGTATCACAAGCCCGGATGGACGTGTTCTCGGTAAGATGGCACATAGCGAGCGCCGCGACAATGGCGTCGCAATCAACATCTATGGACAGCAGGATATTCAGATCTTTGAGTCCGGTGTTGAGTACTTCAAATAAAACGTTGCAAATAAAACGTTAAAAAAGAAATATCCTGGTAAGTACAAAGCTTTTTCCGCATTGTAACTTATCCAGGATATTTTTTGTATCTTCATTACTTTGATTTTCGTCACCGCAGATGCATTGCCATCAATATAGTTCTTGCGCTATATTTAATAATTTTAATGAAATATTTTCCAGGCTATTTCCATCTAATGTATGTAAAAGGAAATACAGCAATTAATTTCGTGTACTGCAGAACACAAAAAGGAGCGAAAAACCTTATGGAAAATTTGGTGAAAAAGGCAAAATCCGGGGATTCCGGTGCATTTGCACAGCTCATCCGGATGAATACACAGAGTATGTATAAAGTAGCCTGGGCCTATCTGAAGAATGACGAAGATGTGGCAGATGCCATACAGGAAACGATTTTAAAGTGTTATGAAAAGCTTTCCACTTTAAAAAAGGATTCTTACTTCAAAACCTGGATGATTCGGATCCTGATCAATAACTGCAATGAAATGCTTCGGCACAAAGGCCGCGTTTTTCCTACGATGGAAATGGAAGAGGGAATCTTCGAGGAACCTGGCTATGTAGATTGTGAATGGAAGGAAATCCTGGCATCCCTGGATGAGAAGTACCAGGTGGTGATGCTTTTGTATTACAGCAAATCCCTTAGTGTAAAGGAAATTGCCGCTCTTCTGGAAATCAGCCAGAATACAGTGCTTACAAGGCTTTCCAGAGCCAGAAAACAGCTTCGTGCAGAGTATGAAGGAGGATATATTCATGGATGATAGATTGTTTGATATTTTTTCAGAAGAAACAGAAGTGCCGGAATGTGTGCTCAGACGTGTAGATGAGACATTGGAAATGATAGAGAATTCGGCGGAGTCCGATAGAGGGTATCAGAAAGAAGAAAAAACGGGAAAAGTAATAAATGGCACTGACAGAATGGGAAAAATTGGTACACGGAAAAACTGGAAGCGCAGCTTGATCTTGACATTTGCGGCAGTGATGGCATTTGGTGCCACTGTTTTTGCTGCAGAGAAGTATATAGGCATTTCCGGCTTTTTCCAGGAAGCTGGAAATAAGATGCCGGAAGAAGCCAAGGAGCTGATTGAAAAAGATCCGGTGCAGCAGGAAGATGGCGATTCCATTCTTACTTACACCGTGAAGGAAGCCCTTTGTGATAAGAACAGTGTCCAGGTGGTGGTGGAAGTTACAGCGAAAGAAAGAGGCAAGTATCTTCTGGCAGGACAAGATACCATGAATGAGGATCCTGTAAGAAATCTTGGAATTGAAAGTGACAAGACAATAGGAGAATATGCCGCAGAAAAAGGACTGACCATAGTAAAGGTTGGAGCCAGCTTTGATTTTGATTCAGATCTTGGCATTGAAACAGCAGTGGGAAATTACCGAAATCTGGAAGATGATGTAGTAGATTTCTATTCTTCCGCAGTAAAGACAAATGAGAGTAAAAATCTTACCGTTTCCTGCATCGGAACTGCCACGCTTCCTGATGCTAAGTGCGTTGATGATGTGATGCGTACAAACATTACTTTTCAGCTGGAAGATAAGAGCCAGGGGAAAAGTATGACCTATGTGCCTGTGGATGGTGAAGGGATAACTGCAGATGGAAAAGTAAAGATCCTGTCCGCAGATATAGAAGAAACAGAAGTGGGCGATTACGTCACAATCCATTGCATCTTCTTAGAAGAGTGCGACAGTATTTCCCTTGATGTAATGGATCTGAATGGAAATCTGTGGCAGCTTTCCGACCTTGGCGGTGGTTCAGAGGTGGCAGAGTCTGGAAAAGAAGCCACCTTCCAGAGAAGCTATCAGAAAACGGACCTTGCCGACGAAATCGGAATACGGGGATATGACTATGAAACGAATACCACGTATGAGCCGGTAAAAATGAAGCTTAAGAAATAGAATAATCGAAAAAAGTCCCCATTCACTGTTTTTTGCAATTAAAACAGTGGGATGGGGACTTTTTTGATTTGTTAAATTAAGATTATCCGAACTTTCGCATATTACTCAGATCGGAAAAATCAATCATTTTGATTTCTTCAACGTTGCCGGTTGAAGCCATTGGGCAAACGGCGTAGTTTCGCGTCTCATTTCCTATAGTAAGCTTTACCACATAATGCCATATGGACCATGATGGAGAGCCAACCGGATAATCACCAAAGCAATAATGAATATCATCAAATCCACCGACTAATTCAGCGAACTCACCGAGAATTGCCGGTGATGTGCTAGAGTCCCAACGGTAAGTTACAAAAAATGGAGCATTGGGATCTGCTGCCAGAGAGACTGTATGATCGTTATATCTGGTTAAATATTTAAAGCGGCCTGGTTCTCTGAGGTAGGCACTTATAGCGTCCATCTTTTCAAAAGGAGTCATATCGGTAGTTGTAGTTTTGTTAATAATGTCAATCATCCATGCGTTTTTTGCCTGTTCATAATCCAGAACATTTAATGTCACTGTATTTGCAACCGTATAACCTGATAATGAATATTCCCTGAATTCTACAGTGTAGGTTCCTGCTTCGGAAAAATGCACGTATTTGATATAACCGCCTTTTACTTTCTCTAATGAAGTAGTTTCTGAGTCATTGTTTTCTAAAGGAATATCATCAAAGAAACGAGATGAACCACTTCTGTATGCGCTGGTCCGAGAGTCATTTCCATTAAAAATACAGGAAAAAGAGTTCGGATCCGGATTGTCTGTCTTTATAAAAAAAGGTTTGGGACAATCGGTGTAAATATCTGCCTTCTGTTTGTCCAGACCATAAATTTCATATGTATATTTAGCTGGTGCAGTTCCTTCTTTATCGTGTGCAGGCAGATCAGCTTTGGGAATCGGTGTGGGTGTAGGAACCGGTGTGGATGTAGGCGTTGGTGTAGGTGTAGGTGTAGGGGTTGCACTTTGGTGGGTACTGTTTGTCTTTTTGTTTGTTGTGCAATGGCATGTAGAAGACCATTTGGAATAGTATTTTTTTCCTTTAACAGTCATGTAAGTACGGGTTTGCATATAATATGTAGTCCCGGCACGGAGGCCATTGAGAAAAATTTTGTTGTTTTTGTTACCTTTGACTGTTATAGTTTTTGCATTTTTAAGTTTGGAATTAGTTGCATAGCGCAGCTGGTAACCACTGGTCTGGGAGGTTTGTCTTTTTACTACTACAGTTGCAGCTGCTGTTTTTGCATAGATATTCATTATCTGGGCTTTCGGCGGTAAAATAACAAACTGTTTTTTAGCAGTGCCGGTATAAGTGCCTTTTCCAATAATCTGAACCGTGTAAGTTCCTACTTTTTTGCAGCCTTTAGAGTACTTTACAATATAGTTTTTCTTTTCCTTCAAGACTTTTCCTTTATAAGTTACTCTTACTTTTGGACGCTGTACCTTTTTATTATAGGTAAGCTTTGTGGCTGATAATTTAATCCTGGTATTTTTCACATTTACCCTTGCTGCGGCAAATACCTGGCTTGAACTGCAAAACAGAAGCAGTAAAATGATGAGGCAGAGGTGAATCTGCCGGTGTAGATGATGATTTTTTTTCATGGCTTTTTACTCCTTTTATATGATAAGTTTATTGGGTTTTGTAAAAATATAACTATTTATGACCAGACCGTAGCAGCCATTTCTGATCGATTTTTTTCACTTCATCATCAGCAAACCGGATATGCAGTCTGACAGAATTGGAAAGCTGTACGACTTCCTCTACAGTACCTTCTCCGAATTTGGGATGAGTTACTACATCATTTACCTGGAATTTGACTTCGCTATGTTTGGCGCTTTTGTAGGCCTGTTCACGACGGTAGGTGTCCCGGATGGGAACTGTCTTGTCGTGAATAGGGTTTTTCAGAGCTTTGTCATAATTGTGCTTCAGAAGGCTTTCTCCGATTCTGTAATAAGGAGTAGGCGCGGCGCCCACAAGAGAACAGCAGTATTTCCAGGCGCTCCCATGCTTTCCTGCCTGCCAGTTATACTGCGCCGGGATTTTCATATTGTATTGCATATAATGGGCGTATTCGTGCTTATAAAGATCCAGGCGATCCTCTTTGGAAAGAGGCTTCTTTACGGCATAACCAATAAACAGAAGGGAAAAATAGAAGCTTTCTTTTTCGTGGGCAGAAGCCGGGGTATAAGAGCCAAGTACAGCTTCATCGTAACCAAAGCGGATAGGTACAGAAGCCCCCCGAAGACCAAATTTGCGGTCAAGAGTCTGGAACAAAGCGCGAATCTGAGCTTCGTGGATGGTAGTTTCATTATCAAGAAGTTTACGGATAGATGGGGCAATATTCATGCAGTTACTCCTTTAAAAATTATTAACTGGAAAAATTGCGTGCCAGGTTTTATGGCGTTCATGAGCAAGTAGCGAAGCAGACCTGGAATGTCCGATTTACTGATGGACAAAAAAATAGATGCTGCAATCTGCAACATCTATAATAGCGAGAGGGGGATTCGAACCCTCGACACCGCGGGTATGAACCGCGTGCTCTAGCCAACTGAGCTATCTCGCCATATTCATTTCATAAGTATGGGGCCTACAGGGCTCGAACCTGTGACCCTCTGCTTGTAAGGCAGATGCTCTCCCAGCTGAGCTAAGACCCCATATACAAACTGTGAAGTTTCTTCTCTTCCGCAGCTCGCTTTGCTATTATACTATTAACTGTCGCAAATTGTCAACAACTTTTTTTAATTTTTTCAAAAAATTTAGAATTATATTTTTTTACTATTTTATTGGAAAAAAAGGCTCTAGAAACAGAAATTTTTATTTTGGGTCCTTATTTGCAAAAAGCGGAAAACAATTTGGCAAGTAAGGTTCTTTCAAAAATGAGAATTGGTGTTATACTGAGCCTGTAAACAAGAAGAGCAAACAAAAGCATACCGGATACCTGTAAGAAGAAAAAGAACGGACGCAGCGTATTCGTATGGTCTCATAAGAAAGGGCTCACAAACACGCCCTGAGACCATAATTGCGATCAGCTGACAATTGTTTTTCTTATTAGGAAACGTCAGTTGGCGATACGAAAAATAGAAGAGGAGAAGAAGGTATGAAGATTTTAGATTCCAAATTTATGAAGGGCTTTATCAAAATGGCAGACGATGGTTTCCAGCAGGGCTGGCATGAGAGAAACGGCGGAAATTTAAGCTATCGTCTGAAAGCAGAAGAAGTAGAAATGATCCGTCCCCGTCTGAATGCACCAGGCGAGTGGCAGCCAATCGGCACAGAGGTGCCGGGACTTGCAGGAGAGTTTTTCCTGGTAACCGGAAGCGGCAAATATTTCAGAAACATAGCAGTTGACCCGGAAGCATGTCTTGCAATCATTGAACTGGATGACAAGGGTGTTAATTACAGAATCCGCTGGGGACTGGTAGAAGGTGGCCGCCCAACCAGCGAGCTTCCAACTCACCTTATGAATCATGAGGTAAAAAAGAAGCTTACAAATGGCAGACATCGTGTTATTTATCACGCACATACAACCAACACCATCGCATTAACCTTTGTTCTTCCACTGGATGACAAGGTATTTACAAGAGAGCTGTGGGAGTCTGCTACTGAGTGTCCGGTTGTTTTCCCAGATGGCGTAGGCGTTGTAGGCTGGATGGTACCAGGCGGAAGAGAAATTGCAGTAAAAACAGCGGAGCTGATGAAGAAATATGATGTTGTTATCTGGGCACATCATGGAATGTTCTGCTCCGGTGAGGACTTTGACCTGACCTTTGGCCTTCTCCATACAGTAGAGAAGTCTGCGGAAATCCTGGTGAAGGTAATGTCCATGGCACCGCGTAAGCTTCAGACCATTACTCCTGATGATTTCCGCGCAGTAGCCAAAGACTTTCATGTTACTTTACCGGAAGAATTTCTTTATGAAAAAGAGCAGTAAGTAAATTAATATAATAATGTGAGATCTGTCTGTGATGAGAAAATTCACAGGCAGATTTTTTACGTTAGAGGAAATTAATTTTAATAAATGTTTATAAAATGCGAAAAAATTGCTTGACAATTCATTGCCTGTATGCTATTTTAAATAAAAATTTAATTCAACGAACTAAACCGATGAAGCGGGAATAAAAACAATCGTGCACCCACAGAGAGTCCGGGAGGCTGAGAGCCGGGCGGTAAGGCAGTTTGTTAAATGGGCCGCTGAGGGCGCATGGAAAGGCAGAATGCGTGCAGAAGAAATGTAGACATATCTGATTGAAGCATGAAAGAAGATTCTGCAGAAGCCAAGTATTATGCGACGTAGGACATACGTCAGTTGTCAGGAATATGATGGTATTCCGTTAAGAGCACGATTTTATCGTGAAGCAAGGTGGCACCGCGGGTGAATATTCAGACCCGTCCTTGACAGATATGGAAATTCTGTCCTGGACGGGTTTTTTGTGTACTAGAAAATTACTCCGTAATGTTCCTGTTACACCTAAAAACGCTCTGCGAGGATGCGGCGCGTGCACTGTTCAGGAAATAAATCGGGAGGTGTTCTATGTATCCAACATTTGATAAGATCAGGGAAATGGCAGCAGGAGATTACAAAAGAATTCCAATCTGCAAAGAGTTATACGCAGACAGCTACACACCAGTAGAGATGATGCGGATTCTGCAAAAGGCAAGTCATCACTGCTATCTGCTGGAAAGTGCCAGCCAGAGCGAAGCGTGGGGCAGGTATTCTTTTCTGGGATATGATCCTTCCATGGAAATCACCTGTACAGACGGAATCCTGCGAATTCGAAAAACCAGTAAGACGGAAACTTTTGGCAGAAGCGGCAATGCTGCAGAAAGCAGTACAGAAGAGGTTCGACAGGTTGCCCATCCAGGCGATGCTATCCGTGAAATCATCAGTCAGTACAAAAGTCCGGTTATGGACGATATGCCCACATTTACCGGCGGTCTGGTAGGTTACTTCTCCTACGACTACATCAAATACAGTGAACCCAAGCTGGAGCTAAAAGATAAGGAACAGCAGGATTTCCGGGATCTGGATCTGATGCTGTTTAATGATGTGATCGCATTCGACCACTACCGTCAGAAGGTTCTTCTCATCACAGGTGTGATGACAGATGATCTGGAAAAGTCCTATAAACAGGCCTGTGAAAAACTGGAAGAAATGACAGAGCTGATCAAAAAGGGTGAGAAAAAAATCTTTCCTCCGATCAGGCTTAAATCTGAAATCCAGCCTCAGTTCCCTAAAGAAAAATATTGCCAGATGGTGGAAACGGCGAAGCATTATATCCACGAGGGCGATATTTTCCAGGTGGTTTTGTCAAACCCCATGAGGGCAAAAGCAGAGGGCAGCCTGTTTGATACTTACCGTGTTCTGAGAGCCACCAACCCATCCCCCTACATGTTCTATTTTTCCAGTGATGACATTGAAATCGCAGGTGCCTCCCCGGAGACACTGGTAAAATTAGATCACGGCAAGTTAAGCACTTTCCCACTGGCAGGAACAAGGCCGCGAGGAAAAACACCGGAAGAGGACAAAGCACTGGAAGCTGATCTTCTTCAGGATGAAAAAGAGCTTGCCGAGCACAACATGCTTGTAGATCTGGGAAGAAACGATATTGGAAAAATCAGTGAGCTTGGCAGCGTAAAAGTGGAAAAATACCTGACTGTGGAACGTTATTCCTGTGTCATGCACCTGGGTTCCACAGTAACAGGAACTATCAAAAAGGGCAAAGATGCCATAGACGCAGTGGATGCCATCTTACCTGCAGGAACCCTTTCTGGGGTACCGAAATTCCGTGCCTGCCAGATCATTCAGGAACTGGAACAAAGCAAGAGAGGCATTTACGGCGGTGCAATCGGATATGTGGATTTCACAGGAAATCTGGATGTGTGCATTGCAATCCGTCTGGTATATAAGAAAAAAGATGAAATCTGTATCCGGTCGGGAGCCGGAATCGTGGCAGACAGCGTACCGGAAAAAGAATTTGAAGAGTGCCAGAATAAGGCAAGAGCGGTGGTAAGGGCCATCAGCCAGGCAGAGGAGGGATTAGAATGATTTTACTGATTGATAATTACGACAGCTTTTCCTATAACCTGTATCAGCTGATCGGGTCCGTTAATCCGGATATTCAGGTGGTTCGAAATGACGAAATTTCCCTGGGAGAAATAGAGAAGTTGGTACCGGAAGCAATTGTTCTTTCCCCGGGCCCTGGAAGACCGGAGGAGGCAGGCATCTGTATTCCGGTGATCAAAGAGTTCGCTGGAAAAATCCCAATTCTGGGTGTGTGTCTGGGACATCAGAGCATCTGCGAAGCCTTTGGCGGAGTGGTTTCCTATGCAAAAGAACTGAAGCATGGGAAAAGAGATGAGATGATCCAGTGCGGTTCCAATGTCCTGTTTAAAGGACTTCCGGAAAAGTTCCCGGCAGCAAGATATCATTCCCTGGCAGCAATAGAAGAGACTCTTCCCGAAGAGCTGGTTGTGACAGCCAGAGCAGAAGATGGAGAAATCATGGCAGTGGAACATAAGGAATATCCGGTTTATGGTGTACAGTTTCATCCTGAGTCTGTTATGACTTCCGATGGAAGGAAGATGATTGAGAATTTTCTGGAGCGTGTTTGAAAAAGGCTCTCTGCAAGATGTGCGTCACAATTTGTGGGAGATTGCGGGAATGATTTTTCAAACACGCTCTAGAAGCGCAAGTCAGATTTGACAATTTATAAAGGACAACATCAGAGAGGAGCAGAAAAAATGATCAGAGAAAGTATTATCAAATTATCGAAGAAACAGAACTTAACCTATCAGGAAGCAGAAGAGGTAATGGACGAGATTATGAGCGGAAAAGCTACTCCGGTACAGATGTCCGCTTACCTGACTGCTCTGGCGCTGAAAGGGGAAACCATTGATGAGATTACCGCTTCCGCGGCAGGCATGAGAGCACACTGCATCAAGCTGCTTCATGACATGGATGTACTGGAAATCGTAGGTACTGGTGGAGACGGCTCCAATTCCTTTAACATTTCCACCACTGCCTCCCTTGTGATCGCAGCAGGAGGCGTACCGGTAGCAAAGCATGGAAACAGAGCTGCTTCTTCAAAATCCGGAGCTGCAGATGTGCTGGAAGCTCTGGGCGTTAAGATCACAATTCCACCGGAAAAAAGCCAGGAACTTCTGGAAAAAATCGGAATCTGCTTCCTGTTTGCACAGAACTATCACATTGCAATGAAGTATGTGGCTCCAATCCGTAAAGAGCTGGGAATCCGTACTGTATTTAATATTCTTGGACCGTTAAGCAACCCGGCTGGCGCCAATATGGAGCTGATGGGTGTTTATGATGAAGCCCTTGTTGAGCCTCTTGCGCAGGTCATGGCAAATCTTGGAGTAACAAGAGGAATGGTTGTCTTCGGACAGGACAGTCTGGATGAAATTTCCATGAGTGCACCGACTTCTGTATGCGAGATCAAAGATGGCAAATTTACATCCTATGTACTCACTCCGGAGCAGTTTGGTTATGAGCGCTGCACAAAAGAGGAGCTTCAGGGAGGAACCCCGCAGGAGAACGCCGAAATCACAAAAGCAATTCTGGAAGGCAAAGAGACAGGTGCGAAACGTCATGCAGTTTGCCTGAATGCTGGTGCCGCACTTTATATTGCAGGCAAAGCAGCTTCCATTGAAGCAGGTGTGAAGATGGCAGAGCAGCTGATCGACAGCGGGGCTGCACTGAAGAAACTGGAAGAATTTATACAAAAGAGTAATCAGGAGTGAAAAATAAACACAAATAATAACAAAAATAACAATAATCACATCACAAAACAAAATAGCACTGAAAAAAATAACAATATAACTCATTTAGATAAAAATGACGACAAGAGAGAATGACATCACAGAGAGTTTTATAGGAGATAGAATGAGTATTTTAAACGAGATAGCAGCGCGCACAAAAGAGCGTATTGCGGAGGAAAAATTTAAATTCCCATTAAGGGAACTTATCTCACAGCAGAATTCCGATCTGGCGAAACATGCCGAGGAAAAAATCTCTTTTCTGGAGGCATTAAAAAAGCCGGGAATGTCTTACATCTGTGAAGTAAAAAAAGCATCTCCTTCAAAAGGATTGATCGCACCAGATTTTCCTTATCTGGACATTGCAAAGGAATATGAGCAGGCCGGTGCTTCTGCAATCTCCTGTCTCACAGAGCCCTTTTATTTCCAGGGCGCAGACAGGTATTTGCAGGAAATTTCCCAGGCAGTGAATATTCCGGTGCTTCGAAAGGATTTTACAGTAGATGAGTACATGATCTACCAGGCAAAAGCATTTGGGGCTTCCGCTGTACTTCTGATTTGTGCGATTCTTGATAACAGCCAGTTAAAAGCCTTTGGGGAACTGGCACAGGAGCTGGGACTGGATGCTCTGGTAGAAGCTCATGATCAGTGGGAAGTGGACCGTGCTTTGAATTTTGGAGCAAAAATCGTGGGAGTGAACAACCGGAATCTCCATGATTTTACCGTTGATATGGGAAATAGTATCAGACTGCGGAACATGGCACCGGCTGATACGGTATTTGTTTCCGAAAGTGGTATTAAGACAGCGGAGGATATCCGTATATTATATGAAAACAAAGTAGATGCAGTCCTGATCGGGGAGACCTTAATGCGCAGCCCTGACAAGAAAGCGGCACTTGGGGCATTAAATGCAGGGATTGTCTGAGCTGACTCATGGTGATAAGTGATATTCCATGCACGTCCCACTTTGCGGTATATTTCACCCGAATTCGGTTGCCGTAGCCAACTACGGCGTCCTCATCCGGGCAAAATCTCCCACAAATTGTGACGCACATCTTGCAGAAAGCCTTTTTCAAACACGCTCTGGCAATCTAAGATGTACAATGTGCTGATAAAATAGTTGGAAAATAAAAAATTAAAGAAAAGGAATGAAACAGTATGGCAAAATTAAAAATTTGCGGTCTGACCTGCAAAGAGGATATTGAAGCCGTAAATGAAGCAAAACCGGATTTTGCGGGATTCATAATTGAAGTTCCAGGAAGAAGACGAAGCCTTACGGCAGAACAGGTCAAAGTCCTGGTTAAGGGACTGGACAAGGAAATCCTTTCCGTAGGTGTATTCGTAAACGCTGCCCCGGAACTCCCCATTTCCTTATTAAAAGATGGCACCCTATGGGCTGCCCAGCTTCACGGGGATGAAGACGAAGACTACATCGAAAAAATCCAGAATATGACTGGAAAGCCCGTCATCAAGGCCTTTTCCATAAAAACACCCGAAGATGTTCAGCGGGCTCTTCGAAGCCCTGCCGACTACATCCTCTTAGATCAGGGCGCAGGAGGAACCGGCGAACCTTTCGACTGGACCCTGGTTCCCCCAGTCCGCCGCCCATTCTTCCTTGCCGGAGGAATCGGTCCCGAAAACCTCCGCAGCGCCATTGGAACCTTACACCCATGGGCTGTAGACCTGAGCAGCAGCCTGGAAACCGATGGAAGAAAAGACCGGGCGAAAATCCAGCAGATTGCCCGTATGCTGAAGCAGATTAATACACTGGAAGCATACAGAAAAGAGCGAGAAGCAGATTTAGAGTGAAGAGTGAAGAAAGTAATTCATATACAAAACAGCGAAACGAAAGGAAACAACGCTATGTCAAACGGAAGATTTGGAATCCACGGCGGCCAGTATATCCCCGAAACCCTGATGAACGCGGTGATCGAACTGGAAGAAGCCTACAACCACTATAAAGACGATCCGGAATTCAACCGGGAGCTTACAGAACTTTTAAATGAATACGCAGGAAGACCATCCCGCCTCTACTACGCAGCTCACATGACCGAAGACCTTGGCGGCGCAAAGGTTTATTTAAAAAGAGAAGACTTAAACCACACCGGCGCCCACAAGATCAACAACGTCTTAGGTCAGGTGCTTCTTGCAAAAAAAATGGGCAAAACCCGTGTTATCGCGGAAACCGGAGCCGGACAGCACGGTGTAGCCACAGCCACAGCAGCAGCCCTTATGGGAATGGAATGCGAGGTATTCATGGGAAAAGAAGATACCGAGCGCCAGGCATTAAATGTATATAAGATGCGTCTCCTTGGAGCAAAAGTTCATCCTGTAACCTCCGGAACTGCCACCCTGAAAGATGCCGTATCCGAGACCATGCGTGAATGGACCAACCGTATAGCAGATACCCATTATGTACTGGGCTCCGTTATGGACCCTCACCCTTTCCCAACCATTGTCCGCGATTTCCAGGCAGTTATCTCCAAAGAAATCAAAGAACAGATGCTGGAAAAAGAAGGCAGGCTTCCAGATGCAGTCCTTGCCTGTGTAGGCGGCGGCTCCAATGCCATCGGAACCTTTTACCACTTTATTGAAGACAAAGATGTACAGCTGATCGGCTGCGAGGCAGCAGGCCGCGGCGTAAATACTGCAGAGACCGCAGCCACCATTGCCACTGGCAGACTTGGAATCTTCCATGGAATGAAATCCTATTTCTGCCAGGACGAGTACGGACAGATCGCGCCGGTTTACTCTATTTCCGCAGGACTGGATTATCCGGGAATCGGACCGGAGCATGCCCACCTTTACGACACTGGCCGTGCCCAGTATGTACCTGTAACAGATGAAGAAGCAGTAGAAGCCTTTGAATATCTTTCCAAAACAGAAGGAATCATTCCTGCCATTGAAAGTGCCCACGCTGTTGCCTATGCAAAAAAAATCGTGCCCCAGATGGGCAAGGATCAGTGCGTAGTCATCACTATTTCCGGCCGAGGCGACAAAGACTGTGCAGCAATCGCAAGATACAGAGGGGAGGATATCCATGAGTAACCGAATTTCAGAAGCATTTGCAAAAGGAAAAGCATTTATCCCATTTATCACCTGCGGAGATCCATCTCTGGAGATCACTGAGCAGCTTGTCTATGCAATGGAGGAAGCAGGCGCAGACCTTATTGAGCTTGGAATCTCGTTTTCCGACCCGACAGCAGAGGGTCCTGTGATCCAGGAAGCCAATGTGCGTGCACTGAGCGGCGGAGTAACCACAGACAAGATCTTTGACATGGTGGTAAAAATCCGTAAAAAAACCAGTATCCCAATGGTATTTATGACTTACGCAAACGTTGTTTTTTCCTATGGAACAGAGCGTTTCATCAGGAAAGCAGCAGAAATTGGAATGGATGGACTGATTCTTCCTGATGTACCTTTTGAGGAAAAAGAGGAGTTCGATGTGGTCTGCAAACAGTATGGTCTGGAGCTGATTTCCCTGATCGCCCCCACATCCCACGACCGGATCACCCGGATTGCAAAAGAGGCAAATGGCTTCGTATACTGCGTTTCCTCCCTTGGCGTAACCGGAACCAGAACCCGGATCACCACTGATATCGGAGCGATGGTGAAGCTGGTAAAAGCTGCAAAGGACATTCCATGTGCAGTGGGCTTCGGCATCTCCACCCCGGAGCAGGCAAAGAAAATGGCTGCCCAGTCCGACGGTGCGATTGTAGGCTCCGCCATTGTGAAAATTTGTGCCGCACATGGAGAAAACTGCGTCCCATATGTAAAGGACTATGTAAAGTCCATGAAGGACGCTGTGCGTGAGGCTTAAGCAGGCAGAATATAAAAAATGGAAAAGAAATGCTTCAGTTTTTCCAAAAATAAGCAGAACAGACCAAAAAAATTTAGCTTGTTATAATTCTAAAAAGACTATAAAAGAGGGCAAAAGCGTTGACATTTTGCCCTCTTTTTTTTATAGTATCATATGTGAATTAATTTTATGTGTAAAATAAATGGTAATGAAAAAGAGGAATGAAGTTGGAGAAAAAACTGGTATTTATTTTTAATCCCAAAGCAGGGAAGGGCAAGATCAAGACATCTCTGATGGATATAGTAGATATCTTTAATAAAGGCGGTTATGAGGTGATCATCCGCGCAACTCAGGCCCCGAAGGATGCCTATGAACAGGTGAAGAAATATGCAGACAAGGTGGATCTGATCGTCTGCAGCGGCGGTGACGGCACGCTGGATGAAGTGGTTACAGGAATTACCGAGGTGGGAAGCAAGGTTCCGGTCGGATACATACCGGCAGGAAGCACCAACGACTTTGCCAACAGCCTTTTTATGCCGAAGAATATGCTGGATGCGGCATCTATGATCATGAAGGAAGAGATTTACAGATGCGACGTAGGCAGATTTAACAGCCAGACTTTTGCCTATGTAGCTGCTTTTGGTCTTTTTACAGATGTGTCTTATGAGACAAGTCAGGATCTGAAGAACATTCTGGGCCATCTTGCTTATGTCCTGGAAGGTGCCAAGAGACTTCTGGATATCAAGGCTTACCATATGAAAGTGACAACAGAGAATGGTGTGATCGAAGATAATTTTATCTACGGCATGGTCACCAATTCCAGATCTGTGGGCGGATTTAAGAACCTGACCAAGGATGTGGATATGAACGACGGCCTTTTTGAGGTCACTTTGATCGTACAGCCTAAGAACCCGCTGGAAATGCAGGAGATTGTCCGGAATCTTCTCAACATGGAGGATAATTCTGACCTGATCTATTCTTTCAAGGCCCGGAAGCTTACAGTTGAAGCAGAGGAAGAAGTAGCATGGACGCTGGACGGAGAATACGGCGGAAGCCCAAGGCTGGTAGAGATTGAGAACCTGCAGCAGGCACTGAACCTTTGCTTGAAGAGCGACAAGTAAACAGGGTGAGACCGGCTGGTATCACCAGAGAGAATTTTTGCGCGTTTTTTGCCTTGCATCTGTGAAAGCATTGAGTGCTTACATGTGAAAAAATAAGAACCAGTAATGTGTGATGAATCGTTGTTTATGGAGAGAAGGTACCGCAGATAAATGGCAGCCTGGGAAAATAAGCAGCGAGATGAACGAGAGGAGAGGAACAATGGGAGATTATGTTAATGTGAAGGAATTATTCGGATGTGATGTATTCAATGATTCCGTCATGCAGGACCGTCTGCCGAAGAAGGTTTATAAAGAGCTGAAGAAAACCATTGAAGAGGGCAAGGAGCTTTCCATGGAGGTTGCAGATGTGGTTGCCCACGAGATGAAGGAATGGGCCATCGAGAAGGGTGCCACTCATTATAGTCACTGGTTTCAGCCCCTTACAGGCGTAACTGCAGAGAAGCACGATGCATTTATCACCGCACCTATGGAGAATGGAAAAGTCCTTCAGAGCTTTTCCGGTAAAGAGCTGATCAAGGGAGAGCCGGATGCGTCTTCTTTTCCATCTGGCGGTCTTCGTGCCACCTTTGAGGCAAGAGGCTATACAACATGGGATTGTACCTCACCGGCTTTTGTAAGACATGATGCAGCAGGTGGAACCTTATGCATTCCTACCGCTTTCTGTTCCTATACAGGAGAAGCGCTGGATCAGAAGACACCGCTTCTTCGTTCTATGGAAGCCATCAATACACAGGCGTTAAGACTTCTCAGACTTTTCGGAAATACGACCTCCAGGCGAGTGACACCATCTGTTGGTGCAGAGCAGGAGTATTTCCTTGTTGATAAAGAGAAATATATGCAGAGAAAGGATCTGATTTACACCGGACGCACTCTTTTCGGAGCCATGCCTCCGAAAGGACAGGAGATGGATGACCATTATTTCGGAACCATCCGTCAGAGAGTTTCCGCATATATGAAAGAAGTAAATGAAGAGTGCTGGAAGCTGGGAGTTACAGCCAAGACCCAGCACAATGAGGTTGCACCGGCACAGCATGAGCTTGCGCCGATCTATGCACCTGTTAATATTGCAGCAGATCACAACCAGATCATGATGCGTATCCTGAAAAAGGTGGCAAGCCGTCACGGCATGCGCTGTCTGCTTCACGAGAAACCTTTTGCAGGCTTGAATGGTTCCGGTAAGCACAATAACTGGTCCCTGACTACTGATGACGGAATTAATCTTCTGGAGCCGGGGAAGACACCACATGAGAACATTCAGTTCCTTCTGGTTCTGACCTGTATCCTGAAAGCCGTTGACAAGCATGCAGATCTTCTTCGTGAGTCCGCAGCAGATGTTGGAAATGACCAGCGCCTTGGCGGTCATGAGGCTCCGCCAGCTGTTATTTCGGTTTTCCTTGGAGAGCAGCTTGAGGATGTGCTGGAGCAGCTGATCAGCACTGGTACTGCTACAAGAAGTAAGACAGGGGAGAAAATGGATACAGGCGTTAAGACGCTTCCGGATTTCATGAAGGATGCTACAGACCGTAACCGTACTTCACCCTTTGCTTTTACCGGCAATAAATTCGAGTTTCGTATGGTTGGTTCCAAGGATTCCATTTCCGCATGCAATGTGGTGCTGAATACCATTACTGCTGAGGCGTTTAAGGAAGCCTGCGATGTTCTGGAGAGCGCAGAAGACTTTGATCTGGCAGTCCATGATCTGATCAAGGAATATGCTACCCAGCATCAGAGAATCGTATTTAACGGCAATGGCTATGCTCCTGAATGGGAAAAAGAGGCACGCCGTCGCGGACTTCCTGTTCTGCCATCTATGGTAGATGCCATTCCGGCACTTACTACAGATAAGGCTGTAGAACTGTTTGGAGAATTTGGAGTATTTACAAAGACTGAGCTGGAGTCCAGAGCGGAGATCCAGTATGAGATTTATGCGAAAGCAATTAACATCGAAGCGAAAACCATGGTGGACATGGCAACCAAGCAGATCATTCCGGCAGTCATCAAGTATACAACTGTACTGGCAGAGTCCATCAATCAGGTGAAGGCAGTTGGACCAATTGACGTGAGCGTTCAGATGGATCTTCTGAAGAAAGCAAGCAAGCTTCTGAAAGAAGTGAACAGTACCATGAATAAGCTGAGCAAGCTGGTAGATCAGATCGAGACGCATCCGGAAGGACGTGACAGGGCTGTGTTCTGCAGAGAGAAACTGGTTCCGGCAATGGAGAAATTAAGAGAGCCGGTTGACGAACTGGAAATGTTAGTGGATAAAGATATGTGGCCGATGCCATCTTATGGAGATCTGGTGTTTGAGCCGTAAAGTGATCAGGAGGACTGCAGCCGCAGTCCTCTTTTCTATTAAAGAGGTAAAGTGAAAGCAGGAAAAAGATGAGTGAATTTGATTTTTTAGAGGAACAAGGCGTCAGTGCGGCGCTTATTAAGGCGGCGGAAGAGTTTCGACAGGAATATGGTGTTTCAGAGGAAGCGAAGCACAGACGGATAAAACCGGCGCTGCCATTTTATGGGAAGGAAACATTGGAGATGGCCATGGCAGCGGTGCTGGAGCAGGAGAATCTGCTTCTGGCAGGACCGAAGGCTACGGGAAAGAATGTGCTGGCAGAGAATCTGGCATATATTTTCGGGAGACCGGTGTATAACGTGTCCTTCCATGTGAATACAAACAGCGGTGACCTGATTGGAACAGATACTTTCGTGGATAATCAGGTGAAGCTGCGTAAGGGAAGCATTTACCAGTGTGCTGAGGAAGGCGGATTCGGTATTCTGGATGAGATCAATATGGCGAAGAATGATGCGGTTTCTGTACTTCACGCCACATTGGATTACCGCCGGTCTATTGATGTGCCAGGATATGACAAAATAGACCTTCACCCGGCGGCAAGATTTATTGGAACCATGAATTACGGGTATGCCGGAACCAAGGAGCTGAATGAGGCTCTGGTTTCCCGTTTTCTGGTAATCGACATGCCGGCGCAGAATGAGGAAACGCTTGGTTTTATTTTCAACAGGATGTTCCCTGATGCAAAGAAAGAGGCTGTGGAGCAGTTTATGGGAGTATTTCTGGATCTGCAGCAGAAATCCATGAACAGTGAGATTTCCACAAAGCCACTGGATCTTCGCGGCCTGCTTGCTGCCATGAAGATCGTGCGTACCGGGCTTTCCCCATGGCAGGCGGTACGCATGGGCATTGTGAATAAAACATTTGATGTGTTTGAGAAGGAAATCGTGGAGGATGTGGTGCGAACCAGAATTCCACAGAGCTGGACACGGGAAGATGTTTATGAAGCACGATAAAGGAGAAGGGCTTTCACCGAAATTAGTTGATCTGGAAGATGCAGAGGAAAGCCGGGCTGACAGTGAAGAACTGAGCCTTCAGGATTATCAGCTAGAACTGGAAAATCGTATTCGAAATCTGCTGTGGACCATCAGTGGGGATTACACCCAGCAGATGAAGCCGGATATTTCCCTGTTTCGCAGGTCGAAGGATATTGCGCTTTATGATGGAATCAAGCAGGGGGCATTGGCAAAGTTTTTCGATAAAGACTTTCTTGGAATGTATCTGGTTAAGAAGATTTTTATGGGGGCAGATGAGGCAGCCCTTACCTTTGTCTCCCAGCTTTGCATTGAGGAAGCCATTGGAGACCGGATCTGTGAGCAGCGTCCGGGAATCTGGGAGATGCAGAGGAAAGCCTGCGAGGACATACTGGATCAGGAATATGAGACTATGCCGTCGGCAGCAGATAAGCTGGGCTATCTGAGAGTGAATCTGCTGAGAAGGCGGATTGACAGAGGGGAAAATGCGGATGCATCAAACAAAACTATAACAAATATAACGGAAAAAGAACAAAAAGATAGAAAATACAAAGGAATCCATCACTATATTGACTTGATTTCCAGCGCAGCAGAGACTACGGATACAATGTCTTTAATCCGCATCATAGACACAGTATACAATGAAGTCGCTGACCCCGACTTTTCCCAAAAGGCAACCCTTGAGCAGGTGCTTGCTGTCACTATGGAAGATCTGACGGAGTTTGACTGGCACGACTATCTTTCCGAAGAAATGTATGAGGATGCATTGGAAAGCTATATGGAGCAGCTTACCTCCAATGTGGCGGGTATGGAGAATGCGGATGTCACCCGGGAGATGGAAGAGGAACGGCAATCGAAACAGAAAATTACAGTTCTGCCTCCGGAGGCTTTGGAAAAAGCCCACACCTATGTGGAACTGAATTTTGGAAAAACTTATCTGAGCGAGCTGGAAGAGAAGCGGATGAACCAGCTGATGTGCCGTGACATTCACAGCGACTGCAGCCTGTATTTTACTGAGGGAATTCTGAAAAGTCCGGTAAAACGAAATTACCAGTATGAATATGCAAAAAGGTTGAAAAATAAGAATATCTGGCTTTATCATGACAAACACCGCATTGTGAAGCGGAATATCGCCCTTCTCACAGAAATGCTGAAAAAGTCACTGGTCATCAAAAGTGAAAATCAGGAGATTCTTTCAGACAGAGGAATGATTGTTCCATCAAGGCTGTGGCGGCTTGGAAGAAGCAGTGATGCACAGGTTTTTAGGCGGGAATTGAAGGGGGATTCTTCTGATTTTGTGGTGGATGTGCTGATCGATGCCAGTGGTTCCCAGATGAGCCGCCAGGGCGAGGTAGCGCTGCAGGCCTACATTATCAGCGAGGCACTTAGCAATGCAGAGCTGCCCCACAGAGTGATGAGCTACTGCACCTTCTGGGACTATACCATTCTCCACCGCTTCAGAGAATATGACGACCAAAGAAGTGCAAATGAAAATATATTTAACTATGTAACATCATCCAACAACCGTGACGGACTTGCCATCCGGGCAGCAGGATACGGCCTTCTGAACCGGGAGGAAGAGAAAAAGATTCTGATCATTCTCAGTGATGGACGTCCTTACGATGTTATTGTCAATCGTCCCAATGCGAAGAATCCGGCACCGTATCATGGGAAGTATGCAATTACCGACACTGCAGCCCAGATCCGTAAGCTGCGCAGCCAGGGAGTGAGCGTGCTGGGTGTTTTCGCCGGGGAAGAGAAAGATCTGGCGACGGAGAAGAAGATTTTTGGAAAGGATTTTGCATATATCCGGAATATTACCGGATTTTCCAAAATCGTTGGAAGATATCTTACAAAGCAATTGGAGGATGATGAATAAGAAAGCAGAATACGGAGGTAACGCCATGTTTCAAAATAACAAAAAAGCTGCCTTCCTGGATTATCTGATGATCATTGTTGGTACAGCCCTTATGGCAACTGCCATAAACAGTGTTTTCGATATGTCCGGTATGGTAACCGGAGGCTTTTCCGGTATTGCGATCCTGGTAAAAGAGTGGACAGAGGGAGTCGTGCCGGGAGGCATCCCACTGTGGATCACGAACTTAAGTCTGAATATCCCGCTGTTTCTGATTGGAATGAAGCTTAGTGGATTCCAGTTTGTGAAAAGGGCACTGGTGGGAGAAATCTGCCTGTCATTCTGGCTGGCGGTTCTTCCGGCATTTGACATTGCAGGAAATGATCTTTTGCTGGCAGCCGTTTATGGTGGTGTGATCCAGGGAATTGGAATCGGACTTGTGTTTCTTGGAAGAGGAACTACCGGGGGCACAGACATGATGGCGGCACTGCTTCAGCGGAAGCTCCGCCATTACTCCATTGCCCAGATTATGCAGTTTATTGACGGAGCCATTGTACTTGTAGGTATGTATGTGTTCGGTGTGCAGAAAGCACTTTATGCCATCATCGCCGTTTACCTTGTGACAAAGGTATCTGACAGCATGATCGAAGGTTTGAAATTTTCCAAACAGGCGTATATCATTACCAGCAAGCCTGACGAGATTTCCAGAGAAATTATGGACAAACTGGATCGCGGCGTGACCGGAATCCACGGAAAGGGAATGTACTCCGGCCAGGACAAGCTGCTTCTTTACTGCGTTGTGGGACGCAAGGAGATCGTGGCATTGAAAGAGCTGGTGGACCATATTGACCCAGATGCTTTTGTGATCGTGTCTGACGTGCGTGAAGTCCATGGTGAGGGATTTATTGAACGTAAGTAAAAAGGAAAACTTTACCAAAGCCTTTTGCGCACCGCAAAAAAAGGGGAAAATAGGGCTTGAAATTGGAGTGATATAGAAAAAGTTAAAAAAATATGCTGGAAATTTGTAAATTTTTTCTACTTTCCTCTTCCTTTTTTGGTGATTTTGTATTAAAATAGGTTCATGAATTTTTGGAATCAGTAGATTTTCCTAAGACTGTCTGAGGTTTTGTGCAATATTACAGATTTGAGACCGCGAATTTTGGCACTAATGGACAGCGATTCATGCCGGGTATACCGGCGAACATATAATGTTACTGCTCTCTTTGACAATGTTTTCACTATCCTGGAATACATTGACAGCTGTGAGACCAGTAGCCCTATAATTTACAAGAAGGGACGGAAGGGTAATGATATCAAATCAGGTACTGCAGAATACACTTGAGGGGCTCAGGGAGATATCCAGGACGGAGTTTTGCATTATTGACACAGATGGCAAGACACTGGCGTCCACCTACAGTGAATTTGAGATTCAGCCACAGGATATTCAGGCATTTGTGGAATCCCAGGCTGCCAGCCAGCTTGTGAAAGGTTATCAGTATTTCAAGGTCTGTGATGATTACCAGCTGGAATACATTCTGGTCGCCCACGGAGAAGATGAAGATACTTATATGGTAGGAAAGCTTGCCGCTTTCCAGATCCAGAGCCTGATCGTTGCATATAAGGAGCGTTTTGACAAGGACAGCTTCATTAAGAACCTGCTTCTTGATAACCTGCTTCTGGTAGATATTTATAATCGTGCGAAGAAGCTTCATATTGATGCTGATGTTCGACGGGTGGTTATGATCCTGGAGCTTGAGCAGGAGAGAGAGCACAGCTCCATGGAGAGCGTGAAGAGTCTGTTCGGCGGCAAGAGCAAGGACTTTATCACAGCTGTTGATGAGAAGAGCATTATCATTGTCAAGGAACTTGAGGAGAACGAAGGATACGAGGAGATGGACAAGCTTGCCCAGACCATCCTTGATACCTTAGGACTTGAGAAAGAGAATACTACACATATTGCATACGGAACTATCGTAAGCGAGCTGAAGGAAGTTTCCCGTTCCTACAAGGAAGCCAGAATGGCTCTTGATGTAGGCAAGATTTTCTCACCTGAGAAGGATGTTATTGCTTACAGCTCTCTTGGAATAGGCCGTCTGATCTATCAGCTTCCGATCCCGCTGTGCAAGATGTTCATTAAGGAGATCTTCGGCGGCAAGTCCCCGGATGATTTCGACGAGGAGACTCTGGTTACCATCGACAAGTTCTTTGAGAACAGCCTGAATGTATCCGAGACCTCCAGACAGCTTTACATTCACCGTAATACTCTGGTTTATCGTCTGGACAAGCTCCAGAAGAGCACCGGACTTGACCTTCGTGTATTCGAGGATGCGATCACATTCAAGATCGCGCTGATGGTTGTAAGATACATGAAGTATATGGAGACTCTGGAGTATTAAGTTTCATATTTGTAATTTCTGCGCCTGCTGCATTTGTTTGTGGCAGGCATTTTTCATCTTTGTGCTGGACTAGAGCCTGTTTGAAAAATCATTCCTGGACCTGCTTTGTGTTTCCTTTGTGAAATCTATTGCGTTCTTGGTTTTCTCTGGTATAATAAGGTACTGCAAAAAATAAGGTTGCATTTTTACCAGACATATATTACAATAATGTTACATAAAAATTAAGCAAACTGCTGAATTGAATTTTTACATGAAAAATTTAGGAGGATATCATGATTGATCTGATAGATGTGAGCAAGTCCTATGGACCGGGACTGCCGGCAGTGAATCACGCCAATCTCCATGTAGATAAAGGTGAATTCGTATTTATAGTAGGAAATAGCGGTTCCGGTAAATCCACGCTGATCAAACTGCTTTTGAAGGAACTGGATTCCACATCCGGTACGATTATCGTAAGCGGAGAGAAGCTTGAGGGAATGAAGCACCGCCGTGTGGCCAAATACCGCCGTAAGCTTGGCGTCGTATTCCAGGACTTCCGTCTTCTGAAGGACAGGGATGTGTATGAGAATGTAGCTTTTGCACAGCGTGTTGTGAACCGTCCCACCAGAGTTATCCGCAAGAGAGTTCCGGAGGTACTTCAGGAGGTTGGACTTGCAGGGAAATACAAGGCGTACCCGGACGAGCTGTCAGGTGGAGAGCAGCAGAGAGTTGCTCTTGCCAGAGCAATTGTAAACCGCCCGGATATCCTTCTTGCAGACGAGCCTACTGGTAATCTTGACCCGAAGACATCCGAGGAGATCATGAAGCTCCTTGAGGAGATCAACCAGCGTGGAACCACCGTTCTGGTAGTAACCCATAATAAAGAGATTGTCAATTCCATGAAGAAGCGTGTACTGACCATGCATAATGGAGTGATCATCAGCGACGAGAAAGAGGGAGAATATTATGAGGCCTAGTACCATCTGGTATACTCTGAAGCAGGGTATCAAGAATATCAAGAGAAATTTCATGTTTTCCATTGCTTCTATTATTACGATGGCAGCATGTATTTTTCTTTTCGGAATTTTCTTTTCCATTGTAAATAATGTGAATACGCTGGCGCATAAGGTTGAGGAAGATGTGCCGATCACAGTGCTTTTTAATGAAGGAACCACACAGGAGCAGATGGATGCAGTTGGAGAACTGATCAGGCAGCGCCCGGAGGTTTCCAAGATTGAGTTTGAGTCCGGTGATGAAGCCTGGGAGAAGATGAAGCAGGAATACTTCGGTGATGACTCTGAGGCAGCAGACGGTTTCAAGGATGATAACCCGCTGGCAAATTCATCCAACTACCGTGTGTACATGAATAACATTGAGAAACAGTCTGAGCTGGTTGCCTATATCAAGACACTGGATAATGTACGAGAGGTTAATCAGTCTGAGCAGGCTGCCAAGACTCTTGGTTCTATCAACCGTATTGTTTCCTATGTATCTGTGGCTGTGATCGTGATCCTGCTGCTGATCGCCATTTTCCTGATCAGTAATACTATTTCCGTTGGTATTACAGTTCGTAAGGACGAGATCGGAATTATGAAATATATTGGTGCTACTGATAGCTTTGTACGTGCACCGTTTCTTCTGGAGGGTATGATCCTGGGACTGATCGGTGCGGGAATTCCACTGATCATTTTGTATTTCTGTTACAATAATGTGGTAACCTATGTATATACCAAGTTCAGCGTACTTCTGGGTGTTGTAGATTTCATTCCGGTTGGACAGATCTACCAGACACTGGTTCCGGTGGCGCTGGCACTGGGAATTGGAATTGGTCTTGTGGGAAGCTTTATTACTACAAGAAAACACTTGAAGGTGTGAGAGTTCTGTTTTACAATAAGGGCGGTTATTCGCATTCCGCCAGAATATGAGAAGAGGATATGGGGGCTGCTGGAGAGATCTGGCAGTCCTTTTATATAAAGAGATAGAGAGGGTATTCAGGGCGGACGCATTTGGGCAAATGATATTCCACGCAAGTCGGTGCAACGCTCCGGCGAGCTAGCTGGTAACTGCGACTAAGACGCTCGGGAGAGCCCTCGCGTCTAAGTCTTCGTAACCATCGGATCTCACCTGCGCTAAGGGCGCACCTGAAATGACTTGCTTAGGAATATCAGTTGCCCAAATGCTGCTGGTTGGATAGAACTTGTATAGCGAAAATAAGGAGAAATATAGATGGCAGATAAACAATTTTTAAAGGGAGCCATAACTGGTGTGCTTTGCGTATCCCTGGTGCTGGGCGGGGGATATGTGGGGCTTCAGAAAGCGGGACGTGCGGGAAGTAATGTACTGTCGGATGTGGCAGTTACCCAGAAGATTAAGTATCTGGAAGATATTATAGATCAGAATTATCTGGAAGATGTGGATGAGGATTCGCTGAAGGAGGGGATTTATACCGGGCTTCTTTATGGGCTGGGGGATCCGTATTCCAGATATTATACGGAGGAAGAATACGAGGAGGAGATGAGAGACACCGAGGGCTCTTACTCTGGAATCGGCGTGAGCATTACCCAAAATACGGAGGGTGGTATTCTGGTGGTGGATTGTTATGAGGGCAGTCCGGCAGATGAGGCCGGGCTGAAGGCGAATGATGTGATCACGGCTGTGAACGGAACGGATGTAACGGAAATGACGCCTGCTGAGGTCTCAAAGATGATACGGGAAAAGGAGGACGGTACTTCTATTCTGACCGTTTATCACCAGGAGGCAGATGAACCGGAAGAAATAACAGTGACTTTGAGCGATGTGGAGCTGCCCACTGTTTCTTATGAAATGCTGGAGGATTCTATAGGGTATTTGCGAATTACAGAGTTTACCATGGTGACACCCCAGCAGTTTGAGGATGCTTACAAAGATCTTCAGGCAAAAGGCATGGAGAAGCTGATCGTGGATCTTCGTGACAATCCAGGTGGGGTGCTTTCTTCTGTGTGCGATGTGCTGCGCCAGATTCTGCCCGAAGGACTGATCGTGTATACAGAGGACAAATATGGGGAAAAACAGGAGATGAAGTGTGACGGAGACACCCCGATCGACATTCCGCTGGCAGTGCTGGTAAATGAGAACAGCGCCAGTGCATCGGAGATTTTTGCCGGAGCTGTGAAGGATTATGAGATTGGAACGATTGTGGGAACCACCACTTATGGAAAGGGAATCGTTCAGAGCATCTGCCAGCTCTCTGATGGAAGTGCGGTGAAGCTGACTACGGCGAAATATTTTACCCCCAAGGGCAATGATATCCACAAGGTGGGAATCACACCGGATGTGGAGGTAAAACTGGATGCCAGCCTTTTGAACCGGACGGATTATACCCATGACGAGGATAATCAGCTTCAGGCCGCAATAGAGGCGGTTTCTCGTTGACAAAACCACTATGTTGGATTAGAATGGTAAAAGGATTTTTGCAAAATAACGCGCCTGATCTGCGCGATAAACAGGCAGATCATCTGACGGTTATTTTGTTGACAGGCAATAGCTGTGGAAGTATTAAACAGTTATGACAGGCAATAGCTGTGAAGGTATTAAACAGTTATGACAGGCAATAACTGTGAAGGAATTGAACAGTTATGACAGGCACAATAAATGTGGAGGAACCATCAATGAAACACAATTTTAAGAAAATCGAGCCGAAATGGCAGAAAAAGTGGGAAGAGCAGCAGGCATTTAAAGCTGTTGACGGAAGTGATAAACCGAAATTCTACGGCCTTGTAGAGTTCCCATACCCAAGTGGTGCGGGAATGCACGTCGGACATATTAAGGCATATTCCAGTATCGAGGTACTTTCCAGAAAGAGAAGAATGCAGGGATACAATGTACTGTTCCCCATCGGATTCGATGCATTCGGACTTCCTACTGAGAATTATGCGATTAAGACGAATACACATCCTCGTGAGATCACAGACCAGAACATTGCGAAATTCACCAATCAGCTGAAGAGTGTTGGATTCTCCTTTGACTGGAGCCGTGTGATCGATACCACGCAGGAAGATTTCTATAAATGGACCCAGTGGATTTTCCTGAAAATGTTTGAGAACGGACTTGTTTTCCGTGATAAGACATTAGTTAACTATTGCCCATCCTGTAAGGTTGTTCTTTCCAATGAGGATAGTCAGGGCGGCAAATGCGATATCTGCCACAGCGACGTTATCCAGAAGTCCAAGGATGTCTGGTATTTAAGAATCACCCAGTATGCAGACAAGCTTCTTGAGGGACTGGAGGATGTGGACTATCCGGCGAACATCAAGCAGCAGCAGGTAAACTGGATCGGTAAATCCACAGGTGCTTTCGTAAACTTCTCAGTTGACGGAATTGATGAGACCCTGCAGATTTACACCACCAGACCAGATACCCTGTTCGGTGTAACCTTCATGGTTATCGCACCGGAGCATCCGCTGATCGACAAGTATGCTGACCGCATCACAAACATGGATGCGATCAAGGCTTACCGTGAAGAGTGTGCGAAGAAGACTGAGTTCGAGAGAACCCAGCTTGTAAAAGAGAAAACAGGTGTATGCATCCAGGGACTTGAAGGCGTAAATCCTGTAAATGGCAAGAAGATCCCGATCTACATTGCAGACTATGTAATGATGGGATATGGTACCGGCGCGATCATGGCGGTACCGGCACATGACCAGAGAGACTATGATTTCGCCAAGAAATTTGGTATTGACATTATCCAGGTTATCAAGGGCGGTGATATTGAGAAAGAAGCCTACACAGGTGACGGCGAGATGATCAACTCCGATTTCCTGAATGGCTATACAAATAAGAAGGATTCCATCAAGCGCATGCTGGAAGAGCTTGAGAAGAAGGGCATTGGTAAAGCTGGTGTTCAGTATAAGATGAAAGACTGGGCATTCAACCGTCAGAGATACTGGGGCGAGCCAATCCCGATTGTTCATTGTCCGAAGTGCGGTGACGTAGCGGTTCCATATGAGGAGCTTCCGCTTCGTCTGCCGAAGATCAAGGATTTCCAGCCAGGTGAGGACGGACAGTCTCCACTTGCAAAGATCGATTCCTTCGTAAACTGCAAATGCCCGAAATGCGGCGGCGATGCCAAGAGAGAGACTGATACCATGCCACAGTGGGCTGGATCTTCCTGGTATTTCCTTCGTTATGTGGATCCACACAATACAGAAGCTCTTGCAGACCGCAAGAAGATGGAATACTGGATGCCGGTTGACTGGTACAACGGCGGTATGGAGCATGTAACCAGACATATGATCTACTCCAGATTCTGGCATCATTTCCTGTATGACATGGGAATTGTCAATACTCCGGAGCCATATGCGAAACGTTCTGCACAGGGTATGATCCTTGGCTCAGACGGTGACAAGATGAGTAAATCCAAGGGCAACGTTGTTGACCCGCTTGACATTGTAAATGAGTATGGTGCAGATGCACTTCGTACTTACGTTCTCTTCATGGGTGACTACGGCGCAGCTGCTCCGTGGAACGACAGCTCCGTAAGAGGCTGCAAGCGTTTCCTTGAGAGAGTTGCAGGACTGACCGATATTATGACAGAGGAGCCGGCAGCCAAGGATATGGAGGTTAAGATCCATAAGGCAATCAAGAAGGTATCCTCCGATATTGAGGCTATGAAATTCAACACTGCAATTGCCTGCCTGATGACTCTGATCAATGAGATTTATGCAGTTGGCAAGATCAGCAAGAATGACCTTGTAATCTTCATCAAGCTCCTTTGCCCGTTTGCACCTCATCTTTGCGAGGAAATCTGGGAGACCATCGGCGGAGAAGGCTTACTTTCCCTTTCCCAGTGGCCGGAGTACGAGGAGAGCAAGACTGTAGAAGCATCCGTAGAGATTGGTGTCCAGGTCAACGGAAAAGTCCGTGGAACCATCGTAATCCCCAACGGCTGCGCGAAAGAGGAAGCTCTTGAGCTGGCTAAGAAGGACGAGAGAGTTGCTTCCTTCTTGGAAGGAAAGACCCTTGTAAAAGAGATTTATGTACCGAATAAGATTGTAAACTTTGTTGCGAAATAAAGATTACTGGAATAGAGAAACTCCCTGTCAGGAAGCTGGCGGGGAGTTTTGACGTAGCCAGAGAAAATGCAGAGATAGTCCACTGTTGGTTATAGAAGTATATAGAAAATGCATAAAACGATTATGACTGCTTTAAGGAATTAAATGTCTGCTCATAATGGAGAATACGATTTTTTTGATTTTCCAATAAGGTGGTTCGCTTTAATTCAATGGCAATTGTGTAATCTACAAGTTCTTTTCCAGTGCAGTCGAGAAGACGATATTTTTCGATAAGCTGCTGTTCGGCGAGGGATTGAACATCGACAGCTGTAGTCGCTCTTTCTTCTGTTAATCCTAACAGGTAATCGGTAGAGACGTGAAAAAACTGCGATATCTTTATAAGAAATGGAAAGCCAGGTTCCCGAATGTCCATTTCGTAATTGCGCAAAGTGTTGGCAGGAATGCCAAGCTCAGCCGCGAAAGTGTCGCGATTGCGATAACCATGTTCTTTACGCAGCTGCATAAGTCTTTTTCCAAAAGTCATGATAAAAATCCCTCCATTTTCTATTATTGATTGACAAAATCATATAGAATAGATATAATATACTCACCAGAACAGTTGGAAGGTAGATGCTCTCTACCTGATCCTGTTATATTGGGTGTTGACTATTGAGATAGCCGTTCCGCAACTTTTCCAGGGTTAGGACGGCTATTTCTTATGTATGGCGAATTCCAGAGCCTGTTTGAAAAAGCATTCCTGCAATCTGCACGCCCCACTTTGCGGTATATTTTGTCCGAATTCGGTTGCCGTAGCCCGCTACGGCGCCCTCATCCGGGCAAAATCTCCCACAAATTGTGACGCACATCTTGCAGAAAGCCTTTTTCAAACATGCTCTGGAATAGAAACAAGTAAAATACCTGCGGTTAAAATAATCATAAATTCTTCATAGGTTGAAAAATGAGTAAAAAATAAGGAGCTGAAAAACGATGAACGGACTCAGCCGAAAAATATATCTCGAACTCCCCCTCCCAACCGAAGACGATCCCCGCTCAGATCAGCAGCGGATCCTGGATAGCCTGGCGGCAGCAGGTGTGGAAGAGCGAGTTCATATACCTGTCCATATTTTGCGGAAGTTATACCCCTTGCTGGACAACGCAAAGTGGAAAATAACGGTTTCCCTTGCTTGGAATGGGGAAAACTGGGAAATGGTGGAGATTGAGGAAGGAGATACCACCGCGCAGCATTATGGGCTGGCGGTGGATCTGGGAAGTACCACTGTGGTCGCGAGACTTCTGGACTGCAACAGTGGAGAGATTTTGAAAGAGGTCAGCTGCTTCAATAAGCAGATCCAGTGGGGGACAGATATTCTGTCCAGGATTTTTTACTGTAAAGATAATAGGGAAAAGCTGGAAGAAGTGCGGCGGGCTACGGTGGAATCCATTTGTGAATGTATGGATAAGCTGGATGCAAGCCACTCCGCGTTCTCCATGGTAATCGCAGGCAACACCACCATGATTCACTTCCTTCTGGGAATGGACGCTTTCTGCGTCTTTTACACCCCACACGCAGTCCATGCCGACTGCCCCGGCTTCCAGCTGGCGCGCGATCTGGACATTCCGCTGAAAGGCTACGTTTATTGTTATCCTGCCAAGTCAAACTACCTTGGCGGCGATATTATCAGTGGCATGATTGACACTGAATTATACAAGAAAAACGAGATCAGTGTTTTCTTCGATATCGGAACCAACGGCGAGCTGGTGATCGGAAATAAAGAATTTCTTCTCTGCGGCGCAGGCGCAGCAGGACCAGCGCTGGAGGGAGGCGTGGTGCGCACTGGAATGCGGGCAGACGTAGGGGCAGTAGATGAAGTGAAGATAAGGGATGGAAACATCTTTGTGCATGTAATTGGAAAACAGGCAGAATGCTTTGAAGTTATGCATGGAGAGAGAAAAAACCAGAAAAATATCACAGATTCAGTACAATCTAACACTGAAAAAATGACAAATTTATTGTCAGAAGATGTATCAGATGAGAAATGCAAAGACAGTAATGGAAAGAGAGAAACTCCGCCTCAGGGAATCTGTGGTTCCGGCATCATAGACCTGATCGCAGAGCTTTTCCTGGAAGGCTGGATCGACATCCGTGGCAAGCTTTCCCCGGAAAAAAGCCCTCTTATCCAGGAGAGAGACAACCAGTTCTGTGTGGAATATGCCCCCGGTCTGTACTTCTACCAGAAGGACATCGACGAATTTATCCGCACCAAATCCGCCGCTCACACTATGGTGGAGATCATGCTCCGTGAATCCGGTCTTGACTTAAACCAGGCAGACCGCTTCTACGTGGCAGGAGCCTTTGGCAAACACGTATCCAAAGAATCCGCCATCACCATCGGCATGTATCACGACATGGACCGCGACCACATTATCAACGCTGGAAACTCCTCACTGGAAGGAGCTCAGAAGCTTCTTTTAAACCGAAGTCTCCTCACAGATATTGACCAGATCCTGGAAGAAATGGTTTATATTCAGTTTGCCGAAGTGGAGGATTTCCTGGAACTAATGGTAGCAGCCCAGGCTTTGCCCCATACAGATTATAAGCGGTATCCTACGGTTATGGAGAAACTAAAAGAACGACAGAAAGATATAAAGTTATAAACTGCTTTTTGATTTATATCAATGAAAATTCATTTTCAAATGGTTGATTTGAAGAAGTTCTTTCGATATACTTAGAAGTAATAGAAATCATCGAAAAGGAGTGATTACATGCCATTACTCGAAGAAAAAGTTTATACAATAGATGATATATATGCTCTTCCAGAAGGGGAGAGAGCGGAGCTTATTGATGGACATATATACTATATGGCACCACCTAACAGAACACACCAGAAAATATCCATGGAACTGTCAGCCAGAATTCTTGAGTACATCCGTTCCCATAAGGGGAAATGCGAAGTCTATGCTGCTCCATTTGCAGTATATCTGGATGACACGACTAGTACTTATGTAGAGCCAGACATTTCAGTAATTTGTGACCCGGATAAACTGGATGATCAAGGCTGCAATGGTGCACCAGACTGGATTATTGAGATCGTTTCTCCTGCAAGTAAACGAATGGACTATTATACGAAGCTTTTTAAATACAGAACAGCAGGTGTAAGAGAATACTGGATCATAGATGCGGCTAAGAATCAGATATTTGTATATAATTTTGAAAAAGGAGATGCAGAACAATATACACTGCAGGATTCGGTAAAAGCAGGAATTTATGAGAACCTGATGATTGATTTTAGTAAACTGGATATTTAGAAAATGTATGTAAGGGCAGGCCTGTTTTGCAGCTTGCCCTTTTTGAAATTCGTACAGTAATAATGAGAAAAATGTAAAAAATATCTAAATTTATAGTAATTTAGCACAAAATATGCTATACTATCCCCAAACCAACAGACAGGAAGTGTACGAAATGACAGCACCAAAGAAACCACCAATTACGAAAAGTTTCGGATACGCATTTGAAGGAATTTTCACCTGCATCCGCAAGGAACGGAACATGAAGATCCACTGTGCCATGGCAGTCCTGGTAGTGATCGCAGGCATCATCCTGAAGCTTTCCCCAGTGGAATGGTGCATCTGTTTTGGCCTTTTCGGACTGGTAATGGCACTGGAGCTGGTGAACACCGCCGTAGAATCCGTGGTAGACCTGGTAACCAGCGAGCACAAGCCTCTGGCGAAAACCGCCAAGGACACTGCCGCTGGAGCCGTCCTGATTGCCGCCATCATGGCAGCCATCGCCGGACTGATCATTTTCGTACCTAAAGGGCTGGCATTTCTTGGACTTTTATGAGAAGTCCGATCTGCTGAAAACGAAAATCCCACAGGGAGTTGGCAGATATAGCTGTAAATAAGAAAGGAGCACACACTATGGAACTTGGAGAAGGCATCAAAAAAATATTACTTGCAGGAATCGGCACTGCAGCAGTGACCGCAGAGAAATCCAAAGAAGTTCTGGATGAACTGGTAAAGAAAGGTGAGCTCACCGTAGAACAGGGCAAGGTCCTCAATCAGGAACTGAAGCACAATATCAAAGAGAGCGTGAAGAAGAACGTAAACGTAACCCTGAAGCCGTCCAACCCGGACGAGCTGAAGGAAGTCCTTGGCAAAATGACTCCGGATCAGCTGGCTGCCCTGAAAGAGCAGATCAGCAAGATGCAGGCGAAAGACGTAGACGCAGAGGAAACTGCCGAAGAAGAGGAAGAGGCAGAAGAAGTGGAGGAAGCCAAAGAAGAATACGAGGACGACCCTCAGGAATAAGCAATAACATTTTCCGAAAAAGAAATAGTATTGCCTTGTTTAAGAAGTGCAGCAGGAAATCCTGAACGGCATTGCAGAACGAAATAAAGAAATTTATGAAGGCAGGATGAGGAGAAAGAGTACCCGAATCCTGCCTTTTCAGTAAGGGGAACAGACATGGGCGTGACAAAGAATGACAGTACGATGAAGTCAGAAGCAGACCAGGCACAAAGAAAGAATCAGGAAGTGGAAATCCAACAGGATAAAAATGAGAAAAACAGCACAGCCGGTAAGAAGTCAAATGGCAAAGACACCGGCACGTATAAAGAAAGGCTAAAAGAAATTACAGCCGTTCTCCACAAGCATGCCATCACCCGAGGCGTCTCCCCGGAGAAGCTCCGCCTCATTCTCACAGATCTCGGCCCCACCTTCATCAAGCTGGGACAGATCATGTCCATGCGCTCCGACATTTTGCCCAAGCGCTACTGCGACGAGCTGATGAAGCTTTGCTCTGATGTAGACCCCATGCCATTTGCAGAAGTTGAAGAAGTCCTCCGGGAAGCATTTGGCTGTCCCTGGCAGGAAGAATTTCAGGAAATCCAGGAGAAGCCCCTTGGCTCAGCCTCTATCGCCCAGGTACACCGCGCCGTCCTGAAAACCGGCGAAGAAGTTGTGATAAAGGTTCAGCGAAAGGGCATCTACGAGATCATGGCCCGCGATATCGGCTTGATGAAGAAGGCTGTGAAGCTCCTTCCCCCTGTAAGCATCAAGGAAGCGGTAGATCTGAATCTTGTGCTGGAAGAGCTGTGGCGCGTCACCCAGGAAGAGATGAATTTCCTGACGGAAGCAGCCAACATGGAAGAATTTTCCAGGAAAAATAAAAATGTGGCATTTGTAAAAACGCCTATTCTTTACAGGGAGTATACCACAGCCAGTGTCCTTGTTATGGAATACATCGACGGTATTCCCATCGACCATAAGGAAGAGCTTCTCGCAGGCGGCTATGACCTTGATGAGATCGGCAGCAAATTTGTGGATAATTTTATCAAGCAGGTTATGGACGACGGCTTTTTCCACGCAGACCCCCATCCGGGAAATGTGATGATCCAGGGCGGCAAAATCGTGTGGATCGATATGGGAATGATGGGGCGGCTGAATGATCGTGACCGGGAGCTGATCGGTCAGGCTATCGAAGGTGTGGCACTGAATGACATTGGAAAAATTCAGGATGCAGTGCTGGCACTTGGAGAATTCAAGGGGAAACCTAACCAGAGCCGTCTTTACACAGACATCCGAGACCTTATGGCAAAATACGGCACCGCAGATTTTGGCGAAATCGATATCGTAGAAATCCTTACAGATCTGATGGACGTAATGAAGGAGAACAAGATTGTCATGCCCCATGGCCTCACCATGCTTGCAAGAGGGCTGACTCATATGGAAGGGGTACTGGCAGATATCAGCCCGGAGATTAATATGGTGCAGATTGCAGCTGCCCGTCTGAAAGGGAACCTTCTGGATGAAGGAAACTGGAAGAAGCAGATGAAGGGCACCGGGAAAAAACTGTACCGCTCCATGCTCCGCGCTGTGGATATCCCTGCGCTGGCAGCAGATTTCCTGCAGGGCTGTATGAAAGGCCAGACCAAGATCAACCTGGATCTTCACGCCTCTGATGACCTGGCGTGGCTGATGCGTCGCCTGATCCGGAACATTGTGCTTGGTCTTTGGGTAATGGCACTTCTGATCAGCTCCAGTATTATCTGTACCACAGATATGACACCGAAGATAATGGGAATTCCGGCTTTGGGAGTGCTGGGGTACTTTGGGGCGCTGGTGATTCTTATGTATCTGTTTATCAAGCACTTTATGAAAAAGTAGTGGAAAAAACCAGTGGAAAAATCGGGTTAAGTGGATAAAATTACCAAACTTTGTCGGAAAAGCCAGAAAGAAACCTGGGGGGGGGTTGACACTAATAGGGCAGGGTGGTATTTTATTAAGAAGACTGGAATGGTGAAATTTGTCGAAATTGGAAAATAAATAATACCGCTGACGTATAAACGGTGGTTACAGATCAGGAGTGATGTGACCTAAATATGCCTGAGAAAAAGCATAACCGGGAAGCGTTGGCGGGAAAATATAAATTTAGATAAGTTATAAATAAAATAGATTTCACCATTGCATTTTAGAGAATGGAAGGATTCTGTCAACTGTATTTACCTAAGCTGAACGGAAGAAAAGTACTTGGGAGGGAAAAGGAAAATATGTATCGGAAGGACTCAGAGGGCTGGTTAAAACATGCGGATTTTATTGTTCTGGATATGATCTGTCTGCAGCTGGCATTTATTTTGGCATATGCATTCCGCGGGTACGGATTCAATGTGTATGGAGATATATTGTATCGAAATATGGCAATATTCCTTGGATTTGCAGACCTGGTGGTGATCTTCACCTCCGGCACCATGAAAAGCGTGCTGAAAAGAGGTCACTATAAGGAATTTGTCTCCACCTTGAAAAATGCTGTGGCAGTAGGTGCTCTTGCAATCGCTTACCTGTTCATAATCCAGGAAGGCCAGAGCTTTTCCAGAATGATCCTGATCACCACGATTGTGATCTATCTGATCTTTACCTATGCCATAAGAGAAATCTGGAAAAATTCCTTACATAAAAAAATGGAAAACGGCGGCGACAAGAAGCTGCTGATCATCACTTCCAAAGCGGTAGCCAAAAACGTAGTGCACAGCATGCAGGAAAACAATTATGCCAGATATTCCCTTGCCGGAGTGGTTGTGATCGATGAGGACTGTACCGGTGAGAAAATCTGTGGAGTCCCTGTTGTGGCAGGCGAAAGTGACGTGCCTATGTATGTCTGCCAGGAGTGGATTGACGAGGTGCTGATCGTCATCTCCGAAAATCTGCCATACCCGGACGGGCTTATCGACAAGCTCACCGAAACCGGCGTAACTGTTCATCTGAACCTTGCAAAAATCACCAACCAGACTGGCAAAAGACAGTTTGTGGAAAAGGTTGGAAGCTATACAGTTCTGACCACCAGCCTGAACTATGCATCCTTCGGACAGCTTTTCCTGAAGCGCCTGATGGACATCTGCGGAGGACTGGTTGGCTGTATTTTCACAGGAATCATTACCATCTTCGTTGGCCCCGCCATCTACCTGGCATCCCCAGGCCCGATTTTCTTCTCCCAGGAACGTGTGGGAAAGAACGGAAAGAAATTCAAAATGTACAAATTCCGCAGCATGTACATGGATGCGGAAGCGCGGAAAGCCGAACTTATGAAAGAGAACAAACTGGGCGATGGCAAAATGTTCAAGATGGACTTCGACCCCAGAGTAATCGGAAATAAGGTGCTGCCGGATGGGACACATAAGACCGGGGTGGGAGATTTTATCAGAAGGACGAGCCTGGATGAGTTCCCGCAGTTCTTTAATGTGCTCAAGGGGGATATGTCCATTGTAGGGACGAGACCGCCGTTGATTTCGGAGACGAATTTGTATGAACCGAGACATAAGGTAAGACTGGCAATTAAGCCGGGGATTACCGGAATGTGGCAGGTGAGTGGGAGAAGTGATATTACGGACTTTGAAGAGGTTGTGAGGTTGGATAAGGAATATATTGAGAATTGGGATATTGGGTTGGATATTAAGATTCTTTTGAAGACGGTGATGGTTGTTGCGAAGAAAGACGGATCGATATGATTGTGTCTACTATAATATAGATAAATTATAATTTAGATTGTAGTGCAAAAGGTAACTGGAAAAAGTGTTTGGGGAAAGAAATTATTGCGATAAAAACACAAAAGTGAGGATGGAATAGAGGAATGGATTCAAAAAAAGAAGTACAGCATATGTATCTGATTGGTGATGCAGTGATAATAGGCACAAAAATCGTTGAGAAATGGATGATGAATACACTGTTTTATATAATTTGATCGGCTTGTAATGAGTCTTACCATACACTAAGAGATTTCAGGAGGATATAGGATTATGAAAAAGGACTATAAAATTGCGGTTGCGGGTACCGGGGCTAGAGATATAATAGGGTCAACCAAGAAAAACCACGACAAATAAAGGGTTTCAACGGCTCGACTCGTTCAACAAAAGTATTTATTTGCTGACAGGCTGCGGAGAAGCTGAAATCCAGAGGTTATAGGTGGGAGGCTTTGGTGCAGCTCTGTTTTGACCCACAAAATGAGCAGCAAGTAAAAAATTAAGGAGAACGAATCGAGTCTACGGTGGATTGCCATTGAGTGATCCGCCGTGGGCTTGTTTGCTGTTTTTACAAAATAAAAGACTAGTGAGGGAGAATAGAACGATGAAAAACTATAAAATCGCTGTGGCCGGCACGGGATACGTCGGGCTTTCGCTGGGAGTGCTTCTGAGCCAGCATCATCAGGTAGTTGCAGTCGATATTGTGCAGGCTAAGGTCGATATGATTAACAACAAGAAATCTCCGATTCAGGATGATTATATTGAAAAATACTTGGCAGAAAAGGACTTGAATTTGACCGCAACGCTGGATGCAAAGGCAGCATATAGCGATGCGGATTTTGTTGTGATTGCGGCTCCTACTAACTATGACAGCAAGACCCAGCACTTTGATACGTCTGCGGTTGAAGCTGTAATCAAGCTGGTCATGGAATATAACCCTAATGCCATTATGGTTATCAAGTCCACGATTCCTGTGGGCTATACGGCAAGTGTAAGAGAAAAGTTCAACAGCAAGAATGTCATTTTCAGCCCGGAGTTCCTGCGTGAATCTAAAGCCCTTTACGATAACCTGTATCCTTCTCGTATCATTGTGGGTACTGACCAGAACGATGAACGTCTGGTGAAAGCCGCACATGAGTTTGCTGGTCTGCTCCAGGAAGGTGCAATCAAGGAGAACATTGACACGCTGTTCATGGGCTTCACTGAGGCCGAGGCGGTCAAGCTTTTCGCTAACACCTATTTGGCTCTGCGCGTGGCTTACTTCAATGAGCTGGACACCTATGCGGAGAGCAAAGGACTGAATACCCAGCAGATTATCAACGGTGTCTGCCTTGATCCGCGTATCGGTAGCCACTACAACAATCCCAGCTTCGGCTATGGCGGGTACTGTCTGCCCAAGGATACGAAGCAGTTGCTGGCCAATTATGCCGATGTGCCGGAAAACCTGATTGAAGCTATTGTTGAGAGTAACCGCACTCGTAAGGACTTCATCGCTGATCGTGTCCTGAAACTGGCTGGCTATTACGGCTATGATGAGGATAACGAATATGATGCAAAGCAGGAAAAGCCAGTAACTATCGGGGTGTATCGCCTGACCATGAAATCCAATTCTGATAACTTCCGTCAGAGTTCTATTCAGGGTGTTATGAAGCGTATCAAGGCAAAGGGCGCAACGGTCATCATTTATGAGCCGACTCTGAAAGACGGCGATACTTTCTTCGGCAGCACAGTGGTCAATGATTTGGCTAAGTTCAAGGAAATAAGCCATGCCATCATCGCAAACCGCTATGACAAGTGTTTGGATGATGTGAAGGAAAAAGTTTACACGAGAGATATTTTTCAGAGAGATTAATAAATGTGGGTTAGTAGAGAGATGGATGAAAAGAAAAACGTGAAGATATGTTTTGCGGCTTCATCAGGTGGACACTATGAGCAGCTCATGATGCTAAAACCACTGATGGAAAAATATGACAGTTTCATCATAACGGAGAAGACTGATTATAGTGCAGAACAAAAGGGTGAAAAAACATACTATATGAAGCAGGTTAATCGCCGAGAAAAAGAGTTTATCTGGCGGATGATTCAAAATGCTTGGAAGTCTATCGGCATTTACAGAAAAGAGAAACCTGATGTAGTAATCTGCACAGGAGTTCTAGCGATGATACCGATTTGTTTGATTTCTAAACTTATGGGTAAAAAGCTGATTTACATTGAATCTTTCGCAAAAGTTACTTCTCCGACAGAAACAGGTAAACTGCTCTATAAATTTGCAGATCAGTTTTATGTTCAGTGGAAGCCGATGCTGAAATTCTATCCTAAAGCTATATATTTGGGAGGGATTTATTAAATGGAAGAGAAAATTTTCATAACATTGGGTTCTCAGAAATTTCAGTTCAATAGATTGCTTATAGCTGTGGATAAACTGTGCGAAAAAAAGATTATTTGCGGAGAAGATGTATTTGCGCAGATTGGTTACAGTGACTATGTTCCCCAAAATTATCGCTATAATAATTTTCTGGACAGAGAAGAATTTAGCATGGAAATGGGTAAAGCGGATATAGTGATTACTCATGGCGGAACAGGTGCGATTATTGGTGCAGTAAAAAAAGAAAAGAAAGTCATTGCTGTTCCACGTCTTGCAAAATATGGAGAACACGTTGATGATCACCAACTGCAGTTGATTAAGCAATTTGACGACCTGAACTTGATTTGCCCATGCAGAGATACAGATGAATTAGCAGAGGCAATAGAAACAGTAAAACATACAAGATATGCTGCATACGAATCCAATACAACCACTATCGTAGATAGCATAGAAAAATACATAGAGGAACTTGTCTGATATGAATAGAGAAAAAGCTATGACTTTTATGAAAAAGAGTCTGAGATTTTTACCGGATAAAGCATATATAAAATTATATTATCGGTTGCGAGTTGGTAGAAAATTAAATACGCATGATCCAGAAACGTTGAATGAAAAGCTTCAATGGCTGAAATTTAATTATAGATTTCCATTACAGTCAATTGTGTCAGACAAATTGTTGGTTAGAGACTATGTAAAAGAAAAAATAGGAGAAGAATATTTGATTCCTTTACTTGGAAGTTGGGAAGAGTATAGTGATATTGATTTTTCTTCATTGCCAGAGCGATTTGTCTTAAAATGCAATCATGATTCAGGAGGTCTGGTTGTTTGTACAGATAAGGATAAACTGAATTATGAAGAAGCAAAAAAGAAAATTGAGAAATCGTTAAAGAGTAATTTCTTTTACATTGGACGGGAATATCAATATAGAAACATTAAGCCAATGATTCTTTGCGAAAAATTCATTTCTGATGATGGAAATGTTCCGATGGATTATAAGATTTATTGCTTTAATGGTAAGCCGGATGTTATATTGGTTTGCAAAGACCGATTTAGCAAAAATTCACATAAAGCATCTTATTTATACTATGACCAAGAATGGAATTTCGTTCCATTGAACAAAGGCGATGATAAGCTACCGGATCCTAAAATTCCAATGCCAAAGAACTTAGATAAAATGTTGGAAATAGCAAAAGTTTTATCTAAGGATTTTGTTTTTGCACGAATTGATTTGTATAACATCAATGGTCAAATTTATTTCGGAGAAATTACGTTGTCGCCGAATTCTGGATTTGATGCAGATATAACATACGAAACGGATTTGATGTTTGGAAAGAAATTAAAAATACCATATTGGAATTCTATAAATAGAGAAATTTAATGGGATGAAAAAGCAAGCGATATGAGGAGGATAATAGTGCCTAGACTACAACTACTTGTGGCGACAATGAATTTGACAGATATTATTGGCCTATGTGATAAGATGCATATTGCATCAGATGCATTGATTATAAATCAGTCTGATTGCGTGAAATATGAATGCTTATTTTATCATGGATATAAGATAGAATGTTATACTTTTGCAGAAAGAGGATTATCAAGAAGTAGGAATAATGCTCTTTTAAGATGCACAGGGGAGATTCTGTGTATCGCAGATGATGATATGGTATACACAGACACCTACAGAGAAGATATTATAAATGAGTTTCAAAAACATCCGGAAGCTGATGCGTTGGTTTTCAATGTAACAGCGCTTAATGACGAACGATCAGGAAAACCTATAGAAAAGTATGCACGCGTAGGGAAAAGAGAATCTCGTGAATATGGGTCGGTTCATATCGCCATAAGAAAGAGAGCACTTATAGGTAAAAATGTTTATTTTAACACCCTGTTTGGAAGTGGAGCAACATATTCATGCGGAGAGGATACATTATTTCTAAAGGAATTAATTGAAAAGGATTTAAAGCTCTATAAGACCCCCATCAGAATAGCAAGTGTTGATATGAGCGATTCAACTTGGTTTAAGGGATATAATGAAAAATATTTTAAGGACAAAGGAGCTCTTATCGAAGCAGCGTATCCGAGATGTTCATATCTCCTTGCAATATTACAATCAGTACGAAATAGCAAAAAATCTTTGGGAAGCTACAAAAAGGCAGCAAAACTTTTTTCGTATTATACTTCTGGAATAGCTGACTATCGAAAGGTAATTAGTGGAGGCGATGCTACCGAAGGAGAAAATATTAGAAAATGAAAATCACAAAGAACGATATTATTCCTTTTCTAGGATTCTTTCTAATTACAATTGGAAACGGAAAATATTTAGGTGCAAAATTCGGAGACTTAATTGAGTATTTAGGGATAGCGGTATTATTGATCTTATGTTATTGGCCAAGTAAGGTACATCATGTAAGTGTAACAGAAATTATCAAGGTACTCTTCTTGACGTCATTGTTGTCAATTGGTGCATTTATAAAAGGAACGCCGACAAAAGCCTGTTATATGCTTGCTTTGACCTCATTAGCTTTGATGTCGTTCGCATTGATGTCGCAAAGTATCCTGTCTACAAATAAGAGAATTAAAATTGCTGCGAATGCTATTTTTTCAGGAGCTGTTTTTTCTGCACTCATTGGTTTAATCACCGGAACATTAGGATTTACACTTGGATCAGACGAATCAATTGTCGGAATATTATATGTGTCTGGATTTCAAGTAAAAAACTACTGTGGTGGAATATGGCTTCTTTTGTTTATTCTTAACTATATATACTATATAAGAAATGGAAGGCTTAGTCACAAGGAAAAAATCGTTTTGACAATGTTCCTATTTCTGATTGTTCTTAGTGGCTCAAAAGGCGCATTCGCTCTTAGCTTGATTTGGATTTTGTTGATAAATTTTGATAGAATTCTGAAGTTTAGAAGAGATCAAAAAAAATTATTTGTTTTCTTTGCTGGAAGCGTTGCCTGTTTAATAGGTGTTTTTATATACAATAATATTTTAATCAATGTGTATACGTATGCGTACCGTATGCGTGGCTTGAGCAATCTTGTGGATTATTTGTTGCAGGATTCAAGGAATATGTTCTTTGGCATTTCAGATATTGCTTATGCAAATACAGGTTTTAGCTACACAACTAATATGAGACAATTCCTTGGGTGGCAATCTAGTGTAGAAATGGCGCCTGTTAATATTCTAATCAAAAGCGGATTAATTGGATTTGTTTCGTATATTTTGATTTTCAAGGATTTCTTAAGCGGTTGCAAACGATGCACAGCAATAGATCAAAGCATAGTCAAGTCTTTAGTCATTGTATTGTTGATATCCGGACTGACGGAGACATATGCTGTTTCCATTCATTACGTTGTTGGACCGGTAATGTACTGCTTGATTAGAGGGGTGATATCTCAAGATAACCGGCGTGTACATACGAGATAAGTTTTGACGTCAGCGAGGTGTTGCATTGTTTTATTATTTTTCTGATTGGAGTATTAAAATTAGATGAAGTTTTCAATAATAGTGCCAATATATAATGTGGAAAAATATCTTCCGCAGTGTATAGATTCAATTCTTAATCAGGATTATAAGGATTTCGAGTTAATACTGGTTAATGATGGATCTCCAGATGATTCACTTTCTATATGTCGCCAATATGCGGAAAAAGATAAAAGAGTGCGGATCATAAATAAACCGAACGGCGGATCTACCTCTTCTCGGAAGGCTGGAGCAAAGATTGCTAAAGGTGAATACGTTATTTGTGTAGATAGCGACGATTATGTTGAACAGGGATACTTTTCTTGTGTTGCAAGGTCGTTAGATGAATTCAATCCGGATATAGTAGTACTTAGTCATTATTCGTTAGAGGGCAACAAAAAGATTTTAAACAAAGATTTTGTGGTGCAAGATCTCTTGCAAGACAAAGAATATGAAGAAGTTAGAGACAAATTTATCTACGATCCTACGGATAAAAATATTTCAAATCCGGGCATAATCTCATATTCTTTGTGTTGCAAGGTCGTTAGACGGGAAATATATGTAAAGGCACAAGAGTTGGTAGATGATAAAATCGTTATTGGCGAGGATATGCTATGTTCTTTGTATTGCTTGAAACTTGCTAAATCAATGGTTTGCCTGGACGAAAGTTTCTATGTTTATCGAATATTAAACAACTCGATGATGCACTCGTATAATGTGAAAAAATTTGAACATTTCGAGAATACAGTTAAAGCATTGGTTGAGTCTGAGATAGTAGATGATCGCCGAATATATGCGTATTCCTTTCATGCCTTGTGTAATGAGTATGCTGGAATAGCAGAATCAGTTAATTCGATATCTGAGTTTAGAAATAAAATATTAGAAACTCATAAATTCAAGCTCTTATATGATATGGCAAGCAGAGTGGATAAATCAAACTGCGATTTGGCAAGTAGGTTTAAAATTTGGCTTGTTAATAATAAAAAATATGATTTGATGTTTTTGCTGTTAAAGTTAAAAAACAGATAAAGAAAATAAAAGGTAGATAAAATGAGAGAATATTTATCAGATAAACAAATAAAAAGCGAATTAACAGCACTTTTGCAGGTGGTTCATGAATTCTTAGTTGAACACAATATTAAATATACTATTACTGCAGGAACTTTGTTAGGAGCTGTTCGACATAAGGGCTTTATACCTTGGGATGATGATATTGATATTGCTTTAACCAGAGAGCAATATGATAAATTGGTTCGTCTTTTAAGAGAACAGCATAATTCTGTCAATGAATGCGTGTATGCTGAAGGTTTTGAACTTGGCAATGATGATATACCGTACATCAAAATTGTGAATAAGAATATTTTTGTAGAGGATCACACGGCGTCTATTGATAGAAATGAATTTAAAGAGGATTTTTTATGGGTTGATATTTTTTGCTGGGACAATGTTCCAATGCGTTTTACAAAGCTCCGCTATGCTTACTTCAAATCTTATATTAGACATGCTTGGGGAAGCAAAAGAGCAAAGAAACACAATGTGACATGTGGATATAATAACCCAATTCACCATAAAATCGTTGAGTTTCTGTTCAGAAATTATTCTTTGGAAAAATTGACATTTAAATACATTGAATATTGGAAAAAGTTTAATAAAACTGAATCGCAATTTATTAATAATAACACTTGGGGGGACGGTCTGAAATATCTGCCTAAGGAATTAATGACAGAATTTAAATTGTACGATTTTGAAAACATTCAAGTTTATGGTATGAAAGATGCGGATACTTATTTGTCAATTGCCTATGGTGATTATATGAAATTACCTCCAGAGGACCAAAGAATCAATCACGGAATAAAAGCATGGAGAGAATTACCAAATGAAAAGTAAAGTGACACTGATCAATATTATATCAAGTTTAACACTTCAAGTTGTTACTGTGATAAGCGGATTTATAATTCCGAAGATTATTCTCACTAATTTTGGCTCAAGTGTTAATGGACTTGTTTCGTCGCTGAATCAATTTCTGAGTTATATTACTTTGATTGAAGGCGGAATTACGGGAGTTGTTCTTGCCAATCTATATAAACCACTTGTTGACCATGATAATAAAAAAATTAGTGCAGTTTTGGTGACAGCTAAGAAATTCTTTAACAAGATAGGCTATTTGTTTATTGCATACTCCATTGGGGTGGCAGTTGTTTATCCAATCTTATCAAAGGAAGGCTTTTCTTGGTCTTTTGTTGCTTCATTAACGGTTGTTCTTTCATTAAATTTATTAATACAGTACCTTTTCTCTTTGAGTTTTAGGGTGCTGCTGCAAGCCGATAAGAAACTGTATGTTATATCTTTCACTCAGATCGTAATTACTGTATGCAATATAGCTTGTGCTTTTTTTAGCGTAAAGATTTATCCAAGCATTCATTTGCTAAAATTATTAACGGGACTTTTATATATTATTCAGCCACTTGTATATGGATACTTTGTAAAGAAACATTATAGTATTAATTGGGGTACTGAACCAGATGATAATCTTTTGAAAGAAAGATGGAATGGTTTTGCGATAAATTGTGCAGCATTTATCCACAATAGTACAGATATAACAATTTTAACAATTTTTACAAACCTCGCTACGGTTTCTATATATGGCGTATATACATTAGTGACGAATGGATTAAATGGATTGTTTGCAGCTGTTTTTAGAGCTATTGCACCCACAGTTGGCCAAGCTTATGCTAAAGGCGATGAACATGAATTGAATAAGAAGCTAGACTTATTTGAGTTCATTACATTTATTTCGGTTTACTTTTGCTTTACTTTATCTGGATTGCTGATAACGCCATTTGTACAGCTTTACACAAACGGTATTACGGATGTTGATTATATTCAACCTATATTTGGCGTGCTAATTGTTATGGCTGAGGGACTGTATCTTATAAAAGAACCGCATTTGGATTTGTCTTATTCTGCAAATAAATTCAAGGAATTATCGGTACCAGCATTTGTTGAAGCAGGTATTAATATATTGGTTTCTATAATTCTTGTACATAAACTTGGATTGATTGGAGTTGCGATTGGAACTATTGCGGGCATGACTTATAGAATGGCATATCAAATCTATTTCACAACTAAGATAGTGAAAAATAGAAAGCAATGGATCTTTTACAAAAAATTATTGGCGTTTTCTTTTGTTACTTTAATCGGAGTCGCTATTTGTCATTTTGTACCGCTGACTGAAATCACCGTTTGGAATTGGGTTTTACATGCTTTTATCTATGCACTTATATTTGGAGTTCTATATTTGATTTTGAGCTTGTTATTATTTAAAAAAGACGTTCGATACTTGAAAGAATATATACTTAAATGAATATTTACATGTTATTGACATAATGACGACGGGGGTTCTCGTTTTGAATTCGACAAACACATTAGCTAATTATTGCGGACTTGAAATCAATTGATTACAACTGTTGTATTAAATGAGAAGCGTCAGATGTATTTTATGAAAGGAAACTAATACTAATATGAAAAGAATAGGAACGGTGTCATATAACATATACTGTAATTTTACAAACTACGGTTCAGCACTTCAAACATGGGCACTTCATCAAGCAATAAAAAAAGTGGCAGGGGATATGATTGATCCTGTTCTTGTTGATTATTGCCCTGAGATTTTAGCTGATAAAGATCCATTGAATCCATTTGCCAATATGTGGGATAAAGATGAGGAATCACGCAGAATGTGTGAACTCACGATGCCTGCAATTCGGGAAAACTATTATAAGTTCGATCGGTTTTATCACGAAAGATTTACGCGGACAAGCAAGAGATATACAGCACAGAATTTTAACGGGATTTGCAAAGATGAGGAGATTTCAGGTTTTGTGTGTGGAAGCGATACGATCTTTTGCCCGGATGAGTTCGGATTTGATGATGGCTACTATGCAAATTATGAGTGCATGAAAAAACACTCGGTCGCTTATGCAGCAAGTTTTGGTGATCCTCATTTCACGGATGAAACATATAAGGTGCTAAATGACAGACTTCAAAACTTTAATGCTTTTGGTCTTCGAGAAAAATTAATGGTTCCATATGTAACGAAGCATACAAATGTTCCAGTAAAAAAGGTAATTGATCCAACGTTGCTGTTGACGAGCGATGATTATGACAAGATTGCGAAGGAACGGTTACAACAGGATAAATATCTGTTGCTTTATGCACGACGCTATAATCCTAAAATGGAAGCATATGCAGAAAAAATTGCGACAGAAAATGGCTGGAAAATTGTCGAAATCAGCTTGCGCGCAACAAATGCAGAAAAACCTAATCATCAGATGTTCTATGAAGCTGGAGTTGAGGAATTTCTGTCGCTTGTGAAGTATGCAGAATGTGTAATTACGAATTCATTTCACGGGATGATTTTTGCAGTACAGTATTGCAGGCCATTTTATGTATTCTCTCGTGAACAGTGCGATACGAAAATCAAGGAATTGCTAGAACTTTTCGAACTTTCTGAATGCATGGTGACTCCAGAACAAATAAAGGAATTAACCGTGCCACAAATAGATTATCAGGCCGTTCATAAAAGAATTGCTATGGACCGGAGTACATCGAAAGAATTTCTGATGATGGAATTGAATTTGTTGGAGGGGAAATAAATGACATATATAAGCAATGATATTTTAATTGGCTTTCTCAAAAAATATAATGTTCATAAGTTAGTACTGTCATCTGGCACACGGAATATCCCATTTGTGAGTTCTGTAGAAGTTGATAAGTGGTTTGAATGCTTTTCAGTTGTCGATGAAAGGAATGCTGCCTTTTTCGGAATGGGACTTGCACAACAGTCAAATGAGCCGGTTGCTATTGCATGTACAAGTGGGACAGCAGTTTCTAATTATGTTACAGGCGTAACGGAGGCATACTATTCTCACGTTCCGCTTATTGTAATTACATTTGATAGATCACCTTATGTGTTAAATCAACTAGAAACACAGAAAATTGATCAGATGACGGTATTTGACTCAATTACAAAGGCTAATATTGAACTTCCCATGATAAAGGATGTTGAGGATATTTGGTATTGTGAGCGAATTTTGAATGAAGCATTTATCTCAATAAGGCAGCATGATGTTGGACCAGTTCATATTAATATTCCACTGGTTGGCTCAACAAATGATCTATGGAAGAAACAAGAAGGTATAAGTGAGTCAATCAAATTTATTGAATATTATTCGTATGAAACAGATAATTGGGAGCACTTGAAAAATGAACTTGATGGAAAAAGAGTTCTTTTTGTACTAGGCCAGAATTGTACGCTTACTGAAGTAGAAAAAGCGTACCTTAATGAACTTATATATAAATTAAATGCGGTAGTACTGTGTGACAATTTGACTAATTTTCACTCAAAAAACTCTATTAATCCAGAAAAAACAATAAAAGCATTAGATGGAAATACGATAAAAGATTATATGCCAGATATTGTTATTACCTATGGCGCGAATTTTCAGGAACGAATCAAAGATTTGTTTAAGGCGAATGAAAGACGATGCGCCCATTGGTTGATAGCAGAGGATGGGAAAATTAAAGATTGTTTTAGAAGTCAAACAAAGATTTTTGAATGTTCTCTAAAGTATTTCGTTTCTCGGATTGTTGGGTGGAAATTCTGCACAAATGATCATTATTTAAAGAAATGGAAACAACTGGACGAACAATTGCATATTACCGACCTGCCATTCTCTAATTTTTCTATAATCAGAGATTTTGCCAATGTAATTCCTGACAATTCACTACTTCATTTGAGCATTTTGAACGCTACACGTTTAATGCAGTTCTTTGACTTGGATAAGTCAATTAGGGTTTATTCTAATGCAAATTCGTTTGGAATAGACGGTTGCCTCCCAACGTTTTTAGGACAAGCCTATGCATTCGACGGCGTATCATTTATCGTGATAGGTGATTTGAGTTTTTTCTACGCAATGAACGCAATGGGCATAAAACATATTAAGAATAATGTTCGCGTTTTATTGATAAACAATGGTGGTGGAGCAGAGTTCCATATTGTGCCTTCTCATAACGAGCTAAAAACTATTGATTTACATATTGGTGCAGCGCATCATCAAGTTGCAAAAGGATGGGTTGAATCTCTGGGCTTTGAGTACATTTCGGCTAATGATGAAGTTGATTTTCGAGAAAAATTGAAATATTTTGTTTCGGATAATGCAAAAACAATTGTTTTTGAGGTCTTTACAGATTTGGAAACCGATGGACAGACTGTTCTAAAAACCTATCGAAAATTGGAAAAACAACTGAGGAATATGAGGAATATGAAATGATTAGAATACTGATGCTTGGTGGAACAGGAGCCATTGGAGAGTCAATTTTATCCGTTATTGGAAATGATGTCGTGTATGATATTACAGTTACATCTAGGAACAAACGAAAATCTTTATATGCAAATGTCCACTATTTACTCGGAAATGCCAATGATTTTGATTTTATCAATACGATTGAGGATAATTCGTTTGATGTTTTGATTGACTTTATGAATTACCGTAATGAAATTTTGAAAACAAATTTTTCAAAATTGATTAGAATTGCAAAACAGTATGTGTTTTTAAGCTCGGCACGTGTTTACGATAATTCAATGCCATTTATTGATGAAAGTTGCTCATTACTGGCAAATACTACGGAGAATCAGAGCTTTAAGGATTCTGGAACATATGCAGTAAAAAAGGCACACCAAGAAAAGTATGTTCTGAAAAACGGATGCAATAAGGTTACGATTGTCCGTCCATATAAAACCTACTCATCTGATAGATTACAACTGGGTGAATATGAGATTAAGCACTGGCTGAATCGAATTATCAATGATAAACCTATTGTTTTAAACCGTGGAATTCTTGACAAGTATACAGCACTGACTGATGGAGTGGATGTTGCAAAAGGAATAGTGGAGCTGTTGGGAAATGAAGCGGCACTAGGACAAATATTTCAAGTTGTTACGAATGAATATATGACATGGAATGATGTATTGTTGTTATATTCAGAAATTCTACACAAATATTCTTATAAGCCTGTTATCTATCTCGCTGATGATACAAAAGAAATAGATAAACTATTTGAGGGGGGGTATCAAATGCCGTATGATATTATGTATAATAGACGCTTTCACTCTGCAAATATATCCAAAATCACACAAATAACCTACAAAAGTATGAAGGATGGTCTACAAGAAGCGATAGCACTTTACTTACAAAATCATACGAAAGGGAATTATATAAGTACGGAATATGATAACATTGTGGATTGGTACATTGAGTACCATGACCTTGTTCGTTGGGAGGATGGTTTAAATGCTTAATTTTACAGTTGGTCCGGTAATGTCGGATGACGTAGTGCGCGCTATTGGAGCAGAACAGGTTCCATATTTTAGAACACCTGAGTTCTCTGCTGTCATGCTTGAAAATGAAAAGCTAATAAAAAAGTTTGCGAAAGCTGGCGATGATGCTAGAGTAGTGTTTATCACTGGTTCTGGTACGGCGGCTATGGAAGCAACCGTTATGAATGTCTTTGATAAGACGGATAAGGTTTTGGTTGTAAATGGCGGTAGCTTTGGTCAGCGGTTTGTTGAGTTATGCCAAATTCATGAGATCTCGTATGAGGAAATCAAGCTGGAGAAAGGTAAAGCACTCAAAAAAGAACAGTTGGATATGTACGACGGGAAAGGCTTTACTGGGTTCCTCGTTAATGTGCATGAAACCTCAACAGGTGTCCATTATGACATTGAGATGATTAGTAAGTTTTGTAAGAAAAACGGAATTTTTCTGGGCGTGGATGCCATTAGCTCCTTCCTTGCAGACGATTTTGATATGAACAAACTGGGTGTACAAGTAATGCTTACTGGTTCCCAGAAAGCATTGGCTTGTCCTCCGGGTGTGTCGGTTATTGTCTTATCTGATGAAGCAATCAAGCGTGTAGAGAATCGTGATGTAAAGTGCATGTATCTGAATATAAAGTCTGCTCTTAAAAATGGCGAGCGAGGACAGACACCTTTTACGCCAGCGGTAGGAACGTTGCGTCAAATCAATGCCCGTTTGAAAGAAATTGAAGCTGCAGGCGGTGTTGAGAAAGAAACAAAGAAAATTGCGGAACTTGCTCAAGATTTTAGAGCTAAGATTAAGGGACTACCCCTTGAAATCGTTTCTGAGTCGATGTCTAATGCAGTTACACCGTTGCATCCGCTGAATGTGTCGGCTTATGATGTTTTTATGACTCTCAAAGATGAGTATGGTATTTGGATTTGCCCCAATGGTGGAGAAATGAAAGAAACTATCTTCCGTGTCGGCCATATTGGTGCTTTGACAAAAGAGGACAACACTACACTTGTGAACGCTTTTAAGGATTTACAGAAGCGAGGACTTTTGTAAAAAGTGAGAGGAAGCAAGAAATGGTAAAAGTAATTACATACGGAACGTATGACTTGCTTCATTACGGACACATTCGGCTGCTTGAAAGAGCGAAAAAACTGGGTGATTATTTAATTGTTGGTGTAACGGCAGATGATTTTGACAAAACACGAGGTAAAATTAATGTCCAACAATCATTAATGGAACGTATTGAAGCAGTTCGTGCAACAGGGCTGGCAGATGAAATTATAGTTGAAGAATATGAAGGACAGAAAATTGATGATATTCGTCGATATGATATAGATATTTTCACTGTTGGTTCTGATTGGAAAGGAAAATTCGATTATCTGAATGAATACTGTAAAGTGGTTTATTTGGATAGAACAGAAGGTGTATCTAGTTCAGATATTCGTTCAGAACAGAGAAAAATTCGTCTGGGCATTATTGGAGATTCTCCGGTTGCAGCAAAATATGTTAGAGAAAGTCAATTTGTGAATGGCATTGAAGTGACAAGTATTTGTACGTCGTCACCAAAACTCTTTGGTGATACTCATTTGGTTACTGACGACTATAAGCAAATGCTTAATGAAGTTGATGCCGTATATGTTGTATCTCCACCAAAGCAACACTATCAGGATATTAAAACTGCATTAGAATATAAAAAGCATATTCTTTGCGAATCACCTATTACTGTGTCCAAAAGTGAATGCACAGAGTTGTTTAGTTTAGCAAAGAAAAACGGATGCATTTTAATAGATGCTATAAAGACAGCCTATGCAACTGCATTTGCAAGGCTTATACTTTTAGCAAAAGAAGGAAAAATCGGGGATATATATTCTGTTGATGCAGTTTGCACCAGCTTACGGCCGATGACTGAAGATTCTTGGAATAGTATTTGTGGTTGGGGACCAACTGCAATGCTTCCGATATTTGATATTTTGGGAACAGAATATCGATCCAAAAATATTTCATCTTTAATTGATAAAAATGGAAATGATCAGTTTACAAAAGTTGATTTTTCCTATGATCATGCTGTTGCATCTTTGAAAGTTGGAAAAGGTGTAAAATCCGAAGGCGAACTGATTATCTCTGGAACAAAAGGTTATATATATGTTCCAGCACCTTGGTGGAAAACAGATTATTTTGAAATTCGTTATGAGGATTCAACGCAGAATAAACGGTATTTTTATCAACTGGATGGTGAAGGTATCCGATATGAGTTGGTTGCATTCGTGAAGGCAATTAACAGCAAAAAAGACTTGTCTAATATTAGGCAGAGCGTCTCCGAAACTGTTTGTGAAGTTGTTGAAGATTTTTATGGGCGTAAAGAGATGATGTTACTGTAAAAGACAGCTTCAAGAAAGTGTTGGAAAAATGCGTATACAAGGCTGATTTATTTGCATGTGAACTTCCGAAAAAATCTCCCCTAAACAAATTTTAGGGATGATAAGGAATAAAAAAATATTGAAAAGCCGGCGTTTTGCACGCAATTTTGCTTGCAATCGACCGGATTTTATGTGTGAACTTTCAGAAAAAGTTCCACCTAAACAAAATTAAGAGAATAAAAAATTGAAAAAATCCCGATTTTCTGCGGGTTCTGCTTGCAGGAGACCGGGATATATGGTACAATTGTTTTAGGTGGAATACCGCCTAAAAGGAGGAGCCTAATGTATCTGGACTTTTTAGTAAAAATACCGTTTGTGCAGGGAAAAATCACACGTCGGAAAAAGAAGGATGCTGTATATGTTGAGTATGAATATGACAGGATTTATGACCCTGTCAGGCAATATACTTTTCCAAAAAGAGTAACAATAGGAAAGCTGTCTGAAACAGACCCGGAACTGATGCAGCCGAATCAAAATTTCCTGAAATATTTTCCGGATGCAGAGCTTCCAGAGAAAAAAAACAGGACATCCAGAAGCAGCTGCCTGCGTGTGGGAGCATATTTTGTATTGCGTAAAATTATAGAAGAATACAACATGGTCGAGCTCCTTGGTGGGTATTTTGAACAGCGTGATCTGGGTCTATTTCTGGATCTGGCAGTATACTCGATCATTGCAGAAAACAATGCGGCACAGTACTATCCAGACTATACATATAACCATCCTCTTTTTACAAATGGGATGAAACAATACAGCGATTCTACCGTCTCAGATTTCCTGAATTCTGTAACAGATGACCAGAGTATTGGGTTCTTAAACTCATGGAATGAGACCAGAAACCATCGTGAAAAAATATATATTTCCTACGATTCTACGAACAAAAACTGCCAGGCTGGAGACATTGAAATGGTGGAATTCGGACATCCGAAAGTAGATGTGGGACAGCCTGTATTTAACTATGCGGTTGCATATGATACACATAACCAGGAACCATTATTTTATGAGAAATATCCCGGAAGTTTGAACGATATCTCACAGCTTCAGTTCATGTTGGACAAAGCTTTTGGATATGGCTATAAGAAGATTGGCTTTATTTTGGACAGGGGTTATTTCAGCTGTGAAAACATACAATATATAGATAAATGCGGGTACAGCTTCGTGATCATGGTGAAGGGAATGGCTTCACTGGTGAATGAACTGGTTCTGGAACACAAGGGAACTTTTGAAAGTAAGCGCGTGAATAACATCTATGAGTATGGAGTATATGGGAAGACCGTGAAGCACAGGCTTTATGCGGGTGATAAAAAAGAACGGTATTTTCATCTGTACCACAGCATTTCCAAAGAAAGTGCAGAGCGTGCTGGGATTGAAAACAGGCTCAACCAGATGACATTGTACCTTAAGAAATATCAGAATAAAGTAAAAGAATTCGGGCCAGGGTTTGAGAAGTATTTTAATCTTCATTATGATGAAAAAACACAGGCATTTGTACTGCCGGAAGAGCGCTGCAGTGTAGTGGAAAGGGAACTGGATCTGGCAGGATATTTCTGTATAATCACATCGGAAAAGATGAGTGCAAAGGAAGCAATCGAGCTGTATAAGAGCCGTGATACATCAGAGAAACTATTCCGTGGAGATAAATCCTATCTTGGAAATAAGAGCATCCGGGTGTATTCAGAAGAGTCAGAAAGGGCTAAGATCTTTGTTGAGTTTGTGGCGATGATACTGCGCTGTAAGATGTATACGAAGCTGAAAGAGGAGATGAAAAATCTGGAAAAGAAGCCGAATTATATGACAGTTCCGGCAGCGTTGAAGGAACTTGAAAAGATAGAAATGGTGCGTCAACTGGATAATATATACAGGCTGGATCATGCAGTAACAGCTAATCAGAAAACAATATTAAATGCGTTTGGTCTGGATGTGAATCATATAAAATACTATGCATCTGAGTTGAGTAAAGAATTGAAAAAGGTGGAATAAGGAGGAGACTTTGAAAGATTTTGAATCATTTGTAAAAACATATTCAACTAGAGATTTTATATATTTCTTTTCTCAAAAATCTATTGAAATATATAAAGAGCACATACACAGCTCAAAAAAATTTGGATGTTCTATGATGTTTCCTTTGGAATCTTTTCAATATGGCTTCTTTCGCAGAACTACAAACGTGATGTTACTTGCGTGGGATATCCCTAATATGGCATATCTTTCAATTATAAATGCAAATGATTATAGAAAAAATATAATGACAGAGGAAATGGCTGGAATAGGGGTTAACCTTTATAGAGGATATGAAAACAAATATTCTGGAAGTGAGTATCTAAAAAATGCGAGATTGCCGGATTTACATAAATATGTAATGGGTATGAGCTATGAGCAGTTCAAGTATGAAAATCCTGAATGGGTATACCAGAATTTTAATCGTAATTATCACATTCTTATTGGTTCACTTAGTATTAACAGGGATGGGCTTGTAGATGCCAATATGATTACAAAAGAAATTTTTGAATTTACTGTAGAAGAAACTCTGGCATTGGAGTGGGCTGTTTTGTGGTTATGTTACAATTGTCCATTTCCTTTGAGTTTACCCGAAAAAGTATATAGAAAAAAAGATGAAAGGATTTTAACAAAGAATAATATAGAGCGGATTATTGATTATTATTCTGTAACCTATGAACAAGTCAGAAAATCGCCATTGGGAAAACAGATCTTTTACAGTAAACCATTTGTTATTACTCAGAAGAAAAGAGAAAAGCTTGCGGTAAGCATTTATTTGGTTCAAATGATGCTAGCTGATGGACTATACTGGCTGATTAGGGATTATTACCACAATAACCAGAAGGGGCAAGTTTTTGTAAATGCGTTTGGTGAAATGTTTGAAGATTACTTCGAAGAATTGATGGGAGAATATCTCAAAAATGGTTTTTGGCATAAAATTCCTGAAAATAAGAAAAAAAGTGCAGATTATTATGTTGAGTTTGAAAAAGCTGTATTTATATTTGAATTAAAGTCCGGAATGTTGGGAATTGGAGCAAAGCAGCAGACACCTAATGTTGATCTGATTGATATATTTTATAAGAGAAATATAGAAAAAGCATACAAGCAATTGAAAAACTCAGAATTAGAATATAAAGGCGATAAACCAGTAATAAAGATTTTTTTGCTATATGAGAGTATGCCTTCGAATACGCAGATGATAATTTCTTCATTACCAGAGTTATTTGAGAAAGATTCAAATTGTTATGTTATGACAATAGAAGAACTAGAAATGTTTTTAACTACGTATAAAAAAGATAGAGTTAAATTCGATAATATTGTGAGTAGGCTCATTACAAGTGAAAATGGGGCTAGACGATATAAGAGTGTTTTTGAAGTGCTACGGGAATATCAAGCAACTGAAAATATGCAGTTTACCGGAGAAAAAGATTATTTTGAAAAAATAGTACATTCGTATATTGGAGAGCATACGGAATAAATGACGAAAGTGGATATATTTGGAGGCATATATAAGAATGATTTTCCAGAGTATTGTCCAATATGCCGCCGTGCTTACGAGCACCAGAAACATAAACATGCACAAGATCAACGATACGAGGAAGATAAAAATGAAGCAATGTATATTTTGTATGGAGTGGAAAGAGGATAAAGAATTTAATCGTGAACATATTATTTTGGAAGCGCTTGGTGGAAAAGGCGACAAGGATATATGTTTGAATGTATGTACTTCCTGTAATTCCTCCCTTGGGACGAGGGTAGATGCTTCTCTTTTAAACCAGAGTATAACAAAATATATGAGATACAAATTCAAAATTAGAGGGAAAAATGGAATTCCCAATCCATTTAAAGGAATCGAAGTAAAATATGCAGATACGTCGATTGTTGGCGAGTTGAAAGTCGACAAAGAGGGAAAAATTAATGGGTTTCGTGCAAAGCACCAGGTATTAGAATGTAATAAAGAAAAATTGATTGTAGGTCCAAGAAAAGGGTTTGCGTCATATGTGAATAGTAAGCTGAACGAAAATGGTATGAATCCAGTAACAGAAAAAGAGCTTCTGGAAAATAGGATTGATTTTAATGAGCATAAAATTCCGCACGTTGAATTTGTGGAATTTCCAGAGGAAATGAGATCACAGTATTTGCTGTATGCATTTCCAACTATGTTGAAAATGGCATATGAATATTGTTTTATCACATTTGGAGAAAAATATTTAAAGAATCCTATAGCAATGAATATTAGGGATTTTTTGATAAAATACGATTATAAAAAAGATACAGAATACTGCTCGCCCACTATAGCTTCTTTAATGTGGATAAGTGAAGAAGAGCGGAAAATATCATTAAAAATGTATATAGATAATGATAATATATGGGTGCAGATTGTATTATGGGGGATGATTTTAGCAAATATTTGTATGTTAGAAGAGGTATTTGAGGATGAGATGAAGATTGACAGTGGTTTAAGTGTAGAAATGTGAAGACCACTTATTGAATAAAAATGGATCTTGGAGAAAGACACCATTAAAGAAAAATCGTGCATTTTCGAGGATTGAATTATTTATGACGGACTCTGAATATACGCGAATTAAAAAAATGAAAAATCTTATAGAGACACTGAACCGCCCGGAAGAGCATATGACTATTTATAGGACTGATGGATCCTTTGTAAGTTTGAAATACGAGAATAGTCAGGTGACTATTTGTGATTCAAGAGAGAAAAATGTGAGAAGGGTTGTGGAGGCGGATAATTTTATCAGGGATATTATGAGGGAATAGGTGTTAAAAAATCCCACTTAGTCATGAAGACCAAGTGGGACGATACTATGCCGTCTTTTGAGAATTGCAATAATCATAAAGATTCAAAAGATAATCCGGACTTTCTCTCCAAATGCCGGTATCGTAGTCGAAGAGTGCGCTATATATCTTTGAACTGGTGAAGCGAAGCAGTGCTTCCTCATACGAAATATTATCGCGCAGAGAGAGAGCTTCGACGGTATCACGCATAAGACTAACAGCACAGCTTTCTTTTTGTGAATCGGTGAAGTTATAGTTTGATGTCTCCATAGCGGTCACTCCTTATAAATTCAAGATGGTTAATGGCATCCTGGGTGCGGAAGCAAAATTGATCTTTTAAGCGATTGGGGATTAATTTTTTTATGGTGATTTTATCGGCTTCTGGTGTTCCAGGAATACCAAAATCAACTCCGCTGATATAACGCTGTAAGGTACGAGCTGTTTGATCGTCTGCAATTTTGCCACCGATGATATCAATTGTGCTATACTTTTTCAGAAGTTGTGGAAACAAATCTTTTTTTCGGTTTGCAGCTACAAAGTGGAGCCATTCGATGGTTGCTCCCTGAAAACAGTATGCCAGTATATTCGGATCATAGTGGAACTTATAGACAGATATTTGACCATCTTCAGGATTGAAATTTTCTGGAACACTACCAATGCGTATGGCTTTTCTGGTGGAAAGATGGACGTAATTGTATGCCTGCTCGTAAGATGAAGTAAGATAAAATCCGCGACCAAAATCAAGTCCACCAAAACAGCGGTTCAGGTCAATCTCTGGGATGCCAATGTAACTGCCGTGATATAGAAGTATTCCATCCTGTAATTCTATCATAAGGTTACACCTCGATTCTTTAACAAGGTCTCCACATCGTGAAGCACACAGGAATAACCATTTAAATGAAGAATGTCGTAGCATTCAGCGATAAAACCAAGGATATCGTATTTTCTGAATAGTTCAGTGCAGTTGCTGGAGGACATTTTCCATTTGGATTGAGCCATACGGAATACCCAGCACTGCATGTCAGCAATGTCGAGCTGTCTTTCACTCATAGAGATTCGCCTCCTTTGAGTATAATTTGTTAATTAAAGTATAGCGCTTTTCTTAGTCTATAGCAACGACTGAATCGCGAATTTTTTAGAGTTATTAAATACTTTTGCAGTCGCTCCATATCTCACATTCTCCGATACTCCCTCGGTGCAATCCCTTCTGTTTTCTTAAAATCCTGGAAAAATAATTGGCGTCGTTCATGCCGCATTCCTGGCCTGTTTTTTCAACGGAAAGGTCTGTGAAGCGGAGCAGTTGCTTGGCATGTGTGACACGGATTTGAATTAGGTAGCTGTTGACGGGAAGAACAAATTGATCTTTAAAACTCCGCGTAATAAAATTTGTTAATAAAATATTTTGATGAAAGCTGATCCAAGGTGATCTTATCCGCGTAATGGTGTTTGAATAATTATATTAAAACTGCCAGTCAATAGCTTCTCCGATTTTATCGAAATATGCGCAAATTGCGATTCCGATGGCCGGGGAGGTGGCACCTAGGTTAGAGGTTTTAAATTCGCAGGCATTGGCGATGTAGGAAAGTTTATTAGTGGCAATTTGCTTATATAATAAAGGCCACATATAATCAGCCACTTCTTTGAATTTTCCTGTAAAAATAATAAGATCCGGATTTAACAGGTTAACCAGTAAGTTTATAATTTTACCTATGTAATAAGTGAAAATCTCAAATTTTTCTGGATGATTAATTAAGTAATCCTTAATTTCTTTGGAACTTAATTCTGAAAATTCTTTTTTGGTCATTTCAAAAACATCATTTCGAATTCTATAATCGAGGCATTCACAACTACCGCAGGAACAGCATGGCTCTATTGCTTTGAAGTTTTGATTAGGATAAGGCGGCAGTTCTATATGACCGACTTCACCTGCCAGATTAGTAGCACCATGATACAAGGCGTTGTTAAAAATCAGACCAGCGCCAGTGCCTGCACCGAGATACAGGATCATCATATTTTTTTTATTTCGATATTTATAATTGGTACTGTCTGGATTGTACATATTATATTTTTCTGCTACGACAGAGGCATTGGAATTATTATCAATGTAAAGATTGATACCTTTTTGCTCAAAGAAATCTAAACGGTTGGGGTAAATAATTGTATTTAGGGGTCTGTCTGAAAGATATTCCAGATTATGCGACCGGACAATTTTTTTACCAACATTATCTATAGCACCAGTAAAAGCTATTCCAAGTGAAATAATATTCATATGATAACTGTCTTGATTTTCTACTATTTTAATAATATCGGCAATAATAGAATCTAATTTTTGTTGTAATTCAAATAAGTTATCAGGAGTTGGGAAAAAGATGTAATTACTAATCGGTTTATTTTTTTCCAACATATAACTTCTGGCTTCTTCAAACAGATTTAGGTCTTGAATCAATTTGGAAAAAAAATCTGCAGAAATGGGCAAAAAGTTCATGTCAATGATGGATAACTTAATTTGTGCTGATCCTACAGATAAACCTACCATATAGGCAAATTCCCCATTAATGGCTAGTCCCTCGTCTGGATCAAAGATGCCGGATTTTTTTAAAGCTTCAATATTGGTTGATACTGTAGGCCAGGAGACTTTCAGGTATTCAGATAATGCTGTTTTTGAAATCTTCGGCTGACAGCGGACAATATTGATGAGTTTATTTTGAGCTTTTAGCTGTGATATTAATTTCTCCATATTTTTCTCCATATTTATGCTAGATACAATAGTTGTATTATTAAGTGATTTAATAATATCATATTTATATATTTATATCAAATGGTTATTGTGAAATATGTATTAAATTATTTCGATAAAATTTTTATATTAGTGAAAATGATTAATACAAAAAACTGATTTAAAAAATTTTAACACTCTCTTGACAAAGAAATAAGTAGAGCGTACAATAATAATTGTAAAAATGCACAACACTAAAGATAGGAGGTGTGAGTATGAGTAGTTCCCCTTAGTGATCCTTTAGGTAAGGTATGCGATGCAATAGCAGTAGCTGTTGTAGAAGTTGGCAAGATTGTAGTGAAATTACCTGCATGGTTTCAGATGCTAGTAGTTGTTGCAAGTGTTGGCTATGTGTTTTTTATTGCTTTGTTGCGATACAAGAAGGAGATGGCAGAGATTAAATCCCAGGCCAGGTCGAAGACAGAGGAATATATAACCAGGAGCTTAAAAACAATTGCTGAAGTTCTTGAAAATATTGTAAAAAGAAAATAGGGCACGTAGTATATGATTTTGAGTAAACTGCTTTAAAGAGCAGAGAATAGTGTTAAATATGTGTTTCCACTAAAAGGGGGACTCCTGTTTGACGCAAGTCAAATCACCCATGCTCATAAAGAGAACAAAGAAAAGGAGTTTAAAAGTGAATATAGGTGAAATATGTATTTGATGGTTCCAATTTTTGCGAAAAAGTTGGGACCATTAAATATATTGAGAAAAACTGAACAGATAAGGCTGATTCCAAAAGTCTCACTTAGTTGTGAATGCTAAGTGGGATGATATTATGCTGTTTTTGAAAATTGCAGTAGTCGTAAAGACTCAAAAGATAAATAATGAAAGAAAGTGTATTACTTGGAATGGGAAGAATTAGGGGGAGTGATTGTGAATAATAGAGTTACAGAAGAAATTATTAAAATTACTTTTGGAGATAATTGGCTTATTGCTGCATTTGTTTTTGTTGTGGCTGTGTCCGCAATTCGATTTATCCGTAAAAATAATCTCCCCAAGTATTTTCGGAAGTGTCTTATTGTTTGTGTGTGTGCAATTGCTGCATTGATAGATTCTAAATTTTTTCAGTGGAATGAGTATCTTGGTGCGTTGCGGATAAGGAAGGTTTTCCCGCTGCCATTGCTGACAGTAATAGTTGTAACTATAGCGATTTTTATCTACTCATATATGAAGAATGACAAGCAGCTAAAGTATGTGATTAAAAACACAGAGTCAGATGGAAATATAATTAAAGCATGGGAACGTCTGCAAAAAATAAAAACGATAAATTTGACACCCTGGCAAAAGAGACAATATGATAAAAGAAGGTTATATTTACGTGTTATGCTTGGCAATATGTGCGGAGCAGAACAGGAATTAAAAAAATTTGAGAATGATAAGGCTTTTTATCATTTTACGAAAGCAATTATTTTTAATTTTAGGGGAAATCACAAAGACGAACTTGAAGAAGAGAAAATTGCAGAAGGGTACTGCGATGGTGATACAGATTCATTTTTGCATTTTCAGATTATTTCAAACAGAGGTGCAGGCTATGTAGGAGCGGGCGAATATAGCTTGGCAAATGATTGGTTTAAAAGGGCAATAGATTTCGGAAGAGTAAATAATGTGAAAGCTCCAGATTTGTGGCTAAATCTTTACTATAATTATGTATTTAATAAGACCAGATTAAATTTGGATATATCTATTCAAGAGTGTATCGACATGCTGGAGGAGGTCAAGCAATATATTGATATTGAAGATCCAAAACAGTATATAGGTTATCGCAATATTGTTATTCAACTTTTTAGGCAGAAAAAAGCGGACAAAATGCAGCTGAATGAAATCATAAATCAGGATTTTGAATATCTTGTAAATACGAACTTAACAGATATTGAAAGATGCGTGTTAGAGGCAACAACAGCGCGTATTGTATGTACCGGAAGATTAAATCCTGAGCCGGTTATTGAAAAAATATCAAAGGATGTAGAACTATTTTTATAGCTTCCAATGCCTGAAAGATATAGATGTTTTAAAGAAATTGATTATATGTTTAAAGATCTGAGAGGTCGAATAATAGAAAAGAATCAGAAAATAAAAGAAACTGCACACTGGTATATTGTAAATCAAGCTGTATATGATTTGGAAAAGTATAGAGCAAGTTTGCCATCAGAGGCGGTGTATGAAATTTGCTATTGCTTAAAAGAACGGGCTGGGCTTTTGGAATATAAGCCAGATCAATATCAATGGAATGAGTTTTTGAAGGATATGCGTAGTGCACAAATGCTCTATCAAGAGAATGGATTATTGGCTGATTCTGCTTTATGCGCTTTGAATATTATGGATGAAGGGTTGGCGGAGTTTAATATAGATTCTGAGTATAAACCATTGTATTTGGATACAATAAAGATTTCGTTGCAAGAAGTTGAAAAAATTTTGCCAGAGCTAATGGAGCATCCTGTTTTAAATGAGATTTATTTAAGATTATCTATGTATTGTTTTTCAATAGATGATATTGAAAGAAGCAAACACTATTATGAGAGCTTTCAGAGATTAGGCAATTTTGCAATAGATCATTTTGCACCATGGCTTAGAGGCAGATATGCAGTGTTAAGTCTTTATATGTTTGTTATAGGTTATATTGAAACTGTAGATAAGATTGCCAGAAAGGATTTGAGTGGAGAAATAACACAGATCCAGGAGTGGTTTAGGGAATTTCACAACAGGAATGGTTATTTTGAAGCTATTGTATTAGGAAGGATGTTTGGTGGAGATTATTTGCCTATATGTGTAGAAATGAAATCTGGCAAAATGTTACAAGGGAATATTGTGGAGGCTGGAGATATAGAGTCTGCCTGGCTGGTTATACCTCCATTACAAATGAAAATCAAGTGTAATGGAATGCTAGCAGGAAAAATGTTAGGGCAAGGGTTTTTGTTTTCGAAATGGGAGAATACAGAGCTGAGATATTGCAATGTTAATACAATTGTGCCAGAAGTAAGAAGTGCAATAGAACGTATTATTGAGATGATCAAGGCTGAATTACCGGATTCTCTTGTAACTAGCGCGGAATTAAATAGATTAGCTAAGAATGAGATATAGGATGTGAACTTCCAGCATAAGGGAACTTTTGAAAGTAAGCGAGTGAATAACATCTATGAGTATGGAGTATATGGGAAGACCGTGAAGCACAGGCTTTATGCGGGTGATAAAAAAGAACGGTATTTTCACCTGTACCACAGCATTTCCAAAGAAAGTGCAGAGCGTGCTGGGATTGAAAACAGGCTCAACCAGATGACATTGTACCTTAAGAAATATCAGAATAAAGTAAAAGAATTCGGGCCAGGGTTTGAGAAGTATTTTAATCTTCATTATGATGAAAAAACACAGGCATTTGTACTGCCGGAAGAGCGCTGCAGTGTAGTGGAAAGGGAACTGGATCTGGCTGGATATTTCTGTATAATCACATCGGAAAAGATGAGCGCAAAAGAAGCAATTGAGCTGTATAAGAGCCGTGATACATCAGAAAAACTTTTCCGTGGAGATAAATCCTATCTTGGAAATAAGAGCATCCGGGTGTATTCGGAAGAGTCAGCACGGGCTAAGATATTAGTTGAATTTGTGGCAATGATACTGCGCTGTAAGATGTATATAAAGCTGAAAGAAGAGATAAAAAACCTGGAAAAGAAACCGAATTATATGACAGTTCCAGCAGCCTTAAAGGAACTTGAAAAAATAGAAATGGTGCGTCAACTGGATAATGTATACAGACTGGATCATGCAGTAACAGCTAATCAGAAAACAATATTAAATGCGTTTGGTCTGGATGCGAATCACATAAAATACTATGCATCCGAGTTGAGTAAAGAATTAAAAAAGGCGGAGTAGAGAGGAGAAAAAGATGGCAAGAACAAGAAAAACGAGCAGGGAAGCCCTGGATGAAAAGATTGAAAAAGCAGAGGCTGATGTGATCGTAGCGAAGAAAAAATATGACCATGCAACTGCAGTTTTGAAAGAGCTTTTGGACAAACGGGATGCGATAAGGAAGGATGAAATCCTGTCAGCAATCGTAAAGAGTGGACGGTCTTATGAGGAGATCATGAACTTCCTGAATGTGGAAGAAACTGAGAGAGAAACAAAGGAATAAACAAGGAATGCACCACAGCTACGGCTGTGGTGCGAGTTTTTGGTGGAAAATTTCTGGAAGTTCACATAGTCGTTTGGGTGAAATCTTGTATTTAGGGGATTTATTATCGGAATTTCACAGAAAATATGGGCAAATTAGTATTTTTTATCTAATATTATTGAACTTTATAATCTATAATGCTATAGTAACTGTAAAAATAAATAAGTTTTCTAATATAATAGAAGACTATAGTGTAAAAAATACATAGAATAAACTAAGAAAATCAAAAAAAGATGGCATATTTTGCTCGAAATATAAGTACGAAGGGAGAAAATGGATAAAGGTACAGGCGTTTAAGATACAAAAAGCTAAAGGAGAAAATAGGAGCTATGAAAAACGAAAAAATATTAACTGTAATTAAGGGACAGGAATTTAAATTAAGCCTCAAAGACAAGATTGAAATAAATGACATTTTTTATGATCAATACCTGGAAGCAGCAGCCATGTTGGAGAATATTATGGCAAATGAGGAAAGCGATAAACAGCCGGATTGGAAGAAAGCGGAAACGGAGAATAATATTATCGCTTTCTGTGGAGAACGTGGCGAGGGTAAAAGTAGCGCAATGTTTACTTTTATTAATGCAGTAGTTAACGAGAAAGAGCAAAAAGAATCTACTATATTTGCGCAGTGTGAGAATGTCAAAAATACTGTTTTTTCAGAACCTATTGTTATTGATCCATCCGCTTTTGATAATGTACATAATGTGCTAGATATTATTATCGCTTCAATTTACCAGAAATTTTCTGATAAATATGATGTTTCGCCTGAAAGATTTGATAATTACAGAAGGGAACAGCTATTGAACGAATTCCAAAAGGTATATAAGGATATTTCTTTGCTTAATGATCCTGCCAAAATGTTGGAAGAGGAATATGATTATGAGGGAAGCATAGAAAAGATATCAAAGATGGGGGAAAGTCTGCGATTAAGACGGGATCTGAGTAATTTAGTGAAGTTATATCTGGATTATATGATGCCGGAAGATTCTCGTAACCAATATACTTCCAAAAAACTTTTGATTGCAATTGATGATCTGGACATGTGCAATGCCAATGCGTATAAAATGGCTGAACAGATACGTAAGTATTTAATTATTCCGGATATTGTCATAGTGATGGCGCTTAAAGTGGAACAATTGCAGCTTTGCGTTCAGGAAGAGAATTTCAAAAATTATAGTAATGTTTTGAAAAATCAGGAAAAAATTGCAGGTGCAATACTTGATGTGGAAGATATGGCAGAGCGCTATATTGCCAAATTGATTCCGAAGTCCAGAAGGATTTATCTGCCGAATGTAAGGTATATTGAAAATGCGAAAATTAGTTATCAGAAAAAAAATGGAGAAATCATTTATGAGGATAAGATGACGAATTCATTGAATGCTTCTCTAATGGATTTAATATATATGAAAACTGGAATGCGTTTTTTATTGAACGAAGAAAAATTGAATTGGCTGCAGCCAGATAATTTGCGGGATACTGTGAATTTGATTATTCTTCTTGGAGATATGAAAGTTCCAGAAAATGACAGTGAATATCTTGAAAACATCGAGAAATTTACGGAGTACTTTGAGAAAGAATGGATTCCGCAGAACTGTGAGTTGGTGAATTATAAAGAGGTACAGAATTTAATTAGAGTTCCATATTTACAGTTGAACTCAGAAGCTGCGTATATGCTAAATAAAAATTATCAAAACGCAGAAAAAAGATATCCGCTATTACCTGCTAATTTTCTTATGGATAGAGCAAATTGTTTCTTTTGGGTAATGAATTGGTTCTGGGGATACAAAAATAGTATGTATGACAAGAAAGATGATAAATTTGCTTATATGTTCAAAATTTTATATACAATTGAATTATCTAAAATAAGAAGAAGTACGCGATTAGAAGATATGGGGGATTTTCTAGGAGGGTATATATGGGGACCGGGGTTTGATAGTATATTACCGGAAGTCGAGGTTAAAAGAACAAAAATATCCAGATCAAGATTCTCTCTTTCAACATGGGATGTTTATAGTGCTATAAATAGAAGAGTTGCACGTTTGTTTGGAGTGAGGCAACCTATACCAGATAATAATAGGATGAGTGTATCAAAAATAGAAATAGATGATACTGAAAAAGAGTATAAAATTATAACATGGGTATTGGTAAGTTTGTTGACTAATACATTTTCTATGCAGAGTGATGGAAATGAATTGTTGCAACATTCTCAGATTCAATATACATATACTACTCCGATTATTTTTGATAATTATAGATTGAACAGTCAGGTACAAATCTGTTTAGAAAATTATCTTATTGGTATTTGCAGTCTGGAAAGTTTATACAAAAAAATAAATATAGATATATTAGGGGTAAGTAAAGAAGAGTATAAAACAATTATCGATAGAATTGAACAACTGAACATAGAAATTGTTCAAACCTTTAGAACCATTTTTTCTAATATAGATTTTATAATGCGTTTTCAAGAGTATTGTGCAGATAAGAAACGAAAACAGTCTAAGGAAAGTGGCGAGAAAAGAGAGTTTAAAAGAACCAAGGCTGTTGTAGATCAATTTTTTAGAAACGTAGAACATTTTTGCAAAGATTATATAAAAAAGGATTTTAAAGCGCAGTTAAATTGTTTAATATTACAAGACTCAAAAGGAAAACAAGTGGTATTTGATATTAGTGAAGTATATGGAGGGTTTGTGCAGAAAAGAATAGAGGAATTTGTAAGTAATTTAGAGAGACAAAAAGAAGAACAAATGAGAAAACTAACAGAACGTTTGAATAGGCAAATGGTAAAAATCGAACCATTGCAAAGTGTATCTACATATTTAGTGAATAAATCCCCTAAAAATGCTAAAAAAAATATTGAAAATCTGTTGCATAATATAAAATGCTACTACGTAAGAAATGAAAATCAAAGAATAAATTATAGATTTTATGATGATATAATAAATTATTATCAAAAAATTGTAGAATATGAATTAGAAAATCCTGGGATGGATTTATCAGATGATTTAACTGAAGAATATAGGCTAATTGTCAAAGAATACAGTAGATACAACGAGGAAAAATAATGGACATAGAACGTGGAAATATAGAAATTGTATTTCAGAAAATTCCATATATGTATGTAATAAAAAGCTGGCTGGAAATGGTTGATTACTGTTCCTACAGCAAAATTGAAGAGGACATTTATATGCGTTATTCGTCAGATGTGTTTCCCTGCGCAACAGATGATGAGCGTAGAAACAATTATTTGTTTATGTGCAGTCAAATGAAATTCCAGACCGATCTGTGGAAAAACGATATAAGTGAAGACATTGGAGTGTTTCAACTGGTGTTTTCTGTGGCTAATAAAATGCTGCGTTTGGACGGAAACGAGATTAAATGTAAATTCGATCAATTGCTGCGCTGGCGGGAAATTTCATTGCTGATGGGGCAGGACTTTTTCACATGTGCATATCTGGCATATGATGACTGGAAAAAGGGATATAATACCCAATATTTTGCCTGGCTTCCGATTATTAGAAGTGACAACAGCAGATTACATAATATTTTGGAACAAGGAGTGGCTGAAAATCATTTTCATCTGAATGGTTCTACAAAAATTTTTGAATTAAACTGGTTATGTTTGATGAATCATATTTCAAGTAGAAATGCTGAGTTTAAGAAAATAACCAGAACAATGCAGATGCAGCGAAACGACAGCTTTGACAAAAGAGGCATAAAAGAGGACTTTTATACAGAATGTCTGAGAGCTGCTTTATATAGGGGATATTTATTTTTTCTAATAAAAGAAAATTCTTACATGTTTGGAACCGCTGAAGCATTGATTAAAAAAGTTGAAAACGGAATATCGTTACGGGAAATAACAAGTGATATTCAGAACTTGATCGATATGGCTGGAAATCTTTATGGAACGAAAATTAATGGTGCGGTTTTAGACTATGCTCTTGAAAATGAAATGATGAAGTATAATGACAATGTGTGTCGGCTATTGGCAGGGGAACGTAAATTTTTATATTGCTGTTACAGATGTGTTTTAACAGGAAAATTTGACAGATTTCAAAAAAATATATTCTATGCGTACTTAATTATGCGCACGGATTTCAGAGGTGAATTGATCCAGAGCAATAAAAAGATTGGATTTGGTAATTTTTCAGATTATCAGGACCGAAAAGAGTTTTTTATTGAAGGGCATAAGCCATATGAAGACGAATTAGTGCGATTAGCGTTGAATGAATCTTTAACGAAGAAAAATATGCTTTCATTGGAGGCAAGAATTTGTCCGAAAAATACTTCTGCTAAGTTGATTAAAAATCTGAAAAAGTATAAGCGCATTGTAAAGTCAGAACCAGTAAATGATGGATATGATAAGCTGATCTATGTTTTGCATTTCCCTAAATTGTTTGATAGACCATTTAAGGATGGAGTGCCTCGAAATAACAATGTACGCAAAATGGCAGCACGCCAGGCAAGAAGTATAGTGGCGATGTTGGACAAAAATGGAGAGATTAATCAACATATTAAGGGAATTGATGCATGTTCTAGTGAAATTGCATGCCGTCCCGAAGTGTTTGGACAGATATACCGTTATTTGACAGCAAAAAGAGTAAAGGTTGAAAATGCCTCTCGTTTTCATAATTGTGAGGATGTACAAAATCTTCAGATGACCTATCATGTTGGTGAGGATTTCTTTGATATTATAGATGGCTTACGAGCCATTGATGAGGTTTTGCTGTTTTGCAATTATCGAAGGGGCAGCAGGTTGGGTCATGCATTGGCTCTTGGAATATCTCCTGAAAAATACTATGCAATGAAGGGATATAAAGTTGCTCTTTCAAAACAGATTCTTTTGGATGATATTGTCTGGCTATATTGTAGGTCTGGTGAATTGGGCTGTTCATTAGACGAAAAATTAAAAACAAATTTGATTGAGAAATATACATTATTGTATAAGGAAATTTATGAGAACAACGTTGGAAATGGTTCCTGTCCATCCATACATGAATATTATCAAAGCTGGAAACTGAGGGGAGATAATCCTCAGTGCTATAGATTAGAAGAAAAGGAATTTAATGCAGCTTTGGAAACGACGGAATTGGTCTATTTTGATAGATTTCGTTTCAACCCACGTGTGGATAATAACCTCAGAAGAAATAAACGATATAGGGATTTGTACTATTACTATCATTTTAATAAAAAGGTTCGAGAAAAGGGCAACGAAGTGACCGAATTTAAGGTGACGAAAGAATATATTAAATTAGTCCGTATCATGCAGGATAAAATGATTGCTGAACTTGCCTGCAAGGGAATTGGAATTGAAACAAATCCCTCTTCGAATTATTTAATTGGAACAATAAAGAAATACGAAGAGCATCCAATTTTAAGGTTTAATTCCCGAAAGCTAAAAGCTACAAACACTGGTGAGAACCTCTGTGTTTCAATCAATACAGACGATCAAGGAGTATTTGACACTTTGTTGGAAAATGAATATGCTTTGATGACTCTGGCGTTAAAGAAAGCAACAGATGATGATATGAATGCTTTGTATGATATCGAGGATATTTATGAGTGGAGTGATTATGTGAGAAGGATGGGTATCGATCAGGTGTTTTCGTAGTAGAAAATGCAACTGGATAATTGAAGAAAAGAGATGTTTTGAAACGGTAGAACATCGTAAGCGCTTATTTTTAGGTATGATATGATTATTCCGGGGCATCGTAATATTCAAGAAGTTAATGATTAAGTGAAGGAGGAAAAAATGGTTGACAAATGAAAATTTGATTAGGCTTATTGAGCAGGCTCCAGATATAAAAAAACGATTTAAAACGGAGTACATATCTTTGGGAAAGCCAGCCGGAAAGCCTGCTATGCAGACTCCATATCAAACGATTCATAACGATGAAAAATATTTACTGTGGAAAGCAGAAATTGAGGCGGAACTTGAAAAACTTCCACAGAGCAAAACAGTTCAAGACATAATTCATCTTTTTTCAAAAATGGGAAAAAACTTTAGTGATGATTCAACATTTGCTCAACTAGAAGCTAAATTAACAGTATTAGGAAAAACACTATCTGAATCAGTTGGGGAGGGAAGTAAGATGGATAGACCACATAAATTATTTATATCACACAGTAGTAAAGATGCTGATTATGTTGAGGTATTTGTGGGACTGCTTGAAATTCTGGGTTTAAGAGATGAAGAGATAATTTGTTCGTCAGTTCCTCCGTATTGTATTCCACTTGGCAATAAGGTGTATGAGTGGCTTGTTAATGAATTTCAGAATAGTGACCTTCATGTGATTTATGCTTTTTCAAAGGATTATTATAGTAGTACAGCATCATTAAATGAAATGGGAGCTGCATGGGCAATGAAACACAAATGGACAGGTGTTCTATTGCCGGGATTTCAATTCAATCAGCTGGACGGATGTATTGATAAGACACAAATTGCAATTAAATTAGATGATTCGGACAACAGGACATTAAAATTTAGATTAAGTGAGTTTAAGGATGAACTTACAAAAGAGTTTAATCTTCGTCCAATGTCTGAAGCAACATGGGAAAGACAGCGAGACGGTTTTTTAGATAGAATATCTACTATTACGGAAGCTAGGGCAAAAGAATGTAAAAATACAGATGAGTCTGACCAACAACACATGCCAACAGTAGGACAAGATGACGTCGGTCGCATTCCAGTTGAACCAGCGTTTCTTTTAGTATATGCAGCCGAGGGAAATGGACAAATATTCAGACTTGCTACGTTAGGTTCAGCAGTTCAGGTCTCAACTGATGGGAAACAGTTTATGGCGGATAATTCACAGAGAGAATCTGCTAGATGGCAAGAAGCGTTGGATCTGCTTATTACATGGGGATGGGTTAAGCCTGTAGGTCGAAAAGGTGAGGTATATGAAGTAACGGGAACAGGATATACGAAAGCAGACTGGCTGAAAGATGATATGTGTATTGATACAAGTAAAGAACCGTTAGAAGAATTAAAACAGTTTGAATTTTAAAAGGAAAGAGGTTATCCACGATGCCCAGAACGAAAGGCAGCAAAGACCGCCCCAAAACTACCAATGACTATGCATCTCAAATAACGGAAAAGCAAGAACAGATTGCAACCCTCAACAGCGAAATCGAATTAATCCAGAAAGAGATTGAGGAGCAGAAGAACACACTTAGAACCAAGAAAGCAGTTTTGAAGAAAGCCGAAAGGGAATTAAGTAAACTGGAAGCCAAGAAAGCTGCCGCCGATCAGAAAGCCACCGAAGAAGCAAAGAAGGCTGAAGCGGAGGACGTGCTGAAAAAACTGCTGGCCAGCGGCGTGAGCGCAGACGAGATCCTCGAAAAACTGAAATAACACCATTGCCCGTGTGGACAAACTGAACTTCAAGGGGAGTTCTCACGGTATATTTTGAAGGCTGCTATATAGTTTATAACAAAAATAAAAGAAACAGAGTGAAGGAAAAATGAATTTATCAAAAATACATCATATTGCAATCATCGTATCTGACTATGAATCCGCAAAGGATTTCTACGTGAACAAGCTGGGCTTCTCTGTTATCAGAGAAAACTATCGCCCAGAGCGTAAGGACTGGAAGCTGGATCTTCGTGTCAATGAACACACAGAGCTGGAGATTTTCGCTGAAGAAAATCCACCGAAGCGTGTGAACCGTCCAGAAGCCTGTGGGATGCGTCATCTTGCGTTCTGCGTAGACAGCGTAGAGCAGACGGTGAGGGAGCTGGCAGAAGTTGGGATTGAATGTGAGTCAATCCGTGTGGATGATTATACCGGTAAGAAGATGACATTCTTCCACGACCCGGATGGACTGCCGCTGGAACTCCATGAGTAAAGAGGTGGACAAAATGATATTTCGGGATTATGCCTCAGTTTTCGGAAAAGGTAACAACTATCACTACTATATTTTCTCGAAAGGTGGATTCACAGAGGGACTTCTTCAGGCACAAGAGCGAGGTGAAGTTCGGCTGATAACGCTGGAAGACCTTTACAAGTAAGAAATGGACAATTGATTTGTAAACGTTGTTTTTCACAAAATTATTGAGACCCAAAAGTTTTCATGATATCATTATTGGTAGAAAATAGTGATACTGTGGAAGCTTTTTTATATAGGGAGTGTGTGTGATGGGAATATTAGTGAATCCAGATAATTTGGCTTTTCAGGTAGCATTGAATTCCGAGATATATGTTGATAAAAGCGGACTTATTAAGTATACGAATAAAGTTTTGAATACATTGCAGGCCTATATTTGCAATAGCCGTCCGAGAAGGTTTGGAAAATCTATTACAGCGAATATGCTTACAGCTTATTACAGCAGAGGCTGTAATTCAGAAGAAATGTTCGCCGGATTGGAAATTAGTGAAAGTGCAGATTTTAAGAAGCACTTGAACCAATATGATGTAATACATCTTGATATCCAATGGTGTATAGAGCCAGCTGGTGGACCTGAAAGGGTGGTTTCTTATATTTCGGAAAAGACGATTGCGGAGCTTGCGGAATACTATCCAGGTGTATTGAAAGAGAAGACGGAATCTTTGCCAGAAGTGTTGTCTCGTATTAATGGTGCAACTGGAAAAAAATTTATTGTCATCATTGATGAATGGGATGTCCTTATTCGTGACAAGGACGTTAATAAAAGGGTACAGGAAGAGTATATTAATTTTCTCAGGACAATGTTCAAAGGAACAGAACCAACAAAATATATTCAACTTGCATATCTTACTGGTATTCTTCCAATTAAAAAGGAAAAAACTCAGTCGGCATTAAATAATTTTGATGAGTTTACAATGCTGAGCGCAAGTAATCTGGCTCCGTATATTGGTTTTACAGAAGCTGAAGTGAAAAAGCTGTCAGAAAAATATCAGCAGGACTTTGCTGAAGTGAAGCGATGGTACGATGGCTATCTTCTGAAGGATTACCAGGTTTATAATCCCAGAGCAGTTGTCAGCGTAATGCTAAGGGGGGAATACAGAAGTTACTGGTCAGAAACAGCATCCTATGATGTGATTGTGCCTTTGATTAACATGAACTATGATGGACTGAAAACAGCTGTTATTGAGATGCTTTCCGGAGCCGAAGTCAAGGTGAATGTGGCAGCTTTTCAAAATGATACGGAAGATATTAAAAGTAAAGATGATGTATTGACTTATATGATCCATTTAGGATACCTTGGTTATAATGAGAACAGGAAGACTGCTTTTGTACCAAATGAGGAGATACGGCAGGAGCTGACGACGGCTGTTGAGAGTAAAAAGTGGAATGAAATGCTGATATTGCAGCTGAATTCGGAAAATCTGCTGGATGCTACATTGGATATGGATGGTGAGGCGGTTGCAGAAGAGATTGAAAAAATCCATAACGAGCATGTGTCAGTAATTCAGTATAATAATGAGAATTCCTTGAGCAGTGTGCTTACAATTGCCTACTTAAGCGCAATGCAATACTATTTTAAGCCAATCCGTGAATTTCCTACAGGACGGGGATTTGCTGACTTTGTATTTATCCCAAAGCCAGAGTACAAAAATGATTATCCGGCATTGCTTGTGGAATTGAAGTGGAACCAGAATGCGCAGACTGCATTAACACAAATTAAGACAAAAAAGTATCCTTCTTCGATCTTGAATTATACAGGTGATATTCTTCTTGTTGGAATCAATTATGATAAAAAAAGTAAGGAACACCAGTGCCTGATTGAGAAGTACGAAAAAGATTGATTTTGCCAGAACAGTGCCGAATGAAAATAACTAAAAAGGGCAGGTGTGGATGTTCTCCACAACCTGCCCTTTCGTGAGGGGAATGTATCAGAAACCTGTAAGTCGGAATACCATTAATTCGCTTGCAGAGTCGTCGGCACGGTCCTGTGTCATAAGAACCATCACAGAACCATCCTCTGCAACTTTCATATCTTCAATCCAGGGGTATCTGGTTCCAAACATATCGTAGCAGTCTACTTCGGCGAGGAGAGTTCCGTCCTTTGACCAGAAGTAGAATTCTCGCATATTTCCATCTGCTGCAATATAGCCATTCGCTGTCTCAGCTATTCCCGTGAGACTTCCGAAATAAGCAGGATCCTCCTGCTGGTCACCGCCAAGAAGCAGCTGCTGGTTGCTCTCCAGATCATAAACTGCTATTTTCGATGGGGTGTCATCTCCTGCAAGACGTCCGTATACCATAATATGATCATTGCTGATCTCAACCAGGCTGACAAATTTAAAAATACCGGTTCGTGCCTCGTCATCATTCATGGAGGTTAAGATCCAGGGCTCTGTAAGCACGCTGCCGTCCTGGAAGGTTACTTTTTCCGTATCATAGCCAAGGTAGCTGGTAATGCCCCAGGCACCGGATGGGTGTACAGACAGGTAACCGCTTGTGCCGGTCTCCAATATGGTCTGCCCGTCTTTCATAACGATTCCTTTTCCACCGTTACGGGAAATATAAAGTTTTCCGTCCGTGTCTGTAAAAAGATCCATTCCCTGCTCGTCCATTGTATCAGAAGAAAGAAGATTCAGGGTGCTTCCAGTATATTCGTAAGTTTCCAGAGTATTATTCAGCTGATGATACATCCGGTCTCCAGATATTGCAAACTGGTGACGCATGATCTCAAATCCGTTCTGGGAAACACTAAATGGAATATACTCCGGAGTGACGGTATAATCTCCAACAGCTATACTCTGCGGAGCCGGTGTGAATGGAGTTCCATCCCAGGGGTAAGGTGCTTCCACATTGCCGGTGTCCTCTAATTTCAGTTCCAGATTGTTAAAAACGTTTTTGACAGAATCATTTTCTTCTCCGGAAATGATAACTTTGTAGGTCACACCGGATGGCTCGTGACGATAAATGTAGTAAATTCTGTCAAAATTGTCTGTGGTTCGTATATAATCCACATCGCCAATGGTTGTTTTTTCAATAGTGCCGTCTGCATAGTCATGAAGATCGATATCGGAGGTCTGCAGATATTTGCGGAAAGAGTAGCTTGATTCTTCATTTGCTTTAATGGTGAAATCATTTTGTGAGCTGTCCTTGTCTGCACCTTCGAATACGCTGACAGAGCAGGTATTTTCATAATCGCTGATATCATTCGGATCATAGCTCCAGTCATCTGGAAGGTTAAGCTTGAACAGGGTTACGTCAATGGTGTTGTCACTTTCTCCGTGAACGGTGAGAGCGCTACCGGCAGTCAGAAGCACAAGTCCGGTCACAAGAGGTAGTATTTTCCATATTTTTTTTCTCATATTCAGCACCTCTTTTCTATGTGGAATGTTTTGTATTTTTATTTTCCCAGATTTTGGAGACGTTGTCACTGACACAAATGACAGGTAATCCGTAAGGAAAGCGTTATTGCTGAAAAAAATGCGGATATCCGGAAGATGCAAATGGGAATAAAAGTAATTTGTCCTGCATAGGCTATTGAAAAAAGGATATTTGGCATGATATCAATTGGCCTGTGTATGATCGTAAAAAATGAGGAGGCTGTACTTCGCAGAATCCTCACGCCGATGAGCAAGCTTGTGGACAAAATCTATATTTGCGATACCGGATCGGTGGATAAAACGAAGGAGATTGCCAGGGAGTTTACCGATGAGGTTTATGATTTTTTATGGAAAGATGATTTCTCTGCTGCCCGCAATTTTATTACGGAAAAAGCAGATACGGATTATTGGATGTGGCTGGATGCAGATGATGTCATTACGCCGGAAAATCAGGAGAAGCTGCTCAGGTTGAAAGAGAGCATGGATTCAGATACGGATGTGGTTATGATGGATTATGCAGTGGGATTTGATGAATGGGAGCATGTTACGTTTTCTTATTACAGAGAGCGTATTATGAAGACTTCCCGGAATTTCAGATGGCAGGGGCGCGTCCACGAAACGGTTGTTCCTGCGGGGAATATTTTATATTCGGATGTGGTGATTGAGCATCGAAAAATAAAGGCTGGAGAGTCTTTTCGCAATCTGCATATATATGAGCAGATGATTGATTCCGGTGAAAAAATGGAACCGAGACATTTCTTTTATTATGGGCGGGAGCTTTTTTATCATAAGCAATATGAGTATGCAATTTTAATTTTAAAAAAATTTCTGGAAGAACCAGATGGCTGGATAGAGAATAAACTGAACAGCTGTCTGGTTCTTTCCTGCTGTTATCAGGCAATGGGAGAGAATGCAGCTGCTTTAGATATACTTTTTTACAGCTTTACGATGGATGTTCCGAGAGCGGAGATCTGTTGTGAGATAGGAAGATTGTTTATGGAAAAAAGGGAGTATGTGACGGCAGCATACTGGTATCAGCAGGCTCTTCTTGCGCCACGGAAAAAGAAAAACGGCGGTTTTTATATTGCAGACAGTCATGATTTTATACCTGCGATACAGATGTGTGTATGTCTGGATAAAGCGGGAAGGCACAGGGAGGCGTTTGAATTTCATAAAAAGGCAAGAGTATTGAAGCCTCTGCATCAGGCGGTTATTGGGAATGAGAAGTATTTTAGGGATGTTTGGGGGATGGAGTGAGAGGGAAAATTCACCTGTATTGTTAGTATTTCATATATTGATAGTGAATATCTAAGCTGTTATGGGAGAATGTGTATGTTTTTTGATCGTCATAATCAGAAAAATTCTTCTGAAAAGGAAGCTTCCGGTGATATTACCTGTACATCCTGTTTTGGAAACAATAATCGCTGCGGCTGCGATTGCGGTTGTCCGGGACAGGGAGCCACAGGGCCTCGTGGTGCAACCGGTCCTATGGGACCTATTGGTCCAAGAGGGTGTCCCGGTGTGACTGGTCCTATGGGACCAAGAGGATGCCAGGGAGCAGTAGACCCTGCAGGTCCTATGGGTCCGCAGGGAGAGCCTGGCATGCCAGGAGTTATGGGCCCAGCCGGGGAAGCCGGCCCTGCCGGAGCGACAGGCTCAACCGGCCCAACCGGCCCAGCCGGAGCGACAGGCTCAACCGGCCCAGCCGGAGCGACAGGCCCAACCGGCCCCGCCGGAGCAACAGGCCCAACCGGTCCAGCCGGAGCGACAGGCCCAACCGGTCCTGTCGGAGAAGTCGGTCCAACCGGTTCCGCCGGAGCAACAGGCCCAACCGGTCCAGCCGGAGCAACAGGCCCCGCCGGTCCCGCTGGAGAAGCAGGTCCAACCGGTCCAGCCGGAGCAACAGGCTCAACCGGACCCGCCGGAGCGACAGGCCCAACCGGTCCTGTCGGAGCAGACGGCCCGATTGGTCCTACTGGCCCAGCGCCAACTCCGGCAGCGGCAGTAGCAGATGCTACTGGTACAGAGGATGCTGTGACACAGTTAAATACACTTCTGGCAAATCTTCGCGCTGCCGGAATTTTGCAATCATAGTTTGGAGACGAGGCAAGACGTATTTTGAAAGTTTTGTTTTGTTGCATATGTAACTGAGAGAAGGGGCTGGAAATGGAGTGATCCGTTTTTAGCTCTTTTCTTGGTTCGTTTTGTAGTGCAAGTTCTAGGGAAAATAAGAATATGAAAATAAAATTGAAAAGGATTATGAAAAATATATATCTTTTAAATTTTATTCTGTAAATTAGAAAAATTCAGGGATAAATTCATATGAAGATAGACTGACAATAATTGCTTGGTAAAAAACAAATAAATATCTGTATATATTGCAAAAATTAGCCTAATATTATATAATGAATAAAAATAATCAGGAATATATTTGATAGGGAGAGACAATATGGCGAAAAAAGTTACACTGGATGATATTGCTGCGGCAACAAATTTATCGAAATTTTCAGTTTCAAGAGCAATTGCTGGAAAAAGTGGGATTAGTGAGGAAACCAGAAAAGTTGTATTGGAAGCATGTGAAAGGCTGGGCTATGTAAAGAAAGGAAGTCCCTCTGGAAATGAAAAGAAATATGTTCTTTTTGTAATTCCAAAGATTGATGCCAAGGATACTACGTTTTGGATGAAAGTAATTTTAGGCGTGGAAAGTGACTTGACATTGCGAGGATATTCATTACATTTGAAGGTGACAGATCAATCGGAAAATGGCGTAGCAGAAAGAGAACTGGATGGGGCTGCTGGAGTTATTTTTGCAGGACATAAGAGTTTGGAATATATTGATATGCTTCAGAAGTATAATCGCCCCAATCTGGTGCTGACATATCCTCCATATAATTTATTCCCATACGATACAATGTATTTTGCAGATCGTGAGGGAGCATATGCCTTATGTGAACGAATGCTTAAAATGGGGCATAAGAGAATTGCATACTTAGGAAGTGCTGAAAGACCTTCAACTAAGAAAAGATTTGCTGGTGTCAAGGAGGCTATTAGTGAATATGGTGTGGAATTGATTAAAGTTTGGGATCAGAGTGATTCAATAGAATCTGAACAAGTGTATGAGGATCTAAAGCGGATGAAAGAAGAAGGTAGTTTACCTACTTTGATCATGTGTAGTTCAGATGCAAAGGCACAGTCTCTGATTTTTACCTTAAACCGTTTGGGACTGGAGGTCCCTAAAGACATTTCAGTAACTGGATATAATAGTGATCTTGATGAGACAGAAACGATTCCTCTTACCAGTATAGGTTTTAGCAAAAGAGAATATGGAAGACTTGCAGTACATTATCTAATGGAAAAAATGGAAAATCCATGGATTCCGGTTAGAAGAATTTCTATAATCCCACAGTTTAGTCAAGGTGAAACAGCAAGAAAAATTTAAAAAGTTCAATGATTCAGTTACCCTGTGGTTTTTACCACAGGGATTTTTAAAAACAAAACATAATAAATAACATAATTATAAATAAAATTAGGCTAATAAAAAGTTGACAACAAAATAAAATTATGCTAATATGACAATAGAAAAAGGAATGCTATAAAAATGAAAGGAGCTAAAATGGACAAGCCATTATTGAAAGTATGTGGACTTAAGAAAAGTTTTGGTGGTGTTGAGGTTCTTCATTCTATCGATTTTATAGCCGAAGCAGGTAAAGTAACAGCCTTGGTTGGGGAAAATGGCGCAGGAAAATCGACTTTTATGAAGATACTTATGGGAGAATATGACTCTGATGCTGGTACTATAGAACTGAATGGGAAAGAAGTTCATTTTACAGATTCCCATCAGGCACTTTCAAATGGAATATCAATGATTTTTCAGGAAATGTCGCCTTTTCCGAATCTTACAGTTGCTGAAAATATGTATATAGGTAGAGAACCACATAAATTACACTTTCTGAAAAAAAAAGAGCTTCGAGAAAAAGCAAAAGCACAGTTAAAAAAACTAAATATTTCACTGAATATAGATACTCCTGTAAAAAATTTGACCGTATCTGAAATGCAACTTTTGGAGATTGCAAAGGCCGTGTCATATCAATCACAGATTGTAATCATGGATGAACCGACATCAGCACTGACAGATTCTGAGGTAAGAATTCTGTTTGATATGATTGCAAAATTAAAGAAACAGGGGGTTGCAATTATATATATCAGTCATAAACTGGATGAATTGTTTGAAATTGCTGATGTGATTAGTGTTTTAAGAGATGGTCAGATGATTAGTACGCATCCAATAGAGTTAGTTGATCGGGATGTCATGATAAGTGAGATGGTAGGAAGAAAGATTGATAATATTTATCCTACTGTAGAAAAGAAAATTGGAGAGCCTGTGTTGGAAGTGAGAAATTTAAAACGTCAAGGTATTTTTCATAATATAAGTTTTCATTTGAAAAAGGGCGAAATACTTGGAATTGCAGGAATGGTTGGTGCTGGTAGAACAGAAGTTGTTACTTCAATTTTTGGAATTGATAAATACCAATCAGGAGAAATATTTTTGAATGGTAAAAAGGTTGATATTTATAGTCCTAAATCTGCGATTCAAAACCATATCGCTTTAGTACCAGAGGACAGAGCCAGATGTGGTTTGAATCTGGGTGCAACCATTCGGTCAAATATGTGTACTACTATATTGAATAAGACATCAAAGTTTCATGGAGCATTATCGGATTCTAAAGCAGAATATAATTATACTAGGTTGATGATGGATAAAATGCATATTAAAGCGACTGGATCAGAACAGGAAGCAGGCTCATTATCAGGAGGAAATCAACAGAAAATTGTAGTGGGAAAATGGTTATTGACTGAGCCGGAGATTGTTTTTCTTGATGAACCTACAAGAGGAATTGATGTGGGTGCAAAATACGAAATTTACCAGCTTATTCAGAAACTGGCTAAAGAGGGAAAAGCAATCATAATGATATCCTCAGAAATGCCGGAATTGCTTGGAATCTGTGACAGGGTCTTAGTAATGAGAAACGGAGAGATTGCAGGCGAAATGGATGTTGCAGAAGCTACGCAAGAGAAAGTTATGTCTGTAATTGTGGGTGAACAATAAAAGATAATGAGGTAAATAAAAGTGGATGATAAGAATGTAAAAAAATTAAAAATTCCGGGCTTTGTTTCAAAATTAGGTATTGTGTTTGTTTTGATCGCATTGGTTATTTTATGGTCGTGTTTGTCCAGTGCTTTTTTTACAGTTAATAATATGCTGCTTATTGTGAAACAGGTAAGTATGTATAGTATTTTATGTGTTGGTATGACATTTGTTTTAATAACAGGTGGAATTGATTTGTCTGTCGGATCTATAGTTGCATTTGCAGCTGTTTTTGCTGCTCATTACTGCTCAGGTGATTATTTGGAAACACCACTTATTGTTCCAATTGCTATTGCAGTTTTTATTGGATTGGGATGTGGGTTGATAAACGGTATATGCATTGCTTATGGAAATATTCCACCATTTATTATGACAATGTGTATGATGTTGGCGGCCAGAGGGGCAGCATATGTGTATACAAATGCAAAAGCAATTTTCAATTTAAATCCTGATTTTGTAAATATTTCAAATGGATTTCTTGGAAGGACATATACAGAAGAGAAGTTAATTGAAAATTATGGAATTCCATATATGGTATTTTATTTTGCAGCAGCTGTATTGATTGGCATTGTTATATTGCATTTTACTACATATGGAAGACGTATTTATGCCATTGGTGGTAATAAAGTTGCAGCTAGATATTCTGGGATTAATACTAAGCTGGTTGAGTGTTCTGTTTATGTTCTTAGCGGATTATGTTCTGGAATTTGCGGGTTTCTGATGGCATCTCGTATTTCATCTGGTAATGCGAACTCAGCGGACGGTTATGAAATGACTGTAATTTCAGCAGCCGTGATTGGAGGCGTTTCTTTATCAGGTGGGGTCGGTTCTATGTATGGTGCCATGATCGGCGTATTAATTGTTGGTGTAATTCGAAATGGTATGGATATTCTTGGAATAAATACATATTTTCAGCAAATATTACAGGCTGTAATAATTTTGGTAGCTGTATATATTGATGGAAAAGTAAATCGAAAAAATAAATAAAATATCATAAAGGAGGAAGTGTAACATGAAAAAAACTTTATCGAGAGGTCTTGCAGGGGCATTATGTGTGGGTTTAATGATTGGAAGCTGTGTTTCAGTAGGCGCAGAAGGGGAAACAGCAGATAATCTTGGCAAAATTTTATTTTTACAGACTCACAACAATAATTCTTTTATGTCCTATATGGGAGAGGTTTTTGTGAAACTTGCTGAGGAAAAAGGGTTTGAAGTAGATCATTTAACAGCCGATTCGGATGAGGGGAAGCAGCTTTCTCAGATTGAACAGGGGATTTCAAGTGGCGAATATGTTGGAATTATCTGTGATTGCACAGGCGAAGGCGTAACTCAGGGATTTAAAGAGGCAAAAGAGGCTGGATTATATGTAATGACATTGCATGAGGGGGTAGAGGACAATACATATGTAGACTGTATTGTTGCATGTAGCCTTGCTGAGACTGGATACGAAGCTATCTCACTGGAAGTAGAAGAATTAGGTGACAATTTTAATCTTGCAATTGTTAATGGTTCTGAAGGTCATGGTGCGACTGTTGCAATCAGAAAGGGATATGACAAAGCACTTGAAGAATATCCAGATATAAATGTTGTTTTTGACGGAGCTGGAAACTGGAATGCAGAAGATGCTATGGCACTTACTGAAACCTGGTTTTCATCAGGAGAAAAGATCGATGGAATCGTTTGCATGAATGATGGTATGGCAACTGGTGTGCGTCAGGTAATGCGAGATAATGGAGTTTTAGGAACAATACCGATTTATTCAAACGATTGTGAGGAGAACACTTTGCAGGCTATTGAAGCTGGTGAGCAGAGTGGTTCCTTTGACATGAATGCTGAAGCACAGTGTACTGCAGCTTTGGATGCAATGGCAAATCTTATTGCAGGAGAAAAGATAGAGGAAAAAGAAATTTATGTAGATCCTCTCTTGGTTACGAAAGATAATTTGGAAGAGTACAGAGCAAGTCATAGTGACAACTATTAATTACCCATATAAAAATAGGAGCTGCAATGGAACCTGAGAAAAAAACGATTTTGATGCTGGGAACTTTTGACTCAAAGGGAAATGAATTTCAATATTTATATGAAGAATTGCTTCGTAGAGGTGTGGCTGTAATGACTATGGATGTAGGTGTGTTCAAACCACAGGGACATTTTCATGTAGATATTACCTCAGAAGAAGTTGCCGAGAGCGGTGGGAGGCTGTTGAAAGACATAAGAGCGCGCGGTGATCGAGGCGAGGCTATGAAGTACATGAGCCTGGGAGCCAGAAGTATTGCCCTGAGTTTGCAGAAAAAAGGAATAATCCAAGGTATAATCAGCATGGGCGGTGGAGGAGGAACTTCGGTGGCAGCTACGGCGATGCAGGGATTGCCATTGGGATTTCCAAAAGTATGTATCAGTACATTAGCGTCTGGAAATACACAGGAGTATGTGGGTACAAAAGATATAGTTCTTTTTCCATCTATTGTTGATATATGCGGAATCAATCGTTTCTCGAGAATGATTATGTCAAGAGCTGCCGGAGCTGTTTGTGGAATGGTAGAACTAGATCCAATAATAAGTCAGAATGATAAACCAGTAATTGCAATTTCTATGTTTGGAAATTCCACTCCGTGTGTAGAAAAATGTTCAAAAATTCTAAATGAAAAGGGTTTTGCCACGGTGATTTTTCATGCTACAGGATCTGGTGGAAAAGCAATGGAAGATTTTATTGTTGAGGGAAATTGCATAGCGTGCCTGGATATTACAACCACAGAATGGGCTGATGAAATTTGTGGAGGAATCTTATCAGCTGGCAGCACAAGACTAGATGGACCAGGAAAAGCTCATATTCCCCATTTGATTGTTCCCGGTTGTCTTGATATGGTCAATTTTGGAACGATGGATACAGTTCCGGAAAAGTATGTAATAGCAGAACGAAAATTTTATAATTGGAATCCAATGGTAACTTTAATGAGAACCAATGAAAAAGAAAATGAGATATTAGGAAAAATATTAGCGGAAAAGGCAAACGAATCTTTATCTCCTGTTGCGTTTTTGTTTCCATTAGAGGGAATTTCAATTCTTGATGGCGTAAACCAACCATTTTGTGATTGGAAAACAGATAAAATTTTATTTGAGTCAATCAGGAAAAATGTAAAAGAAGGTATTCCAATTAAAAGTGTAGAAGCAAATCTTAATGATGATTTGTTCGCAGAAGCAGCAGTTGAAAATTTGTTGGAACTAATGAATAAATGATAAGAGGAGAAAAAAATGGCAATTAAGCGAGAAGAAATTATTAGAAGACTTCGTAAAAATATTAGTGAGGGAAAACCTATTATTGGTACAGGTGCTGGAACTGGAATCAGTGCAAAATTTGAAGAGGCAGGAGGAACCGATTTAATTATTGTCTATAATTCTGGACGATACAGAATGGCAGGAAGAGGTTCAAGTGCAGGTCTTTTAGCTTATGGTGATGCAAATCAGATTGTAATGGATATGGCTGGGGAAATTCTTCCGGTAGTAAAGGATACCCCTGTTTTAGCAGGTGTTAATGGTACAGATCCGTTTAAGGATATGCATTATTTCTTAAAAAACGTAAAAGAAATTGGATACTCAGGAGTACAAAATTTTCCTACAGTAGGTTTGTTTGAAGGAAGAATGCGCCATACTTTTGAAGAAACTGGTATGAGTTATAATCTAGAAGTTGAAATGGTTCATATTGCACATGAAATGGATTTATTTGCTTCTCCTTATGCTTTTAATCCGGAAGAGGCTGTAAAAATGACAAAAGCAGGTGCTGATGTTATTGTAGCTCATTGTGGTTGCACTATAGGTGGATCTATAGGTGCAGAAACGATTATGGAATTGGATGCAGCAGTTAAAGTTGTACAGGACATTCATGATGCTGCTACGGCTGAACGTAGTGACGTGATTGTATTGTGTCATGGTGGTCCGATTTCAAGTCCTGAAGATGCGCAGTATATTCTTTCACATACGAAAGGAGTACATGGTTTTTATGGTGCTTCAAGTGCTGAGAGAATGCCGGTTGAAGTTGCTATTACTGAACATATCCGCAAATTTAAGAGCATAACATTTTAAGAAAAATGAAAATTACGATCGCTATTGATTCATTTAAAGGAAGTCTTTCATCGGTAGAGGCAGGATGTGCAGTTCGTGATGGGATACTTAGCTGCTATGCTGATGCAGAAATTCATATTAGTCCATTAGCAGATGGAGGAGAGGGATTTACGAAAGCTTTGATCTATGGAGTAGGGGGAAAGCTCCATAGTGTAGAAGTTACAGGTCCTTTAGGAAAAAAGGTTAACGCTGAGTTTGGAATTTTAAATGATGGAGTAACGGCAGTAATAGAAATTGCTGAGGCAGCTGGAATTACACTAATTCCAAAAGAAAAGCTAAATCCCTTAATAACAACTACATATGGCGTAGGTGAAATAATAAAAGTAGCATTAAAAAAAGGTTGTCGAAAATTCTGGATAGGAGTTGGCGGAAGCGCAACAAATGATGGTGGACTTGGTATGTTGCAAGCCCTGGGCGCTGAGTGCATAGCTGAAAATGGACTGCAAGTTGCGTATGGAGCTTATGGATTGAAGCAATTAAAACATATGACAGTGGAAAAATTTATGCCAGAGTTGAAAGAATGTGAATTTAGTATAATCTGTGATGTAGGAAATACATTAACAGGGAAAAATGGTAGCAGTTATGTGTATGCCAGGCAAAAAGGAGCATCAGACGCTGAAATAAGGCAAATGGATGTTTGGATGCAGAATTATGTGGAGATTGCAAAAAAAATAAATCCGTTAGCAGATGAGAATTATCCGGGATGTGGAGCTGCTGGTGGTTTAGGATTTTGTTTCCTTACTTTTTTGAACGCCAAGTTGATGCCTGGGGCTGAGTTTATTCTTAGAAAAACCAGACTTGAGGAGTATATAAAAAATTCTGATTTAGTCATTACCGGAGAGGGCTGTCTGGATGGACAGACCGTTATGGGAAAAGCTCCAATAGGAGTTGCTAGATTTGCAAAAAAATATAAAAAACCGGTTATTGCATTTTCAGGCTGTGTTAAAGATGGAGCTCAAGCATGTAATGAATATGGAATAGATGCATATTTTCCAATTCTTAGAAGCATAGTTTCGTATGAAGAGGCTATGGATAAGCAAAATGCTGCTATCAGTTTGCAAAGGACTTGTGAACAGGTTTTTAGATTAATTAAAATGAAAATTGCGGATTAGTTATATTTTTACAGGGTAGCTGAAGCTTACACGAGCTTGCTACCCTGTTTGGCTTGGTGTTTTGGAAATTCTAATGTCTTTCTCAGGCGATTTTTATTTTTGATGGTTGCCGTTGCCTACAAAATTATTGAGACTCCAAAGCTTTCATGGTATCATTGTAAAACAGGAAATAGTGATACTGTGAATTACCGAGGACAGTGGGAGAAATACAGGGCTATGGGAGTGAGTGGTATTTATTCGGATGCATTGTGAAAGCGGGTTTGGATTCGATATTAAGGATGATTTTGAAAAAAATAGAAAGGGGCATTCAAACATGAAAAATTATCGCGCAGAATTAACTGGCGTTTTCGGTGATCCAGTGGATGATAATCCTACTGGTGTAGTTGAGGAGGCTGCATTTGCAGCGAAGAATTTGAATTACCGTTATCTGACCATTAAAGTGCTTCCAGAGGATCTTGGAAAGGCAATGGACAGTGTGAAAATTTTTGATATGAAGGGAATCAATCTTACCATGCCCCACAAGATCAAGGTTCTCCCTTATCTGGATGAACTGAGTCCGGCAGCAGAGATTATCGGAGCAGTGAATACGGTTATCCAGAAAGAGGGAAAACTATTCGGTGAGAATACGGATGGAAAAGGGTTTGTAACCGCGTTGAAGAATTCTGGTGAGACTCTGGATAAGAAAAATGTGACTATTCTTGGCGCTGGCGGAGCAGCCAGGGCGATAGCTGTTGAATGTGCATTAAATGGGGCTGCTTATATCAATATTATCAACCGTAGCATTGAAAAAGGTGAGGAACTGGCATCTCTTATTCAGATGAAAACAGACAGCAGTGCAAAGTATCTTAACTGGAAAAACAATATGGCAATTCCATCTGATACAGATATTTTAATCAATGCCACTTCAATAGGTTTTTCTCCAAATGTGACAGACAAGCCAGACATTGATTATACTAGCATCACACCGGAAATGTGTGTATGCGATGTCATATTTAATCCTGCGGAAACAATTTTTCTAAAGACTGCAGCAGAAAATGGTGCAAAAACCATCACCGGTCTTGGAATGCTGGTACAGCAGGCCGCACTGAATTTCACCCTCTGGACAGGCGTGGAAGCGCCGGTAGATGTGATGGAGGATGCGCTGAAGAAGGAGTTTGAGTAAGGAAGGCAGGCTTTTTCTGAAAAGAAAGTTGTCAGATTGAATTTTTTTAAACAAAAAGGATGTGAGACCTTTGAAAATAAATTATGAAACTGTCCACTTCAATTATGCAGACAGAATAGGCAATCTGACCGCGGAAGCAGTCGGCGTAGTAAAGGGAGAGAAACATTTTCCGGTTTACAGTGGAAATCAGATTTTTAAGCCATTGAGTAAATCCAAGCCATTTTCTACGCCTTTGTTCGCTTATGCGGAAGTGTTCTGGTCGAATGTGATAAATGAATATTTTGTATCGGCACCTTTATATCAGCTGGCGTTTTGCCATGGTTATGAAGAAGAGACACAGAAATACTATGATTATGGGACTGTGGTTCCAAGGATTTACAATGAAGATGAGCAGCTTTTGAATCTTCTGGAATTCTTTCGGAAGTATCCGGATAAAAAGGTAGATATAGACCAGTATGAGAATTACTGTATGATGTTTTATGACTATGCGGATATTCTGGAGGCTTCCTATTTCCAGAATTATAAAGACCTGGCAGAGCAGTTTGCCATGCAGATCCTGGTTTCTGTGCTGAAAGGCGATCAGAATTATCACTATGAGAATATTGCATTCGTTTGTAATAAAAAAGGAGAAATTCTGAGGCTGGCGCCGATGATCGACCATGAATTCTCCACTTACTTTATGTTTCCGGACAATTCTGCGCAGCATATGTACTGGTACAGTGAGTTGATCCGTTCCATGGAAGGACATGAAGTTCAGGATTATGAATATGACTGTCTGAAGAACCCAAAAGAACGGCAGATGATGGAAAAAAGTGCCGTTTGTCTGCATAAGAATCTTGTGTATATAAAAGAGCATTACCCGGAAGTTACCGGAAAGTTTATAGAGAAACTGAATTGCCTGGAGCATGATCTGGAAGAGAATCCATCTCCCTTCTATCTGCAGGAAAATATTGAATATCCGGGAACTGCCAACTCTTATGCTTACATGTCCGGGAAAGCCAGATACAAGGATCATGATGAGGAAAAGGCAAAGCTTCTGGAAGAAAAATACAGTTCCAGGGAAAAGAAAATAGATTTTCATGTATTGAGTGTTCAGATTGTGCAGGAAATCAAAGGAATTATAAGGTTGTTGAAAGTAATGCTGGAGAAAGAAAACGGCAATTGGGATAAAGTAAAGGAACAAAATGATGAGGACAAAGCCGGAGCCGGATTTACAGGTAGAAAAATAAAGGCATATGACAAGCTGGAATTGACAGATGAGCAGCAGAAAGTTCTTGCTACTCTTAGACAGAACTGTGTGGAAGAGACTCTTTGGTCAGCAATTGCAGCCTTCCAAAACTACCCATTTCGCACATCCTCTGGACTCCCATACCAGTACAAGCTGAAAATCGGCAAAGACGGAACCTACAACAAAGAGCTTCTCATCGACCGCCGGGAAAACAGCAAAACCTTGTCCTGGAGCAGCATAAAAATGGCATTCCAAAATTGCCGGCAGATATCCGGCATTGTGAAACGTCCCAAGGCATTAGGGGATATTAGAGGGATTTCTTATATTTACCCATTGTTCTGGAAATTTGGACTGATCGAAGTTCCTGAAGAGATTGCGAAGAAGATGGGTGGGGAATGAGATACAAAAGAAAAGCTCTGACAAATGATAATTTTTTTAATATCATTTGTCAGAGCTTTTAATTACGTAGCAACAAAACAAAATCTATGCCTGCTTATCCCTGCAGTTTCTTCCCCTGCTCAAATTTCGGCTCACAGGTCAGCTCCACGCCCAGTTTACGGAAGGAGAGGACATCCACAGAAGACAGCATAACAGAAGTATGTGCCTGGCAGCCTTTCAGCTTCGGAAACTGCTCCAGGGCAAGACGTGCTTCTGGATTCGTAGCAGCACTGATGGAAAGGGCAATCATGGTCTCATCCATATGAAGACGAGGATTCTTACTTCCAAGATAATCTGTCTTCAGCTCCTGAATAGGGTGAATAGCATCCGGGGAGATCACATGCTTCTGGTGATCAATTCCGGCAAGCTCCTTCAACACATTCAGAAGAAGGGCGGAGGAAGCACCAAGCAGATCAGAGGTCTTACCTGTGATGATCCTTCCGTCCTCCAGCTCCATGGCAGCAGCCGGAGCACCAGTTTCTTTCTCTCTTTCCAGGGCAGCAGGAACAACCTTGCGGTCCTCCAGTGTGGCATGTGCCTGCTTCAGAAGAAGCTCGATCTTGTAAACCTCCTCCTCTGTGCCAGTACCGGACATAAGCGCATCCATACTTTTATAATATCTGCGGATGATCTCCTGACGGGAAGCCTCCTGGCAAACCTCATCATCCACAATACAGTTTCCTGCCATATTAACGCCCATATCTGTAGGAGATTTGTATGGGCACTCACCCATGATTTTCTCAAACATAGCCTGTACAACAGGGAAAATCTCTACGTCACGGTTATAGTTGACAGTGGTCTTACCATAAGCTTCCAGATGGAATGGGTCGATCATGTTGACATCATTCAGATCAGCGGTAGCTGCCTCATAAGCCAGGTTTACCGGGTGCTTCAGCGGGATATTCCAGATTGGGAAAGTCTCGAACTTGGCATAGCCTGCGCTGATTCCTCTCTTGTATTCATGATAAAGCTGGGAAAGACAGGTAGCCATTTTTCCGCTTCCAGGTCCAGGCGCTGTGATAACAACCAGCGGGCGGGTGGTTTCGATATAGTCATTCTTGCCGTATCCCTCGTCACTTACGATCAGGGAAGTATTGCTTGGATAACCTGGGATATTATAAAGGACATAAACCTTGATTCCAAGCTTCTCCAGACGCTTCTTGAACGCATCAGCACTGTTCTGTCCGGAGTAACGTGTGATGCAGACGCTTCCTACATAAAGTCCTCTGCTTGTAAATTCGTTCATCAGACGGAGCACGTCCTCATCATATGTGATGCCAAGGTCACCGCGGACCTTATTCTTTTCAATATCAGGTGCACCGATTACGATTACGATCTCTGCCTGGTCGGAAAGCTGCATCAGCATGCGCAGCTTGCTGTCCGGCTCAAATCCTGGAAGAACACGGGAAGCGTGGTAGTCATCAAATAACTTGCCTCCAAATTCCAGATAAAGTTTGTTGTCAAATTTGCTGATTCGTTCACGAATGTGCTCGGACTGCATTTTCAGATATTTGTCATTATCGAACCCAATTTTTTTCATTCTGTCTTTCCTCCCTCTTTCTCTGGGCTGTTCTTTACTATGTTCACAAAACACCTTGCGGAATATTTGCGGCACATAGTAATCTTTTAGTTCCTCATCCATTATGTTGTTTCTTACTGTAAAGTTACAGGTAAAAAGGATACAGCAGATGCGTTCTGCACCTACCTTAAAAAATATGTTCCTGGACTGTATTAGAAAAATCATTCCTGCAAATTGTACGCACATCCTGCAGAAAGCTTTTTTCAAACACGCTCTAGTATACTACAGTTTACGCCGTAAAAAAAGTATCTATTTTTTTTCTGATGTGAATTTTTTTGACCTTTTTTTCTCAAAAATTCAGAGGGTTTTCACAATATCCAGGTTGATTTATCTGCGTTTTATCTTTATAATAGAAAAGATAGTAAGGAGGAATGAAATGGATAATAATCTGGATAACAATCAAGGCGGACGCCGCCCTGATAAAGGGGATCCAAGAAGAGATCAGGATCCCAACCGCAATAAGAAAAATCATCAGTCCATTCTGGCTTTTCTGATATGTCTTTTGGTTACTCTGGTGTGTTTCAGCCTGTTTACCAATATGCTGCAGGATAATTCCAGTGAGATTACGTATGATAAGTTTATTGATATGGTGAATAATGATGAAGTGAAATCCGTTACACTTCAGTCTGATAACCTGACTATCGTGCCGAAGAAGCAGGTGAATCCTTATCAGGAAATCAGTTATTACACCAATCTGACAGAAGATGAGACTGCCCTTACCAAACGTCTGGAAGGAACCGGTATTATTTTTAAATCTGAGCCGCCGGATGCTTTCGGAGAATTTATGGCAATGATGCTTAGCGTACTTTTACCGTCTGTGCTTCTGTTTGTGCTTCTTATGTTCTTTATGCGCCGCATGAACAAAGGCGGCGGTGGTATGATGGGCGTTGGGAAAAGCCGCGCCAAGGCGTATGTACAGAAAGAGACCGGAATCACATTTAAGGATGTTGCCGGACAGGATGAGGCCAAGGAATCCTTGCAGGAGGTTGTGGAATTTCTTCACAATCCAGGCAAATACGTGGAAATTGGTGCTAAACTGCCGAAGGGCGCCCTGCTTGTAGGACCTCCGGGTACAGGTAAAACCCTTCTTGCCAAGGCTGTTGCAGGGGAGGCACATGTACCGTTCTTTTCCCTTTCCGGATCAGAATTTGTGGAGATGTTCGTTGGTGTAGGTGCTTCCCGTGTCCGTGATCTTTTTGAGGAAGCCAAGAAGAATGCGCCGTGTATCGTATTTATTGATGAGATTGATGCCATTGGAAAGAGCCGTGATTCCCATTACGGCGGAGGTAATGACGAGCGTGAGCAGACTTTGAACCAGCTGCTTGCTGAGATGGATGGTTTTGATACTTCCAAGGGACTTCTGATCCTGGCAGCTACCAACCGTCCGGAGGTACTGGATCCGGCACTTCTTCGTCCGGGACGTTTTGACCGCCGTGTTATCGTTGACCGTCCGGATCTGAAAGGACGTATTGATATCCTGAAGGTTCATGCGAAGAATGTAAGGCTTGACGATACCGTTGATTTCGAGGCAATTGCCCTTGCCACGTCCGGTGCCGTTGGTTCTGATCTTGCAAATATGGTCAATGAGGCCGCCATCCTGGCTGTTAAGAATGGCCGTCACGCAGTTTCCCAGAAGGATCTTCTGGAGTCTGTTGAGGTGGTTCTTGTTGGAAAAGAGAAGAAAGACCGTATTTTAAGTGCCCAGGAGCGCCGTATCGTATCCTATCATGAGGTAGGACATGCACTGGTAAGTGCCCTTCAGAAGGACTCCGAGCCGGTACAGAAGATCACCATTGTGCCTCGTACTATGGGCGCACTTGGTTACGTTATGCAGGTTCCGGAAGAAGAGAAATATCTGAATACCCAGAAAGAACTGGAAGCTATGCTGGTCGGATATCTTGGCGGACGTGCTGCTGAAGAGATCGTTTTTGACAGCGTGACAACTGGTGCTTCCAATGATATTGAGCAGGCCACCAAGGTCGCCCGTGCTATGATCACCCAGTATGGTATGTCCAAGAAGTTTGGTCTGATGGGTCTTGCAACTCAGGAAAATCAGTATCTGAATGGTCGTGCAGTGCTTAATTGCGGTGACAATACAGCTACAGAAGTCGACCATGAGGTTATGGAGCTGCTTCGTGTTTCTTATGAGGAGGCGAAGCGCCTGATCAGCAGCCACAGAAAGGCTTTGGACAAGATCGCTGCTTATCTGATCCGCAAGGAGACCATTACCGGTAAGGAATTTATGATCATTTTCCGCGCAGTGGAGAAGGGAATGGAAGTTTCAGATGTGTTGGATGCAGAAGGGCTGAAGGCGCTGGATGAGGCTGTGAAAGCAGAGGATAAGACGGATGAGGCAAATGCGGACACAGAGACAGCGGAATCTGCTATTGCCGTTCCTGCAATTGGACGATACAGATAATATAGGATAAAACATCAGAACCGGGAGACATGTTTTCCCGGTTCTTTTCAACAAAGGAGAGTTTTTATGTTCCTGATTGAAGAAGAATTAAAAAAGCTGCCCGGTAAGCCTGGTGTCTACATTATGCATGGGGAAAAAGATGAGATCATTTATGTGGGAAAGGCGGTCAGTCTGAAGAACCGTGTCCGCCAGTATTTCCAGAGCAGCCGCAATAAAGGCGCAAAGATTGAGCAGATGGTCACTCACATTACCAGATTTGAGTATATTGTCACCGATTCTGAATTGGAGGCGCTGGTACTGGAGTGCAACCTGATCAAGGAGCACCGCCCGAAATACAACACCATGTTGAAGGATGATAAGACTTATCCATTCATTAAAGTGACGGTAAATGAGCCCTATCCCAGAGTTCTTTTTTCCCGCACCATGAAAAAGGACAAGGCGAAATATTTCGGACCCTATACCAGCTCCACAGCTGTGAAGGACGTGATCGAGCTGGTCCGCAAGATTTATATGGTACGGTCCTGCAACCGTAATCTGCCCCGTGACTGCGGCAAAGACCGTCCATGTCTGTATTATCATATGAAGCAGTGTACGGCCCCCTGCCAGGGAAATGTAAGTGAGGAAGTGTATAAGCAGAACATTGGACAGGTACTTCATTTTCTCAATGGAAATTTCCAGGAGACCATTGATCAGCTGACTGAAAAAATGATGGCTGCTTCAGAGGATATGCGTTTTGAGGATGCTGCAGGATATCGTGATTTAATCAATAGTATCCGGCGGATCGGAGAACGACAGAAGATTACTACCTATGGGGAAGAGGACAGGGATATTATTGCAGTTGCCATGGATGAAAGTGAAGATCTCCGGGAGCAGGATGCAGTTGTGCAGGTGTTTTTTATGCGTGGCGGCAGGCTGATCGGCAGAGATCACTTTTTTCTCCGTGTGGCAAGAGGCGATACCAAAGCACAGGTTTTGTCAAGCTTTCTGAAGCAGTTTTATGCAGGAACGCCTTTTATTCCGGCGGAAATCATGATGCAGACGGAGATAGAAGATGGGGAAATCATTGAAGACTGGCTGACGGCAAGGCGTAAACAGCGTGTTCACATCCGTGTACCGAAAAAGGGAACAAAGGAGAAGCTGGTGGAGCTTGCCAAGGAAAACGCCTGGATGGTCCTTTCCAAAGACAGAGAACGGATCAAGCGTGAAGAAGGACGTACGATCGGCGCGGTGAAGGAGATTGAGGACTGGCTGGGGCTTAAGGATATTGTGCGTATGGAGGCCTACGATATATCCAATATCAGTGGGTTTGAGTCCGTTGGTTCCATGGTGGTTTACGAAAAGGGCAAGCCGAAGCGAAGCGATTATCGAAAATTCAAGATCAAATGGGTGCAGGGACCTAACGATTACGCCAGCATGGAAGAGGTGCTTACAAGGCGTTTTACCCATGAATCCAAGGGCGAATACGACAGCTTTTCCATTCTTCCGGATCTGATCCTTATGGATGGCGGACGTGGCCAGGTAAACATTGCACGGAAGGTTCTTGGAGAGCTTGGAATTGATATTCCGGTATGTGGTATGGTAAAGGATGACAACCACCGAACCAGAGGGGTGTATTTCAATAATGTTGAAATTCCCATTGATACTTCTGGTGAGGGTTTCCATCTGGTAACCAGGATCCAGGATGAGGCTCACCGTTTTGCCATTGAGTATCACCGCTCCCTTAGAAGCAAAGAACAGGTACATTCCGTTCTGGATGATATTCCGGGAATTGGCGAGACCAGGCGAAAGGCTCTTATGAGAAGATTCCGGTCTGTTGAGAATATCCGGGATGCTTCTGTGGAAGAATTAAGTCAGACAGAGTCTATGAATGTACAGAGCGCGGAGGCTGTCTATCAGTTTTTTCATAGAGCGCCAAATCATACGAATGCATGATTTCTGTGCATCGCGAAGCGTGTTACTGTGAATAGAGCGAACAGTAACAGTTTTAACAAGATTCGACATTGAAGTTACAGAAAAAATTGTGTATAATACAGATAAGTGTGGATTTTTGGCAATGTATATAATTTCTATGTGCAGTGCAAAGAAACCTGCACAGACTGCATAACAGTTTTCACCTATTATGAGGAATCTTGTAACTGCAGGGAACTGCTTATGCGGGAAGGACTTCATTAGAGAAAAAGGAGATAAAAGCATGAAGGGTGTACAGCTTACCAAGCTGGCGCAGGAACTGAATCTGACCAACCTGACGCCTGATATTGACCTTACAGAGATTTATGTGAAGACAGCAGAAATAAATCGTCCGGCTTTGCAGCTTACAGGATATCTGGAGCATTTTGCAAACGAGCGTGTTCAGATCATCGGATATGTAGAGTATACTTATCTGATGCAGTTAAGCGATGAGGAGCGCACATTCAAGTACGAGCGTTTTATCTCCAGCAAGATCCCATGTGTCATCTTCAGCACTATGACAAGACCGTCACAGGATATGATCGATCTTGCATACAAATATAATGTACCTACATTTGTGACAGAGAGAACTACGTCCAGTCTGATGGCAGAGATCATCCGTTGGCTTGGCGTCCAGCTGGCTCCCTGTATTTCCATTCACGGTGTGCTTGTGGATGTTTATGGCGAGGGTGTCCTGATCACAGGCGAGAGCGGTATTGGTAAGAGCGAGGCAGCCCTTGAGCTGATCAAGCGTGGTCACCGTCTTGTCAGTGATGACGTTGTTGAGCTTCGCAAGGTGAGCGATGTTACTTTAGTTGGTTCCGCACCGGATATCACACGTCACTTTATTGAGCTTCGTGGTATTGGTATTATTGATGTGAAGACCCTGTTTGGTGTTGAGAGTGTTAAGGATACCCAGTCTGTCGATCTTGTTATCAAGCTGGAAGAGTGGGACCGTGACAAGGAGTACGACCGTCTGGGACTTCATGAGGAGTATACGGAGTATCTTGGAAACAAGATCGTATGCCATTCCCTTCCGATTCGTCCAGGACGTAATCTGGCTGTTATTGTTGAGTCTGCAGCCGTTAACCACAGACAGAAGAAGATGGGCTACAATGCAGCTGAGGAGCTGTACAAGCGTGTTCAGGCGAATATTGCCAAAAAAAGAGAAGAATAAAAATCAGAGTGTGCAGATTGCGGGAATACTTTTTTAATAGGCTTTAAGGCACAGTAATGCATAGAACGGTAATGCATAGAACAGTAATGCATAGAACAGTAATGCATAGAACAGTAATGCATAGAATAGTAATTCATAGATCAGAAAGGATGGAAATTTACAATGGGTATGTATTGTTTTGGTATTGACGTAGGAGGAACTTCTGTAAAATGCGGTCTGTTTCTTACGAATGGAACTTTGGTTGAGCAGTGGGAGATTCCAACAAGACTGGAGAATAACGGTTCTTCAATCCTGCCGGATGTTGCAGATGCAATCAAGACGAAGCTGGATGAGAGAGGAATCACAAAGGATAATGTAGACGGTGTTGGAATCGGCATTCCAGGACCTGTTAATGAGAATGGTGAAGTTCCTATGGCAGTTAACCTGCACTGGGGCTTTAAGGCCGTAGCAAGCGAATTAAGCGCACTTACAGGTCTTCCGGCAAAGGCAGCCAATGATGCCAATATCGCAGCTCTTGGTGAGGCATGGAAGGGTGCTGCAGAGGGGGCCAAGAACGTAATCCTGGTAACACTTGGAACCGGTGTTGGCGGCGGCATCATCATCGACAGCAAGATCATCGCAGGTTATCACGGTGCCGGTGGAGAGATTGGACATGCATGTGTCAATCACAATGAAGTTCGCCCCTGTAACTGCGGTAATCACGGATGTCTGGAGCAGTATGCATCTGCAACCGGAATTGTACGTGTGGCAAATGACATTCTGGAGGAGAGCAAGGAGGACAGCAAGATGCGTCATGTAGAGAAGCTTTCTGCTAAGAATGTTCTTGACTTCTACAAGGAGGGCGATGCTCTGGCTGTTAAGACTATGGAGAAGGTAGGCGACATTCTGGGAAGCACACTTGCCGTGTTTGCATGTGTAACAGACCCGGAAGCAATTGTAATTGGAGGCGGTGTATCCAAAGCAGGTAAACCTCTTACAGACTGTATCCAGAAGTACTATCAGAAATATGCATTTCCATCCTGCAAGAGTACTCCGATCATTCTTGCAAGCCTTGGAAATGATGCCGGTATCTATGGCGCAGCCCGTATGGTGATCAAAGACTGATTTCAGATCATCCAGAGAATTTCATAATACATAAAATCAGGAAACGCCTTGTGCAGAGGATTGCTGAATCCAGCAGACTCTGTGCAAGGCGTTTCTTTGTATATATAGTTTATCGCTTCCGGCATTGAACAGCTATTATTTTGGCAGAAAAAAACTGCAGCTTTCCGGAAACGAAAACTGCAGTTCTCTAATTGTTTATTACTGGTTGTCAGCTGAAAGCTTTTTAGTAATAATAAATATCATCATTACCAGAATCTCCGCCGCTTTCATCTGGATACTGGATATCACCGCCGCCGGTACCGTCACCGCCAGTACCGTCACCGCCAATACCGTCACCACCAGTACCATCGCCGCCAGTGCCGTCACCGCCACTGCCATCTGCATTGTCTGTGCCGTCCGGATTTTCCGGATCTGGAGTCGGAGTGGCATTTTCATCGCTGATTTCCATATCTTCATCCTGACTTTCGTCATATTCGTAGAAATGCTGGTCACAGTACTCTGTAGGCATGGTTCCTACATCAAAGTACTCCTCTGTAACCGGGCAGCCAACTCTCGGAAGAAGTCCTGTATCAGCACAGATACTGATCTGTTCAATACCATCCGGAACTTCGAAATCTTTGTATTCCATTCCCTGATGGATCCGGTTCATGACCTTACGCCATAATGTCTTGTGGAAATTACGTGCGTCACCTTCCGGTATCTTCTGGTTGCCGTCGTAACCGGACCATACTGCACATGTGTAATATGGTGTATATCCTACGAACCAGAGATCATTGTATGCGTCTGTAGTACCTGTCTTACCTGCAACTGCCATATTATCAAGCTGGCAGGCTGTACCGGTACCATTCTGAACTACATCCTCAAGGGCGCTTGTAAGAAGATAAGCTGTTGTTTCCTTAATGACGGAGCGTCCTACAGAGTTGTTCTCAATCAGTACGTTTCCGTTGTGATCAAGAATCTTGGTGTAGTAAACCGGTTTGATATAATTACCGCCGTTCGCAATGGCTGCGTATGCGGCACAAAGCTCTACGTTCTTAACACCGTAGGTCAGACCGCCAATTGCTGTAGGCAGGTTGGCATCTGTATAAACATTGCCATTGGCATCGGTATCCGCTTCTGTACCATGTGCCAGTGTGGTAAATCCAAAGTTGTCCAGGTATTTCAGGCCAAGCTCAGGGGTTACATCCTCAAAACACTGAACGGCAACGGTATTGACAGAATTACGGATCGCTGTACGGATCGTAGTGGTACCATTAAAGCTGCCGCTTGCATTATTGACTGGTGCACCGTTGTCATAGGTGATTGGCTGGTCTTCGTAAGTGGTAGCCAGTGTCATGCCTTTCTCATTAAGGGCCGCAGCATAGGTGGATACGATCTTAAATGTAGAACCTGGCTGACGGGTACTGTCTGTAGCACGGTTCAGGGTAAGGCTGGCAGTCTTGGTTCCACGTCCGCCAATGATCGCCTTCACATATCCGGTATGCTGGTCGATAATCGTCATTGCTGACTGAGGCTGGGGGGCAAAGCTTACACGCTCTGCAACAACCGTGCTTCCGTCTGCAAGAATATTCGCTTTATAACGGTCTACATAAGTCTGTCCCTCGTCCTGGGAATCAAACAAAAGATCAAAAGACGGATCCTCATTCTGGAAGTAAAGCTTCATCATTTCCTTGCTGTAGTTTACTTCCTGTCCATCCGGCTGTTTCACGGTAAGGGCATAATCAAGTGCGTACTGTACGTAATCCGGATAGTTGGATGGATCGGAATATTCCTCATCCACAATGTTCTGAATGTCCGGATCCTGGGTAGTCATGATCTTCAGACCACCGCTATACAGAAGGTTCTGTGCCTGTGTCTTGGTGTATCCCTTGATATTCATCAGATCATTGATAACCTGCTTGGTAACCTCGTCCTCAAAGTAAGAGTATGTCTTGCTTGAAGACTGTGTATTAGAAGCCTGTGCCTCCTGAATGCGGGTGTAAACGTCATCATTAATAGCATCGTCATACTGCTCCTGAGTGATGTAACCCTGATCCAGCATATGGTCAAGAACCTCTTTACGTCTCTTTGCATTTTCCTTGGGATTCTCGATAGGGTTGTATTTGGTAGGAGCCTGGGTGATACCTGCCAGAGTTGCACACTCGGAAAGATTCAGATCCCACACATCTTTATTAAAATACTGACGGGCAGCAGCCTGTACACCGTATGCACCTGCACCAAGGTTGATGGTATTCAGGTAATTCTCAAGGATCACGTTCTTGTCGCTGATCTTTTTCTCAATCTCAACGGCAAGGAACTGCTCCTGAAGCTTACGTGTAAATCGCTCCACCTGTGTAGATTCGTTGGTCCAGTTGGTGAAAACGTTGTTCTTCAGAAGCTGCTGGGTAATGGTACTTGCACCCTCGGAAAAGCTTCCGGTAGTAAGTGCTTTCACACCAGCACGAAGAATACCTCTTACATCAATTCCATTATGCTCATAAAAACGCTCATCCTCGATAGCCACTACTGCATGCTGCAGATCCTCCGGAATCTGGTCAATGGAAACCGGAAGTCGGTTGGCATTAGGTGCTGCCAGCTTACGAATCTGATTACCATTGCAGTCATAGAGGAAAGTGGCATAACCAAGAGGCATGATATCCACTTCATTTACGTCCGGCGTATTTGCAAGTATTCCACGAATGGAACCAATTCCAAGACTGGACACTGCAACGCACAGGGCGATCAGGCCGATGAAAAGGACTCTGATAAACGAAACATGTGCCCTTTTTCCCATCATGGACGAGCGGGAAATAAGAGAATTCCGTTTCTTAGAGGCCGATTTTTTTCCGTAGTTCATGATAAACCTCCTTTATAATCCGTTCTATTATATCAAATCCAGGTTCGTAAATAAACCCTAAAATCGAATATTTCTGTGAACTTTGTTCACAAAAAACACCTCGCGGAACGGTATCAGTGAATAGTAAGGTGAACAGCATCCTTTTACAAGACTGGAAAGAAAAGCCAATTCATGTTACACTATAGCAAATGAGGAAGAACAAGCTGTTATCTTTATTTTATTATGAGTTTTTGGAGGTTTCCGTATGCGGGAAAATTATAAGACCATCTATGCAGGAGGCGAGGGGGAGATTACGGAGAAGAAATCCCGGTTTATTGCGACGGTGCGCCTGGTGGAAAAAGAGGAGGACGCTCTTGCTTTCATAGAGGAAATGAAGAAGAAATACTGGGATGCCAGACATAATTGCTATGCTTATTCTATTGGAGAACATCGGGAGTTTACAAGGTGCAGCGATGACGGGGAGCCGTCAGGAACTGCAGGACGGCCTATGCTGGATGTGATCTTGGGGGAAGATATTTATAATGTGGCGGTAGTTGTGACCAGATATTTTGGCGGTGTGCTCCTTGGTACCGGCGGACTTGTGCGAGCCTATTCCGGAGCAGTGCAGGCTGGCCTGGGGGAGAGTACGGTGATAGAGAAGCACCATGGGATTTCATTGGCACTGACTGCAGATTACACGGCTATCGGCAAGCTGCAGTATATTGCAGCAGAGAATCAGCTTCCGGTCCTTGACACGGAGTACACAGACAAGGTGATCATGCATCTTCTTGTGCCAAATGACCAGATTGGAAGAATCCAGAAGGTGATCACAGAAGCCACCAGCGGACGTATAAAGATGGAGAAAGAGAAGGAGCTTTATTTCGCAGATGTGGAAGGCAAAATAAAGGTGTTTGACCATTAAAAGAGAACAAAACCCCCTGCATCTGTGAAAATAAACATTCCACAGATGCAGGGGATAAAGTTCTTTTGAAAGCTTTTTAAACATGCTCTGGATCAGTCTGCCTGCAGAGCATGAAGGATCAGCACTTCTCTGGCTCTGGATAATCTACGCCGAAGGTGTCAACTGTCATGGATTTGATCTTCTGTTCGTCAAGTGGTCTGTCGCTGTAGTCAGTGTCGGTCTCAGCAATCTGGTTTACCACATCCATGCCCTCGGTCACTTTACCAAAAGCAGCGTAAGCACCATCAAGGTGTGGAGCATTTTTGTGCATGATGAAGAACTGGCTTCCTGCTGAATCCGGATGCATGGCTCTTGCCATGGAAAGAACGCCCTCGGTATGTTTTAACTCATTCTTCACACCGTTCTGAGCAAATTCACCCTTGATGCTGTATCCAGGACCGCCCATTCCGGTTCCGTCCGGGCAGCCGCCCTGGATCATGAAGCCGTTGATAACACGGTGGAAAATAAGTCCGTCATAAAATCCCTTTTTAACAAGGCTGATAAAGTTATTTACAGTATTTGGTGCAATCTCCGGATATAACTCTGCTTTGATCACATCTCCGTTATCCATAGTAATGGTAACAACTGGATTTGCCATAGTTTGATCTCCTTTTTCAAAAAGTATTGTATTTCGTTATTCGTTCTATTATAATATGCAAAGAGCAATTCTGCAAGTAAAAAGGAGTTGTAAAGTTATGATAAAAGAAACATTCAGCCCAGAAGAGACCTTCGCTTTCGGCAAATGGATCGGGGAAAATGCTCTTCCCGGGCAGGTATACACACTGGTAGGAGATCTTGGGGTAGGTAAGACCGTTTTTACCCAGGGAGTGGCAGAAGGACTGGGAATCACAGAGCCTGTAAACAGTCCGACTTTTACCATTATTCAGGAATATGAAAGCGGTCGTATGCCATTTTATCACTTTGATGTGTACCGGATCGGGGACATTGAGGAGATGGAAGAGATCGGCTATGATGACTATTTCTACGGAAATGGAATTTGCCTCATCGAGTGGGCCAATCTGATTGAAGAAATCCTGCCAGAGCAGATCATTGAGATTACCATTGAGAAAAATCTGGAAAAAGGGTTTGATTATCGTAAGATCACAGTAACCGGATTACCAGAGCAGATTAAGTGGCAGAAAAATTAGAAAATCTCCAAAAGTGGGGAGAGTAAGGAGAAAAAATGAAGATTTTAGGTCTTGACAGCTCAGGAATCGTCGCTTCTGTTGCAATAGTGGAGGACGAGAACCTGATTGCAGAATATACAGTTAATTATAAAAAGACACATTCCCAGACACTTCTTCCTATGCTGGACGAGCTGGTGAAGATGACAGAGCTGGATCTGGATACCATTGATGCCATTGCAGTGGCAGCCGGACCAGGCTCTTTTACAGGACTTCGTATCGGTTCTGCTACAGCCAAGGGACTTGGTCTTGCGTTGAAAAAGCCTCTGGTGGAAATTCCCACTGTGGATGCACTGGCATATAATTTGTATGATTCCAGAGCATTGATCTGTCCGATTATGGATGCAAGAAGAAGTCAGGTTTATACAGGAATTTACCGCTTTCAGGAGCATAAGCTAGTAACGGTAGAAGCTCAGATGGCAGTTCCAATGGCTGAGATGATTGAGAAATTGAATGCGAGAGGGGAAGAGGTAGTATTCCTTGGCGATGGCGTGCCTGTCTTTGGAAAAATGATCCAGGAGAACCTGAAGGTTCCATATTCTTTTGCCCCTGCCCATGTGAATAAGCAAAGAGCAGCTGCAGTGGCAGCCCTTGGCGAGATTTATGTGAAAGAGGGAAAAATAGTGACTGCTATGGAGCATGTTCCGGAATACCTGAGAGTTTCCCAGGCAGAGCGTGAGCGCGCCCAGAAGCTGCAGGAAGAGAAAGCTTCTGAAAAAAACAGCTGAGAAGAAAAGGAGAAGTCAGAGTATGATTCTTCGTGAAATGCTGGTAGATGACCTGGATCAGGTCATGAAGATTGAAAACGAATTATTTTCCCCGCCATGGACGAAAGAGGGATTTTTTACTTATCTGACCCGCAAGGATGCCATGTTTCTCGTAGTGGAAGAGAAAGGAGAAATCCTGGCTTACTGTGGCCTGATCATGGTTTTGGATGAAGGCGACATTACCAATGTTGCAGTGCGCCCGGACAGGCAGAAAGAGGGGATTGGGCATTTCCTTATGGACAGTCTGATCCGGCTTGCCGAACAGCAGGGAGTTACCACGATCCATCTTGAGGTTCGTACAGGCAACGGGACTGCCATCCGTCTTTATGAAAGAATGGGATTTACAAAAGACGGGATCCGCAAGAAATATTATACGGATCCCGTGGAAGATGCTCTGCTTATGACCAGGCATCCGCGTGGATAAGTGAGAACCTCTCATTCTCGTAAAATGTGACGCACATCTTGCAGAAAGACTTTTTCAAACATGCTTCAGGCATGGTCTATCGCATGATTTTATGCCTGAGCCCATACGCTGTATTGTAGAAAATCAAAAGCACAAATGCCACAAGGCTGAGTGCAGCCCCAAGTGACTTACCGGGCGCATGGAATTCAATCTGGATTTCATGCGCCCCTTTTTGTAACGGAAAACCAAGAAACGCCTTGTTAACCTGTACCGGTGCAACTTCTTTCCCATCCACACAAACAATGTATCCTTTGGAGAATGTATAGGATGTTACGAAATATCCATCCTTGGGCATATCAATACTACCGTTTAGAATCTCTTTCCCGGAAACTTCTTTTTCCTGAAAAGCTACCAGCCCCGGATGGAAAAGCAGGCTTAATGGAAGGGTGTAGGCTTTTATATTTGTGAGCTTATATTCTCCTTTGGAAAACATAATGTCCAGAGCATCCATATCCTCATTAGAAGAAATCATATAATAAAAGGTATCATTATTGTTGGGATAAGGAGCCTCAGAGCCGGAAAGCCGGTTTCGTATGCCATTTATGGTAATGGACATATCCTTTTCCCCATTGTATTTTACGTCAAAAGAGAGCAGCAGAATAGTGGATGCCGGCAGTGTTTCCGGCAGTTCCCGGCGGACGGTTTCACTTTTTTTTGAAGTCTTGTGATCAAGAAAATCGGCTGGCAAGGAATATTCCTTCATTTGAGAAGCGTATGGCAAAAAAGCGGCAGAAAGATCACTGGCATTCTCTGAATTGTCAGGAGAATCCGGCACTATTGTGCGATTAGTAATGGTATCCAGTGTCTGCGGATAAGAAAGCTTATCATATTCACTTTCTGTCATCAGAGCCGTACTTCCATAAGCAATAGGCAGCACATTGCTGTTTTCTGCCAGTATATGCCCGTCTTTTTCCAGAAGGGTCTTATAGCCCGCGGGAACTTTATCTGCTTTTGTCTGAATATATCGGACGCCCATCAGATATTCCTGAAAAGGATTTACATCAGCTGTCATGGCAACACGGTTGCGGATGCTGATGGGCATTTGCAGGATATCGTACACCAATGTATTGTAAGTGCTGTTAGAAATAGAAGAATACAAGGTACTTTTATTCTGATCCCCGGTGGTCACGTAGTTTGAATTGTTGGATGGGTGTTCGATCACATCGAACCGTGCCTGCGGATTTTCGCAGCACGCCTCCAGATCCTCTCTGGAAAAATAGTCTCTGGACTCGTCGGCAACGGTGGCGTAATGCTCTTCCTGCCCTTTTGTCAGATAAAGCATAGAAGGAATCGCAAGCAAAAGTACAAGTCCTCCAAGATTTATCCACCAGCAGCTGAATGGTATCATGATCTCTTTTTCTTCCAGAAAAGCGCCAAGGGAAGCACAGACAAGAAGCAGCACAAGATCAGCTGTGACCAGGTGCCGGACCTGCTGATTATGTAAAAAGAAAATAAGCTGTACGATAACCGGAATTGCACAAAGCAAAGCCAGTGGCAGACTGTGCCGTATTTTTTTCTGTCTGAGTCCTTCAAGAGCCTGTGCAGTCAGGTAAAGAATCAAAGGCAGAAATGGGATCAGGCATTTGGGCCTTACATATAAAGTGGCGTTTAAAATCCAGTAAAAAATGTCAAAAAACAGCAGTGTAAAAACAGCAATTGCCAGCTTGCGGGTTTTCTTTTCCCGTATGCACAGAAACAATGCATACAGACAAAAAAGAGTGAGTCCGCAGCCGTAAGGGCTGTAAAGGATGCTGTCCAGTGTGGGGTTCACTCCCAGGATTTTTAACAGGGAAGTGGAATCACCGGTATCCTTTTTATTTCCAAGGATGGCAAGACCAGTGGGAAGCAGGAGAAAGAGATTCATGGATACGGCAAAAGACACGTCCACAATATAGTTCCACCATATTTTGCATTTCCGTTTCTTCTGCATCCTGGCAGGTACAGTTTTCAGATGATCCGGCAGCAGATGTCCGATATAAAGGATGCATGCCAGGAAGCTGGATGGGAAAAAGTAAAAGCTATGCAAAATGCAGAAAAACAGGGAAAGAATCAGTCCGATATGAGGACGAATGTGGTACACGTCCTGTTCCTGGTGCTCAAAAATCCGGTCCAGGCAGAGGAAAGCCAGTAAAAGAAATGGCAGATAATTCACAAACATGATCTGCCTGTGCGCCTGGAAAAAACAGTTTGCACTAAGATAAAAAAAGCCGCATGCAAAGCTGGTAAAATCCGAAAAACCCTTCCTGTGCAGCCAGTAATAAAGAAGTCCGCCTCCAAGCAGGATTTCAAATATTGCATATCCCTGAATAAACCATTCCATTTCCACATGGGGAAAAAGATAGGAAATCAGTACATCCGGGCGCATAAATCCGTAGTAGGAGAGGGAAAAGAAATTGGTTCCGCCTCCAAGTCCGGTGAAGTCCGGAAACAGGCTTCCTGTTGCATAAAAATTTTTTCTCATATAATCAGCAATGGTTACATGCTGGGAATACCAGTCTGTCTCGGAGCCAAACCAGGAACCGGAAGGTATCAGAAGTAAGATGAGAATGCTGCCAGCTGTCAGAAGAAGCAGCAGAGTAATGGCGTTTCGCCAGGTGAATTTTTGAGGCTTGCTGCAGAAAATCATAATAATTCCTTTCTGTTGCTGAGCTTAAAAACAGCAACAAATGTTAAGTTCAAATTATGAAAGCACATTGTAAGCGGTTTGTCAAGCAGCTTCATCTTAATAATTTCTGAATGATTTTCCATATTGGGAAGACCTGACTCTTGTTTTAGGAAACTGCTTGTGTTAAACTTTCCTGGAACATGTTTGAAAAATGCTGTTATAAGTTTGCTTCGGAAGGCATTTGGAAAACACGTTTTGGAGAATAAAGAAAAGAGGATATTTTAATATATGTTAGATGTTTGTCTGCTGGGAACCGGAGGTATGATGCCACTTCCAAGAAGATGGCTTACTGCTCTGATGACCCGGTATAACGGCCACAGTCTTCTTATTGACTGCGGCGAAGGAACTCAGGTGGCAATTAAGGAAAAAGGATGGAGCTTTAAGCCTGTTGACGTGATCTGTTTTACCCATTATCACGGAGATCACATCAGCGGACTTCCTGGCCTTCTTCTTACAATGGGGAATGCAGAGCGCACCGAACCGCTTACCTTGATTGGTCCGAAAGGTCTTGAGCGGGTAGTAAACGCACTTCGTGTGATCGCACCGGAGCTTCCCTTTGAACTGAAATTTATCGAGATTAACGGACCTGAACAGGTATTTGAGATCAATGGTTATCGGATCACGGCTTTTAAGGTAAACCACAATGTACTCTGTTATGGATATTCACTGGAGATACTCCGTCAGGGGAAATTTTCCCCGGAGCGTGCCCGTGAGCAGGGAATCCCGCTGAAATACTGGAATCCTCTGCAGAAAGGCCAGACTATTGAAGCCGATGATGTGACATATACTCCGGATATGGTTCTGGGACCTGCTCGAAAGGGACTGAAGGTTACTTACACTACAGATACCAGACCCACCGAGTCAATTATGAAAAATGCGTCTGGCTCAGACCTTTTTATCTGCGAAGGGATGTACGGCGAGGATGACAAGCTGGAGAAGGCAAAAGGCTATAAGCACATGACGTTCCGTGAAGCTGCTACTCTGGCCAAGCAGGCTGATGTAGGAGAAATGTGGCTGACTCATTACAGTCCGTCTCTGATCCGTCCAGATGAATATATGGACATGGTGCGGGATATTTTCCCAAAAGCTTATCCAGGCAAAGACGGAAAAACAATGGAAATGAATTTCGAAGAGGATTAAAAAATGAAAGATACATTCATTCTTGCAATAGAAAGTTCCTGTGATGAAACTGCGGCTTCTGTAGTAAAAAACGGCAGGACTATATTATCAAATGTGATTTCTTCCCAGATTGCGCTTCACACTCTGTATGGAGGTGTTGTGCCGGAAATCGCTTCACGTAAACATATTGAGAAGATTAATCAGGTGATCGAAGAGGCACTTTCCGAGGCAAATGTGACCCTGGATGATCTGGATGCAATTGGCGTTACTTACGGTCCTGGACTGGTAGGGGCTCTTCTTGTGGGCGTAGCTGAGGCAAAGGCCATTGCATATGCGAAGAAGCTCCCTCTTGTTGGAGTGCATCATATAGAAGGACATGTTTCTGCCAACTATATTGAACACCCGGACCTGGAACCGCCGTTTCTTTGTCTGATCGTGTCCGGCGGACACACACATCTTGTAATCGTAAAAGACTATGGAGAATTTGAAATCCTGGGACGCACCAGAGATGATGCAGCGGGAGAAGCTTTTGATAAAGTTGCCCGTGCAATCGGATTAGGTTATCCAGGTGGACCAAAGGTAGATAAATTGGCAAGAGAGGGAAATCCGGACGCCATTGTTTTCCCGAAAGGAAAATTAGGAGATTGTCCTTATGATTTTAGTTTCAGTGGCGTGAAATCTGCTGTATTGAACTATATTAACAATGCCCAGATGAAGGGCGAAGAGATCAATCGTGCTGACCTTGCGGCTTCTTTCCAGAAGTCCGTGGTAGACGTACTTGTGGAGCACACAATGCTTGCTGCCAAAGATTATCACATGGATAAGATTGCTATTGCAGGCGGGGTTGCGTCCAACGGAGCTTTGAGAGAAGCCATGACTAAGGCTTGTGAAAAGAGGGGCTATAAGTTCTATCGTCCGTCACCTATTTTTT
>NZ_JBCOMI010000005.1:0-182826 GCF_040924245.1 Ruminococcus sp. J1101004sp1_RTP21198st1_B9_RTP21198_201120 | reverse complement strand
CTATTTAGGGAAAAACTAAAAAAGAGGTTAGACCTCATGTATAAGATCTAACCTTGAAAATTAACTAAATGACATTGGGTACTGAACAGTTACGATATACCAAAGAAATATATGTCAGAAAGGATGGGTTAAAACAAATGTTGGCAATCAAGAAAATATATATGGATTATGAAACAGCCCCGGTTGGTGTTTCCCATATGCCCCAGTTTGCCTGGGAACTTGTAAGCAATAAGAAAAATGTAAAACAAAAATCCTACGAACTTCAGATTGCAAAAGACGCTGATTTTACAGATCTGATCTATAACAGCGGAAAAACAGAGTCTGAGGAATCTGCACATGTTTATGCAGAAGGTGCTTCACTGGAGAGCGGCAAGCGCTATTTTGTCCGTGCAAAAGCCAGTGATGGTCAGGAAGAAACGGACTGGAGCAAAACTGCATCTTTTGTAACTGCCCTTGCAGGAAAAAATGGTGAGTGGGAGGAAGGCGCACCAGCATGGAAAGCTCCTTTTGTATCCGCCGAAACTGACGATTCCTATAAGAGCGTTTCCAAAGGAACCTATGTAAGAGGAACCTTTGAAATCAAAAAAGATATAAAAGAAGCCTATGCCTTTACCACAGCCCTTGGCCTGTATCAGTTTTACCTGAATGGCAAAAAAGTTGGTGAGGACGAGATGACACCGGGCTGGACATCCTATAGAAGACATCTTCTCTATCAGACCTATGATGTAACGGAATATCTGCAGAAGGGCATTAACGGTGCCGGAGCAATGCTGGCTCCAGGCTGGTATAAAGGAGTTATGGGACTGACAAAGGCCCGCAACAACTATGGTGATCAGACGGCTTTTACTATGGAACTTCTGATTCGCTACACCGATGGAACAACAGAATCTGTTTATACGGATCCATCCTGGAAAGGCTGCGATTCACCGGTAGTATTTGCAGAAATCTATGATGGTGAGACTTATGATGCAGCCCTTGAGATTCCGGACTGGTCAAAGGCAGAAACTACAAAAGGCGACTGGAAGCCGGTTCAGCTTGTATTCTTTGATACACAGGTTATGCGCGCGCAGTACGCTGCAAAGGTTCGTGTAATGGATCGTATTCCTGCAAAACGTATTTTCAAAACACCGGCAGGAGATGCGGTTATTGATTTTGCCCAGAATATGGCAGGGCGAATTGAAGTAACTGCAGCCGGAAAACCGGGCGATGTGATCGAGCTTCACTGCTTCGAGGTTCTGGATAAAGATGGAAATGTATATCTGGATAACCTTCGTGCAGCCAAGGCAACGATGAAATATACTTTTGCAAGAGAAGAGACAGTTACCTGGCATCCGACTTTTACTTACATGGGATTTCAGTATGCGCTGATTGTTTCCTATCCAGGCGAGCCGAAAGCTGAGAATTTCACAGCTTGCACTCTTCACTCCAACATGGCTTCAAACGGAAGTCTGGAGTGTTCGAATCCGCTGCTGAACCAGCTGCATCACAATTTCCTGTGGGGACTGAAGAGTAATTTCCTTGATGTACCTACAGACTGCCCGCAGCGTGATGAGCGCCTGGGCTGGACTGGTGATGCGCAGATTTTCTGCCGTACAGCCACTTATCTGATGAATACCTATACGTTCTATAAGAAATGGCTCCATGATCTGGAGGTTGATCAGACACCAGAGGGCGGTGTACCACATGTTGTTCCGAATATTGAGGAAGGCCGTACAGATGGAAACTGGCTTCTCCGCCAGGGACCTCACTCTGCAGCAGCCTGGGCTGATGCGGCCATCATCAATCCATGGACCATGTATCTGATGTATGGGGATAAAGATATTCTGAAAAAACAGTACAACAGCATGAAGGGATGGATTGACTTCATGCGTGCCCATGCTGTTGATTATATCTGGAACTATAAGCTGCAGTTTGGCGATTGGGTAGCTCTTGATGCAGAAGAAGGCAGCTACTTTGGAGCCACACCAAATGATCTGACCTGTACTGCCTATTATGCATACTCTACCGGACTTTTTGTCCAGATGGCGAAAGCCCTTGGAAAAGAGGATGTGGCAGCAGAGTATGAGGAGCTTTATCATAAGATCGTAAAGAAATTCCAGGAGACCTTCTTCGACGCAGAAGGAAATATGACAGCACAGACACAGACCGCACATATTGTGGCACTGTATTTCCAGCTGACTCCTGAGAAATATATCACAAAAACGGTAGAAGGTCTGAAACGCCTTCTGGACAAAGAAAACGGTCATCTGGTTACCGGATTTGTGGGAACTCCGTATTTCTGCCATGCACTAAGTCAGAACCACGCTCTGAAGGAAGCCTATGACCTGCTTCTGAAGGAAGACTTCCCATCCTGGCTGTATCAGGTGAAAAAAGGTGCCACCACGATCTGGGAGCACTGGGATGGAATGAAGGATGACGGAAGCATGTGGAGTGCAGACATGAACTCCTTTAACCATTATGCATATGGTGCCATCGGCGAATGGATGTACCGTGCAATGGCCGGAATTGAGGCAGATCCGGAATATCCGGGCTTTAAACATGCGATACTCTATCCACGCATTGGCGGAAATCTGAAGTACACTGCAGGAAAATATCATAGCATTTATGGTGATGTTGGTGTAAAATGGGAAGTCCAGGGAAAACAGATTACTTTAACTGTTCAGATTCCGGTAAATACAACAGCAGAGATCCGTCTGGATCAGGCGAAAGCGGTTCTGGAAAGCGATGGACTGACATTTATCAGGGAAGCAGACTATATGGCTGCTGAAGCAGGAAGCGGTACATACCAGATCGTATTTGAACAGTAATCATAATGCAGAATGCGAAAGGGTGATGAGAATATGGAAAAGAAAAAGGAACCTTCAGGAATACAGAAAGCGTGGAGACGGCTGAGTATTCAGAATCAGATTTTTTTATCCATGTTTCTTATCACCCTTTTGGGTGTGGGCGTTTTGATGAATATTGTATACAAAACCTCTATTGATGCGATTGAACAGAATTACAGGGCATCTTATCAGTCTACACTGAAGAATTCCAGCCGCGTTATGGATATGAATCTGAAGAACATTGTAGACGTAGGGCGAAGCTTTCTGAATGATGAAGCTCTTCAGCAGATTTTGGAAAAAGGCAATGAATACGGAGGCAGCAAGTTTACGTCCACAGACCGTGTGAAGCTTCGTGTGATTGCAAATGAAATGGCAAGTCAGCAGGTGTGGGTGAATTATATAGTATTTACGGATCTTTATGGTCATGTGTATCAGCTGAATAATGTGAACCAGGGTACTTATGATTTCTATAATTATTATAGTGATAAGGATATTCTGGAAGAAAGCTGGGTGAAACAGGCAAAGGCTGCGCAGGGAAAGGAAATTTTTTTCCGTGACAGTATTTTAAAAGCAGGAACAAAGAAAGGATTTTCTTATGCGAAATATATGATCAATCCCTCTGATGGACAGGGAATGGGCTATATGGTGGTGGGACTGAGCCAGAAGCTGTTGGGAAAATCCTTTGTTATGGGCAATGAAAGCTTTGATTCCAGTAACTTTATGGTTGTAGATGAGGATGATCAGCTGGTTTATTTTGTGGGAAATGAGGAAAGGGAGAATGCAATTATGCAATCCTATTCTAATCCGGGAGAGAACCATCTGTATCTGTTTTCTTCTGTCACCAATTCTACTACAGGCTGGCATATTGTAAACGTAGTGGAGAAAAATGAGATCAGTGAAGAGAGCAAAAATATCCGGCTGACCTCGTTTCTGGTAGCCGGCTGTGTTCTTGTAGTGGGTTTTCTCATGGCACGAATCATTTCCAGAACCATCAGCCATCCTCTGAAGCAGCTGGAAAATACCATTGCACAGGTTGGGGAAGGAGAGCGTCACATTACAGAAGAGTTTGACTACAGTGAAGTTGGCCGGATCGGACGGAAATTCAAGGAAATGGTCAATACGAACCTGGAGCTTTCCGAGCATCTTATGGCGGTGAAGCTGAATGAACGGGAAGCAGAGCTGCTTTTGCTTCAGTCCCAGATCAATCCCCATTTTCTTTATAATACACTGGATTCTCTGTACTTTGTTGCAATCATGCATGGGGATGACCAGATGGCAGAAATGGTAGAAGCACTTTCTGATAACTTTAAGCTGGCGCTGAATAATGGAAGCAAATATATTAAAGTTGCGGATTCTGTGAAATGGATGCAGGGCTATATGAAGCTTCAGAATATGCGCTACAATAATCGTTTTGAACTGTTCGTGGATATCAGAAGGGAAATTCTTCAGCGTGAAACGATTACCTTTATTTTTCAGCCATTTATTGAAAATGCCATGTATCACGGTCTGGAGCCGAAGATTGGAAAAGGAAAGATTTCCCTTCGCGGCTGGCAGGAGCAGAATAATATGATTTTCACTATTGAAGATGATGGTGTGGGAATTGACGATATGTCCAGACTGGAGAACGGTTATGGAGTGCGCAATGTAATAGAGCGTATAAAGTTGAATTACGGGGAAAAATACGGCGTAACATTTGAAAGCAGTCCAGGCAATGGAACGAAGGTAACGATTGTGGTTCCGGTAAGATAAGGGATAGGGAAATGCAGATACAAGGAGGATTTTCATGTATCGCTTAGTGGTAATTGATGATGAATATATAGTTGTGCAGGGAATTAAGGCTTTAATTTCCCGCCTGAAGCTGGATTATGAGGTAGTAGGGGCTGCTTATGACGGAATCCAGGGACTGGAAGTGATCCGAAGTGAGAAACCGGATGTAGTAATTACGGATATCCGAATTCCGGGGCTGGATGGTCTGTCTGTGATCGAGGCGGCGAAGGAAGAATGTCCGGATACATATTTTATTGTGATCAGTGGCTATTCTGAATTTGTGTATGCGCAGAGGGCGCTTACTCTTGGCGTAAAAGATTATATTGATAAGCCGGTTACAGCAGATAAACTGAAAAATGCCCTTACCAGAATTGAAGATGAATGGGCGAAGACTCGTCATGAGGATAATCGTAAGGCGCAGGCTAATCGCGAGAAATTTCAGGAATTGGAAAGAACTTTTGAGAGCAGTGTAAAATGTATTACAGACTGTGATGCTGCAGCATTTCGGGAAGAATGCCGGCAGGCAATCAGATGCCTGCAGGAACTTTACCCGGAGTTGCAGGATTTTCGCAGGGAATTTTACAAGCATCTCTGTGTGCTCAGCGATGTACTGATCGAAAGTCAGAAGCAGGTGGAACGAAGTTCACTTGTCTCTTTTCAGGAGATGGAAAAATGTCAGAGCATAGAAGCAGTACAGGCCTATGGGGAAAGCGTTCTGTCTGATATCAGCAAGCATCTGACTGCGGACCAGACCGGAAGCAAACACAGAGTTATCCTGGAGCTTCTTACTTATCTGGACGAGCATTATGATCAGGATATCGGGCTGAGTGAGCTTGCAGACAGAGCCGGAATGAGCACGGCGTACTTAAGTGTTCTTTTTAAAACAGAGGTTGGTACATCTTATGTGAAATATCTGACGGATCTTCGCATAAAAAAGGCGAAGAAGCTGCTGCAGGATGGATATAAGGTGAATGAAGTCAGTGAAATGGTGGGATATAATAATTACAGATATTTCTGCGATATTTTTAAAAAACACGAGGGCATGACTCCCAATGAGTACAAGGGAAACGTGTGGAAAGCAGAATGATAAAAATAGGATTTGCAAAAATGCACATATTCGAATTGCTGAATATGTGCATTTTATATATTTAGCACAATTGAATACCTGAATAAGCAGAATTTTTTATAAAAAACAGTCTAAAAAAACTGTACATTACCAAAAAAATTAGGCACTGGTAAAAAAACAGAACAATGGTATTATATAACCATAAGATATTTCCCGGGGATACAAAGAAACAAATTAAACGTGACCGAAAAGTAAATGGCTATCAAGAGTAACTCATAACAAAATTCAATAATTTTGAAAATTCTGGAGGAATTTATAATGAAAAAGAGAGCATTAGCTATTTTAATGGCAGCATTAACAGCAAGCACCATGTTTGCAGTTCCTACATTTGCAGCAGACTACTCAGGAGAGGATCCACAGCTTGAGAAAAACGTCAAAATCCTTACTATCTGGGCAGAAGATAATGACAATGGTATGCTGTTAAACAAAATCTGCGAAGACTATCAGAAAAATGTAAACCCGAATTTCACATGGGAATATGAGATGGTTGCTTCTGACAACCTTCAGCAGAAAATTGCTACACTTGCAGCATCCAACGATCTTCCGGATCTGTTCGCTTACGAAGCAGGTGCTCCGCTCAGCGTTCTCATCGATTCCGGAAAGGTTAAAAATATTACAGAAGCTGTTGACGAGATCGGAACAGCAGATTATTTAAACAGCGGTGCTGTTGAGCTTCTGAAAGGATTATCCGGAACAGATGATCTTTATGATCTTCCTCTTGGACTGAACGTAGAAGGCTTCTGGTACAACAAAGCCCTGTTCGAGCAGGCAGGATGCGAAGTTCCTACTACATGGGATGAGTTTGAAGAGGTTCTTCAGAAACTTTCCGATGCAGGTATCCAGCCTCTTACAACCGGCGGATCTGACAAATGGGGCGCAACCCGTCTGATTAATGCATACGCAGTAAGAACCGCAGGAAACGACATTATGACAAAAGCAGCTGACGGCGAAGTTCCTTATACAGATGAGAAGCTTGTTGCAGCAGCTGATAAGATTGCAGAGTGGGCAGAGAAAGGATACTTCGGAGAAGGTATCACAACAGTTGATATGAACACAGCTGGTTCCATGCTGATGAGTGGAAAAGCAGCCATCTTTTACAATGGTTCCTGGTTTACACAGAACCTGACTGATGATTCCCAGAACCCGGCAGGCGAGGACGGAATCGGATTCTTCAACATTCCGGTTGCAGATGAGTCCATCAGCTCCGCTACTTCTTACTCTATGAACTGTGGTAACATTCTTGCACTTGACAATGACAAATATGATGAGGCTACTGGCTGGTTCCTGAAATACTTCATGGAGAACATCGGAAACGTAGCTATGGAAGATCAGGGAACTGTTAAAGGTTACACATATGATGTTGCAGCAGATGATATGGATAACTACACCAAGCTTGTTCTTGACGAGATTGACAAATCCACAGAAGGATTTGCATGGTGGGAAGCAAAAATGCCTAGCGAAATCTCCAAGACAGCTCAGGAAAATGTACAGCCTCTGTTAAACGGCGAAATGACTGGCGAAGAATATATGCAGTCCATTCAGGATGTATATGACATGCAGTAAGTAACAGCTTTGGCAATATAAGCTTTGAACTTCAAATGGGAGTGTTTGCCAGCAGACACTCCCGTTTTTGTTGAAAAAATTCGAAATTTTAATGGTTTTTGACACAGAAAGGAAGGAATTTTATGAACAAGGTATTAGGTAATAAGAAAGCGATATCCCTTTTCGTAGTTCCGGCACTGATTATTTACACCATTATTGTAATGGTACCGGTTATCTGGTCGTTGTATTATTCATTCTTCAGCGGCAGCCCGGGACTTCAGTGGGAATTTGCCGGATTTGACAATTATGCAAGACTTTTCAGAGACAAGAACTTCTTAAATGCATTGACAGTAAACTGTAAATATGTATTGTTAGTAACCGTTGGCCAGGTTGGAATGGGACTTTTACTTTCCCTGATGTTTAAATTCTGGCTGAGAAGATGCAAAACTATCGTAAGAACTCTGGTTTTCTTCCCGGTAGTACTTCCTACTGTTGCAGTAGGTCAGCTGTTTGCAAAGATATATGAGATTCAGCCAAACTATGGTCTGTTAAACTCATTGCTTGACTCTCTTGGTTTTACAAACCTTGTTCAGCCATGGATCGGCCAGTCCAGCACAGCTCTCTGGGCATTGTGCGTAATGGATATCTGGGTTGCCATGGGCTTCTATTCTGTAATTTTTTATGGTGCACTTCTTGATATCTCTGATGATATCCTGGAAGCTGCCAGAATCGACGGCTGCGGCGGATGGCAGTTATTCAAAAACATCCTTCTTCCGCTTCTTCGTCCAATGGTGATCACCAGCCTTGTATTCAGTTTCTCCGGAACTGTAAAGATGTTCGAGTCTGCTATGGCTCTTACCAAGGGTGGTCCTGGAAGCGCAACAAAATCACTTTCCATGTATATGTATGATGTTGCATTTACCTATAACAAGGTAGGTTATGCCAGTGTTATCGCTATCGTAATCTTCCTGATCTGTGTTGTGGGATCTCTTGTTATCAATAAATTTGATGTAAAAGACTGAAAGGAGGAAATATTATGAAAAAAGTAAAAGCAGTTTTTCGGGGAATTGTAATTTTCCTTCTTTGCATAATTGAGATTTACCCATTATTCTGGATGCTTACCGCATCCTTCAAGAAACAGGCTGAGTGGAGTGAAAAGCCAGCTTATGCATTAAATGATGGTTTCTATTTCCAGAACTACTCTGATGCATGGACAAGAGGACATATGTCCACTTTCTTTAAGAACAGTTTGATCACTACATTAGTGGCACTTGTATTTATTGTATTTTTCTCAGTAACTGTTGGTTTTGCTGTAACAAAGATGAAATGGAAATTCAGAAATGCAGTTGCACAGTATTTCCGTTTCGGTATCATGATTCCGGTGGCAATCGCTTTGATCCCGCTGTTCCAGATTTACAGCAGATCAAACCTGTTAAATACCAGAACATGTCTGATCATTACGTACATAGCATTTGGCCTGTCGTTGTCCATTTATCTGGTTCAGGGATATCTTCGTTCCTTCCCGGATGACATTATGGAGGCTGCCGTTATCGATGGCTGTGGTATTTACAGACTGATGTGGCACATTGTAACACCACTGATGAAGAACTCTATTGTAACCGTATTGGTTCTTCAGTTTTTCTTCAAATGGAACGACCTTCTGTTTTCCATGACATTCATTAGTGATTCTGCGCTGAAGACTGTTCAGACAGGACTTCTGTACTTCTCTGATGAGTTTGGATCCAAGAACTGGGGTGCAATTTTCGCTTCTGTATCCATGAGTGTATTCCCACTTCTGATTCTGTACATGGCACTGAATAAGAAACTGATGGAAGGTATGACAGCCGGAGCTGTAAAGGGTTGATTTTATGGAAGATAAAAGGACAGAGCAGTATAGACAGGAATTAAAAGAATTTGTAATGTCTCATACGGAGGATGTGCTTAAGAATCCGCGAAGCTTTATCCGTTACCCGTTTATTGATCCGGGCTCTGTTTACGATGGAAATGTATGGGACTGGGATACCTACTGGTCCGTATATGGCTTTCTGAATCTGGCGGATTCCTACCAGGATCCGTCTGTGAAGCCAAGAATTATAGAGCATGCACAGGGAAATATCCGCAATTTCTTCGACCATCAGTTGGAAGATGGATATATTCCCATGATGATCGAGGTGGCAGACTGGCCGGAGCCTTATCTGAATATGAGGCATAAGGAAGGCAAGATTATGAATATGCATAAGCCCTTTCTTTGCAGTCAGATGTGCCTGATCAGTGATTATACTGGTGATTATGCCTGGACGGAAGAATTTCTTTCAGGCGTGGCGAAGTATTTTGAATGTTATGATCACTATTATTTTCATGAAAACAGCGGACTGTATGTATGGCAGGATGATATTATGATCGGCATGGACAATGATCCGGCTACTTTTGGCCGTCCGCCATTTTCCACTGCCAATATTTATCTGAACAGCTTTATGTGTGTAGAACTGGAAGCTGGTGCCAGATTATACAGACAGTTTGGCAAGGAGGAAGCGGCAAAGAGGCTTCTGGATAAGCGCGAGGCACTGATCGGTGCTATTCAGCAGGAATGCTGGGACAAACGTGATCATTTCTTCTATTCAGTTGATGTGGATATTAAGACAAGGAAATACGACTGGTTCCACCAGGGGCTTGGAGTTTTCTGGAAAACACTGCCCATCAAGATTCGTGTATGGTCCGGATTTATTCCCATGTATGCAGGAATTGTCACGAAGGAGCAGGCGGCAGACATGGTGAAACATATTTTTGATCCCGATACCTTTGGTTCTGACTTTGGTCTGACCACGCTTTCAAAGGATGAAAAAATGTTTGACCTGTCTGTTACCAATAACCCGTCCAACTGGCTTGGCCCGATCTGGCTGGTTGCAAACTATGTGGTATTCCGCGGACTTTTGAACTACGGATACCGCATGGAGGCGGAAATTATGTATAAGCGCACCATGCGCCTTCTGGGAGAGGACCTGGAGAAAACAGGATGTCTTCATGAGTATTACAATCCATTTAATGGAGAACCGGTTATGAATGGTGGCTTTATTAACTGGAATATACTGGCATTGAATATGGCAGATGAGCTGGAAGGAAAGAAACCAATGTGTCTGCCAGAATTGCTGGAAAAACAGGCAGAAAAGCAATCGTTATAATAAGATTTTTTCTGCTGTGAGGTAAGTAAATACAGGAAAAGGATTGCAGAATACGTGGAATTTTGCAGTCCTTTTTTGGTTTGACCGGTAAAAAACATCTTTCTGAAATAAAGTGTGTACAAAAAAATTCAGAAAGCTTATACTTAGAATGTGTTTTAAGTTTATTTTGTAAAATGAAACAGATAAAGGAGTAAAAACATGATTCAGAACCCGATTCTTCCGGGATTTTGCCCGGATCCAAGTATTATACGTGTTGGAGAAGATTATTATATTGCAAATTCAAGCTTTGAATGGTGGCCTGGTGTGAAAATCTATCATTCTAAAGATCTGAAGCATTATGAACAACTGCCATCGCCGCTGAACAGAATGAGCCAGCTTAATATGGTTGGTGAGGGTGATTCCTGTGGCGTATGGGCACCAGATATTTCCTGGGACGGGGAATACTTCTGGCTGATTTATACGGACGTGAAAACCCGTACCGGAGGACTTTTTAATACCCATAATTATCTTGTAAAATCAAAGGACATCCGTGGCGGCTGGTCTGAGCCGGTTTATCTGAATAGCTCAGGTTTTGACCCATCTGTATTTCATGATACAGATGGCAAAATGTATATTGTGAATATGATTAATAATTTCAAGGGAATTCTGGTGCAGCAGTATGACCCTGAGAAGGAATGTCTGGTGGGAGAGGCGAAAAATGTTTTTCCGGGAACCGGACGCGGCTATACAGAAGGTCCACATATTTACCATATTGGAGAATATTATTATCTGCTGATGGCAGAAGGCGGAACCGGATATGAGCATATGGTAACTATGGCGAGATCCCGTTCCATCTGGGGACCATACGAGGAAGATCCAGGCAATCCGGTACTTACCTCTGATATGGATAATCCAGAGAAACTGCAAAAATGCGGACATGCAGATCTTGTATGCACTCAAAATGGGGAGTGGTACATGGTGCATCTTTGTGCAAGACCGCCGAAAGGCAGCAGACAGTGCGTGCTTGGCCGTGAAACCGCAATTCAGAAGATGTTATGGAACGAAGAGGGCTGGTTAAGGCTGGCCTGCGGTGGACGATTTGGACAGTGGGAGACAGAGGAGCCAACTGGAATTCAGGAGTATCTTTTCCCAGAGGAAGAGGGGAAGGATTATGGAAAAGAAGACTTTGATTTAGAAATTGCAGACAGTGCTGGAAATAATGAAACTGCAAAGAATGCGGACATTGCTGAAATTCTTTCGAAAACAAAAGAGTATCTGAATGAGAAGAATGCTGTGGACGAAGAATGTGATAAAAAGTTAAGTATGCCAGTGAAGAAGACCTCTGCGCTTTTAGATGTGCGTTATACTTCCCTGCGCCAGCCCTATGACAGCTACACCAGCCTGACAGAACGTCCTGGCTATCTCCGCCTCTACGGTCAGGAATCCCTGAATTCCTGCTATAACGTAAGTCTGGTGGCGCGGCGGCAGCAGGACCGCCATGTTCAGGTGGAAACCTGTGTAGAGTTTGCCCCGACCTGCAGAGAGCAGATGGCAGGACTTGCCTATATGTATGATACTGGCAATTTCTACCTTTTGGTAAAGACCAGAGAGGAAGAGTTTGGCTCCCAGACACTTGATTTGAAAAAGCCTGCAAAGCTGCGCCTGATAAAGAGCGATCACTTTGATGTAGAAGATGTGATTCCGGCAATCTCCATCCCGGAAGAAGGCCCCGTATACCTGCGCGTGACCACCACCCAGGAAGGACTTTACGCAAAATTCTTCTACTCCCTGGATGGAAAAGACTATCAGGAACTGGCTGAAGTCCCCACCAACATTCTCACCGACGAGCAGAGCGATGGATTCACCGGAGCTCATTTCGGAATGTACTGTCACGATATGACAGGGGTGAGACGGTATGCGGATTTTGATTATTTTGAGATTGTCAAAACGCGTAAAGAACAATAGGAAAGGCATTTAGCCACTTTTTCAAATACGCTCTGGACAGATTAAAAATTCATACATTTTCTTAATAAAGTAACGTTGCAAACCCCATGTTTTCTGACGTATTATGATAGTAGAAAGCATGGGGGATTTTTATTTATACGGGCAGTAAATCAAAGTTCATATCCTCACAGGATGTCAGATTCGGCAGTGATATCGAGACAAATCCGCAGCGCGTATTTGGAATTTTGAAAGAGAGATATATAAAATATAAGAGATCTAAAATGGAGAAGGAGACAAGAAAAATGAAATTAAATTATGCAAAAACAATAGAAAAATGGGGCATTTTTGAAGTGACCATAAGCGGTCCAAAGGAGGGAAATCCATTTTGTGATCAGTGGATCAAAGGCACTTTTTGCTGTAAAAATGAGAAGAAAACGGTAGATGGTTTTTATGATGGAGATGGTGCTTATAAAGTAAGATTTATGCCGTCTTTTACAGACAAGTATACTTTTGAAATTGAGGCTTCCTTTGATATTAACGCGGGGGAAGAAGTGCCGGATGAAGAAGCGCCTGAACATAAGCTTGGAATTGCTTATGGTGGGAAGGAAGTAGAAAAATGTGCTGTCAGAAATATGATGACTGGTAGTTTTACTGTAACTTCTCCTTCAGCAGACAACCATGGTCCGGTTCGTGTTGCGGGTACCTATTATCTTTCCTATGAGGATGGAACACCCTATCACTGCATCGGAACTACCTGCTATGTATGGAATCTGCAGAACGAAGAATTGCAGAAACAGACACTGAAAACCCTGGAAGAAAATGCGTTTAATAAAATTCGTTTCTGTATTTTCCCCAAGCACTATGACTACAATCTTCATGAGCCGATTACCTATCCTTATGAGGGAACACCCTGCGACAGTTCTGTGTTAAATGAGAATAATTTCGCGGAATATAATGGCTGTGCTCCGGGCAATGACTGGGACTTTACCAGATTCAATCCAGCCCATTTTCAACATATTGAAAAGTGTATTCAGGCACTTATGAATCTGGGAATCGAGGCAGATCTGATTGTTATGCATCCGTATGACAGATGGGGATTCTCCATGATGAAAGCAGAGGATGATGACCGCTACTGGAAGTATGTGCTGGCACGTTTTTCCGCATATCGAAATGTATGGTGGTCCCTGGCTAATGAATATGATCTGATGCATGAGAAAACGCTTTCTGACTGGGAAAGATATGCTGGCATTATCTGTGAGAAGGATCCTTATCATCATCTCAGATCCATTCATAACTGCAAAGCGTATTATGATTACAACCTGCCCTGGATCACCCATTGCAGCGTCCAGAGAACTGAGACATACCGTTCCTCCGAGCTGGTAAATGAGTGGCGTGAGAAATATCATAAGCCTGTAATTCTGGACGAAATCTGCTATGAGGGTAACATTCAGTTTGGTTGGGGAAATATCAGCGGTGAGGAAATGACAAGAAGATTCTGGGAGGCATTCTGCCGCGGAGGATATCCGGGACACGGTGAAACATATCTCAGTCCGGATCGTATTCTCTGGTGGTCTCATGGCGGCGTTCTTCACGGAACCTCACCGGAGCGTATCAGATTTCTTGCAAAAATCATGGAAGAAACACCGGGACTTGGTGTGGAACCTATGCCCTGCAAATGGGATGAGGTTGCCTGCCGTGCTGCCGGTTTCCCGGCAAGGAAAGATTATTTTATTTACTATTATTCCTTTATGCGGCCGGGCTTCCGAGACTTCTACTTTGATGATACTACAGAGTATCAGGTGGAAATAATCGATACCTGGGAAATGACTATTACAGACGGAGGAATTTATAAAGGAATGTTTCGAGTGAAGCTGCCGGGAAAAGAGTATATGGCGGTGCGCCTGCAGATAGCGAAATAATAACCATATTCATACAAAAAGCCCAGTTGTGTATGCAGCTGGGCTTTTTGAACATAAAATTCTTGAATCGTTTTTCAGAATTTGTTATGATTCATATCAGAATTTATGAGAAATAAACAGAAATACTTTTAAACAGGGGAGGAGATTTTTTGGAAGAAACAAACATCAGTCAGGAGCAAAATCCATTGGGAACGGCTCCGGTAGGTGGTTTGATCGGGAAATTTGCAATTCCGGCTATTATCAGCATGCTGGTCAGTGCTTTGTACAATATAGTGGATCAGATTTTTATTGGCCAGGGCGTGGGGATGCTGGGAAATGCGGCTACAAATGTTGCATTTCCTGTAACAACTATTGCAACGGCGTTGGCACTGCTTCTGGGAATTGGAGGCGCCTCCAATTACAATCTGGAAATGGGTGCCGGAAGAGAGAAGAAGGCAAGCTCCATAGCCGGAACTGCACTTTCCACACTGGTGATTACCGGTGTGATTCTGGCAGTGGCAGTACTTCTGTTTTTGCGTCCGCTCCTAAGCTTATTTGGTGCAACGACAGATGTTATGCCTTATGCGGTGGATTATCTTGGCATCACAGCTGTGGGACTTCCTTTTTATGCATTATCCATTGGAGGAAATCATATTGTCCGTGCAGACAGAAGTCCCACATATTCTATGACCTGTGTTCTTACAGGTGCCATTATCAACACAATTTTGGATCCCCTTTTCATCTTTGGGTTTGGCTGGGGAATCAAGGGTGCTGCCTGGGCAACGGTGATCGGACAGGTTGTTTCCGGAATTTTAGTGGTTATATACTTTGGAAAATTTCGTAAAATGTATCTGGAGATGAGCATGTTAAAGCCTTCTTCAGAGTGCCTGAAAGCTATTATTTCTCTCGGAATGGCATCCTGTATTAATCAGATTGCTATGGCAATTGTTCAGATTGTGCTGAACAATATTTTACGTTATTACGGCGGTTTATCTGTCTATGGAAGTGATATTCCAATCGCCTGTGTAGGAGTTATTTCAAAAGTAAACCAGGTGTTTATGGCGATTTGTATTGGAATTTCACAGGGCTGTCAGCCAATCTGGGGCTTTAATTATGGAGCAAAAAAATACGACAGGGTAAGACTTGCATATCGTTATTCCATGATTGCATGTACCGCGATTGCAACTGTATTTTTCCTTTGTTTTCAGTTATTTCCCCACCAGATTGTAAGTATTTTCGGAACCGGAAGTGACCTTTATTTCCAGTTCGCAGAACGCTATCTGAAGATATTTATGTTTATGACTTTTGCAAATGGAATTCAGCCAATGTCCTCAGGATTTTTTACATCTATCGGAAAAGCAAAGCTTGGAATCGTCATGTCCCTGACCAGACAGGTGCTATTTCTTTTGCCATTGATCGTTGTTTTCTCATTAATAATGGGAATTGACGGGGTGATGTATGCTGGACCGATCGCAGATGCAGCGGCATTATCATTGGCGATATTGTTTGCACGAAGAGAGCTTGTGGCCATGAAGAAATAATAAAAAAGACTGATATAAATGATACTGTACTTCAGGAGGTTGTTGGAGTCCGGTATGTTATATCAGTCTTTTTTATAAATACAGCTGATTAACCGTTAGGTTAAATCTGTGTCAGATATTAATGGCAGGAATGACTTCCGCAGCCATGATCGCCACAGCTGTGACCTGCTTCATGATCATGGTGATCGCAATGTACATTGGGGTTATAGCCAAGATTTCCTGCGAGTAATGCGTTTACAGCTTCATCAGCGTTGCCGCTGACACCACCGAAAAGACGGATTCCAGCCTGGGCAAGTGCATTCTGGGCACCGCCGCCAATACCGCCGCAGATCAGGGTATCTACGCCATGTGCAACCAGGAATCCAGCCAGTGCGCCGTGACCGCTTCCATTGGTATCGACTACTTCGGCACTTACAACCTTGCCATCTGCAATGTCATAGATCTTGAATGTTTCTGTGTGTCCAAAGTGCTGAAAAATTTCTCCATTTTCATAAGTAACTGCAATCTTCATAATGATATCTCCTTCATTTTGTAAATTTGATTTAGAAAGTGAACTATTAGATCGGTCAGCGGCTGGCAGTTCCTGTGAAAGGTCCAGGCTGGTAAGCGGAGTCTGTTTAGATCCCTTTCGGCAGCAGCATTTCCCGCAGCGCGTATGCTCCCGACCTTCGCAGAGCCGGTAATTTCCCCCGGCTATGACAAGGCGCTGTCCAAGGACGATGCACCGGGCAATTTTTTCCCGGGCAGTTTCATAAATTTCTGTGACAGTTGTCCGGGAAATATCCATCTGGGCAGCACATTGCTCGTGAGTTTTCTTCTCCAGATCTACCAGACGGATGACTTCATATTCATCCAGAGTCAGAGTGACAGCTTCCGACTCTCTGGGACATTCTTCAGGAGAAAAAGTTTCATATTGGGGTGCCTGGCAGATTCTGCGGCATCTGGGCGGTCTGGGCATATATGTCACCTCCTTGTTTTCGACATATGTCGATTATAAACCCAAAGAAGAGAAAATTCAATACTATTATTTTCTGAGCGCTATTCAAAGTTGCTCCAATATGGTATAGTTTTGTTACTATTCATTTGCAACGCTCTGCGAGGTGTTTTTGGTGGATAAAGTTTACAGAAAACCAGAGAACTAAGTTTGCGTAGCAAACGCTATTTCTTGTGCCTGTCACAAAAAGGTTCGTGTTTCTGTGCGTCGCGAAGCGCGTTGCTGTGAAGGTCGTGGTTGACAATTTTTTTTATTTGGAGTACAGTCCAAGAAGAGATAAAATTGTTATTGCTCAAAAGCAATTTTTTTCTGGAATTTCGGGCACAATTGGAGCAGTAATGTAAAATTAACAGAAGAGGTACGAATATGCTGAAAGTAAAGAACCTGACTTTTGAAGTGAATGAAGAAGGGAAAAAGCGCTGTCTGGTAAATCACATCAGTTTTGATGTTCAGGATGGGGAAATGCTGGTAATCACCGGACCTAATGGAGGTGGAAAATCCACCCTGGCCAAGGTACTGGCTGGCATTGAGAAAGCAAACAGCGGAGAAATTTATCTAGATGATGAGAACATTACAGGATACGATATTGATCATCGTGCAAATGCGGGAATTGGCTATGCATTTCAGCAGCCACCCCGCTTTAAAGGTATGACCGTGGCAAGAATGTTATCTCTTGCAGCAGGAAAGAATTTAACGGAAAAAGAGAGCTGTGACCTTCTCTCCGCTGTAGGACTTTGTTCCGAAGATTACCTGAACCGTCAGCTGGATGGAACCCTTTCCGGCGGTGAGATGAAGCGAATTGAGATTGCCACAGTTTTGGCGAAATCTCATAAAGTAAGCATTTTCGATGAACCTGAAGCAGGAATCGACCTGTGGAGCTTTTCCATGCTGATCAAGCGCTTTGAGGAGATTCATCGTGAGAAAAAGGAGTGCCTGATCCTGATTTCCCATCAGGAAAAAATCATCAATATGGCAGATAAGATCATGGTAATTGAAGACGGTGAAGTAAAGAAATATGGTACCAAAGAAGACGTTTTCCCAACCTTATTTCAGCAGGAAAAATGTCAGAAATGTCTGAATGAAGGAGGAAAATGTTGATGGTTAAAGTAGAAGAAACAACCCAGGGTGTGCTTGATAAGATCAGCGAAGGCTTTGCACAGAAAGGTGCTTTTAATCTTCGTCAGAATGGTATTTCCATCTGTCACGGCGACAGCGAACATATCAAAATAAAGAAAAAAGAGGACAAGCCGGGAATCGATATTTTCATTGACGGGGAGACAAAGGGAGAGAAGGTTTTCATCCCGGTAGTGGTAAGTGTATCTGGAATGACCGATCTGGTTTACAATGATTTTTATGTGGCAGACGGCGCAGATGTTGACATTGTTGCAGGCTGCGGAATCCACAATAGTGGCTGTAATGACAGTCGTCACGATGGTATTCATACCTTCCATGTGGGTAAAAATGCTAATGTACATTACGAGGAAAAACACTATGGAGAGGGGAATGGAACCGGAAGCAGAGTGCTGAATCCGGTAACTAATATTGAGCTTGGAGAGAACTCCGTATTTACGCTGGATACCGTTCAGATCAAAGGTGTTGACTCCACAATCCGTACCACAAATGTTTCAATGGATGCAGATTCCAAGCTGTTTGTTCTGGAACGTCTGATGACAGATGGGGAGCAGAAAGCGGAGTCTGATATTGAAGTCTGTATGAACGGAGCGGGATCTTCTGCACAGATTATTTCCCGTTCTGTTGGAAAGGGAAACTCTTCCCAGGTTTTCCATCCGAAGGCTGTTGGAAAGAACAAATGTCACGCACATATCCAGTGTGATTCCATTATTATGGATCATGCAGAGGTGGGTTCTATCCCGGAAATCCAGGCGAAGCATGTGGATGCTGCAATTGTTCATGAGGCCGCTATTGGAAGAATTAACGATGAGCAGCTTCTGAAGCTAAGAACTCTTGGAATGACGGAAGCTGAGGCGGAAAATGTGATCATTGAGAATTTCCTGAGTTGAGAAAAACTTAAACAGAAAAATAACTATTCAGTAGGTATGTACTATTTTGCGGAGGTTGTAACTGTGAAGGTGCTGAATAGTTACACAGAGAATATAGAATCTTCAGGTAGGTTTGGAAGATTTATGAAAAAATGCCAGGCAGCGTCGTTCAAAGACGCTGCCTGGCATTTGACATTATCTAATTTTTACGGATTTTTTGGAACTCCATTTGGAATAATATTTTTTGCCGCTTACAACTTTGTAGGTGCGGATCCGTACATAATATTTTTTCTTTGAAACCAGTTTCTTTAAGGTTGCGCGTGTAGCAGAGCCTTTTACGGTAAGGGTTTTCGCCTTTTTCATGCTGCTGTTCTGGTTGCCTTTATCGGAATCATCTTTACCGGAGTTATCTTTACCGGAATCGTCTTTACCAGAGTTATCTTTACCAGAATCATCTTTACCGGAATCGTCTTTACCGGAGTCATCTTTACCAGAATCGTCTTTACCAGAGTCATCTTTACCGGAATCATCCTTACCAGAATCGTCTTTACCAGAATCATCTTTACCAGGATTATCTTTTCCTGCGTCCGAGTCATCCTTGCAAGGAGCAGCTGTGATCGTAAAGGTTGTGTTAATAATGCCGGTGTAATTTCCAGCTCCAGTAATAGTTACAGTAGCAGTACCTTCCTTCACATTATCTTTATAAGAAACTGTGAAATCAGTGCCTGCCGCAAGTGTCTTGTCTCCGTATGTAACGGTAACATCCGGGCATTTCTCTGTTCCGTCACTGGTGTAGGAATACTGGGAAAGGGAAGCGGAATAGCGGTTGATATCCAATGGTTTAATGGTAAAGTCTCTCGTAACAGAACCAGTGTAATTTCCAGTTCCAGTGAGGATTGCGGAAGCAGTACCTGCATCTCAGTTGTTTCTGTAGGAAACGTAATAATCCTGGTTCAGGGTTAATTCCTTGTCCCCGCTTTTTACTGTGGCGTTTGGGCGTAAAGAGGAGCCTGTGTAGGTAAGGCTTTCATTGGAAAGCGTAACCGTGCAGCTGCTGATGTCAGCTCTGTTTATAGTAAACGATTTGGTTACATACCCCTGGTAATTTCCAATTCCATCAATTCCAACCCACGGAGAATTGTAATAACTGCTTGGTTCAATGTTGTTGTGGTATGTTACAGTGAAATCCCTGTCTTTTACCAGGGTTTTACCACTGTGGGTAACTGTCACTTCAGGAGTTACCTCGGAACCAGTGTAATATGCCGGGGCAATGGAGAGTCTGGCATTTGCCATGATCTACAATGCAATCACTGGAAATACAGATGCAGTAGAGGAAAATGGAGAGGCAGTCCGTTTGTACCAGAATTTCTGGAGATTCACAAAGGAAAATGTGAAAAGGACACAAATTTAGTTTTTCATTTAAGATAAATGTGAAAAAAATGTGAAATTAGCACTCGCCTCTTGACAGTGCTAACAATACATGTTATATTACATACAGAACAAAGGAAGAGAGAAAAAGAAATCTTCCAGTTTGAACAAAGATGTTAATTAAACACGCAAGTGTTCACAATATAAGGAGGAATGGATTATGTTAATGCCTAGTATTTTTGGAGAAGATTTATTTGATGACTGGATGAGATTACCTGTAGAAAGAGAGAATCACAGAGGTTACAGAGCTGCTGAATTGATGAAGACAGATATTAAGGATGTGGATGGAAATTATGAGCTGAGCATTGATCTTCCAGGCTTCCATAAAGAGGATGTGAAGATTCAGCTGAAGGATGGCTATCTGAACATTCAGGCTTCCAGAACCGAGAATAAAGATGAGAAAGACAATAACGGTAAATACGTTCACAGAGAGCGTTACACCGGACAGTGCTCCAGAAGCTTTTATGTAGGTAAGGAACTGGAGCATGAGGACATCCATGCGAAATATGACAATGGTGTTCTGACTGTTACTTTCCCGAAGGAAGCGAAGAAGAAAGTGCCTGAAGAGAAAAAATTTATTTCTATTGAAGGCTGATTCCCGGGGAAAGAGTTGTTTTAATAGATAAGAATTTCCGTGGGAAATTGATAACAGATAATAATTGGCGCGGAGTAGTTCACCTGCTTCGTGCCGATGAAATAGATGATTGAAATAGATAATATATAGTGTGCATTAGCCGTAAATCAGAAGCGGCGGCTGATATTGCCGACTTACATAAGTAACGAGTGAAAGCGGCAGAGCATGTTTTATTTGATGTGCTTGCAGTGTATGGATTATTCAGCGATATTGAAATAATGGTAAACAGCTTCTTTTATATAGATTGTGTTTTAGATTGTGTTTCATTTTAAGACGATTTTCTAATTTACATAGATTTTGTTTCATACCCCCTCATTTCCTGCCGGCTACCCACCGGCAGGTTTTTTCTTATGTCTTTACATCATTTCACCTGTCTGCTATACTTGTCTGGAATTGTTGATGACTGCGAAAGACAGAACAAAAATCTCTCACAAATTGTGATGCATATCTTGCAGAAAGCCTTTTTCAAACAGGCTTCAGAGCGTGAAAACAAGATGCTGCTGCAGTAATCGTGGATGGCAAAAACATGTTACTGTTACTCCGTTCACAGTAACAAAAACATTTTCAGAGAAGGAATTTACTCATGAATTATATTGTATTTGACCTGGAATGGAATCAGAGTCCAGGGGGAAAAAGGTGGTCTAACAGCCGTCTGCCTTTTGAAATCATAGAAATCGGCGCCATAAAACTAAATGAAGAGAAAGAAATTGTGGATAGCTTTCAGCGTCTGATCAAGCCCCAGGTGTACAATTGGATTCATGACAGCATCCATGAAGTGATTCACATGAATTATAAGGATCTGCAGAAAGGAACTCTTTTCCCACAGGCCATCACGGAATTTCTGGAATGGTGTGGCGAAGAATATATATTCTTTACCTGGGGAAATCAGGATGTAATGGAACTGCAGCGGAACATGAAATATTATGGAAAACTTTCCCTGCTGAAAGGTCCTGTGACTTATTATGATGTGCAGAAATTATTTGCCATTCGTTATGAAGAAAATGACGAGCGCCGTGCCCTGGAATTTGCTGCTGATAAAATGGGCGTGGAGAAGAAAATGGATTTTCACCGTGCTCTGGGAGATGCTTATTATACTGCATGTATTCTCCAGAAAATAGAAGATAAATACATTTTTCCAAACTCATCCCTGGACGTGTATCAGAATCCCAAGAGTAAGCGTGAAGAGATTCACATATCCTATCCAACCTATGATAAATATGTATCCCGAGAGTTCTATTCCCGCGAAAAAGCCATGAAGGACCGAGAAGTAACCAGCACGAAATGTCCATTATGCCATAATCCGGCCAAGCGTAAGATACGTTGGTTTATGAATAATTCCAAGGTTTATTACAGTGTGTCCCTTTGTCAGGAGCACGGCTTTGTACTGGGAAAAATCAGGATTCGCCGAACGGAAGACAATAAGTATTATGTAATTAAGAAGCTCACCAATGTAACAGATGAAGAAGCCGATGAAATCCGCCAGAAACGTGATGCTCATCGTGCCAAACGGAGACTGAAGAAAGAAGAGCAGTAAATAACTACTGCTTGTAATGAATGAAAAACTAACATTTGGTTAATAGAAAAATCCTCTCCAATCACATATGCTGTTTATAAGTAATACAACAACAGCATATAAAAAGGAGGGGATTTTATGAGTTTAAGAAATTATTTTTACAGGTTTGGGAAATACATTCTGACATTTTTCTTTGTAACACTGCTGATGGTTCTCTTTGGTCCGCTGCGGGCGCAGGCTGCTATTACCAAGGAAGTTACCTCGGATGGTTTTAAACTCAGCGGAACGGGCTGCATGAATGTGTGGGATGGAGACGAATTCCGCTATTATATTGGTTATCAGATCCCTCATGAAGACTCCATGGATTACAAGGTAGATGTGACTATGACTTTTCAAAGCTCCAGTCTGACACCAGGCAGGGCAAGCGTGTATCTGGATGACGACAGCATACCCTTATATTCAAACGGAGGTACGGTGCTGCAGGGCTCAGCCACCTTCTCCAAATCTGATGAAATGGAATTGATGGAAATATTTGTAAATTACGATAGTTTTCCAAGTGAGCAGAACGTAGATTTTTCCATCTCGGTAAATGTACGGGAAAATCGCAAAAACGCAGATATTGCCATTTATCCTCCGGAAAACAATTACGACAAAACCACAGGAGTGTTTCTGGTAACGGTTGACGATCCTTATGTTTTTTATTCAAATAAGGATTCGTCCAAATATTCTGTAAGTATTTCGGACTCATCGGTGGCACAGGTTACAGGCATTACTCCAAAATCCAATGACAGCTTTGAGGTGAGCGTATATTTTGCAAAAGCAGGTTCGGCGGATTTCATTTTCAAATATGGAAATCAGACGAAAAAGGTAACCTTCACAGTAGCGAAAACAGTCATAACTGTTTCCAGCTCCATCTCCCTGAAGGTGGGGGATACCACCATGTTTTCCAATTATGTTTTCAAAACCGGCGGTGGAAGCATCACCATCAAGAAAGTGAAATCCAGCAATAAAAAGATCGTTGATGCAGCCGGAGGATTCCTGATCGCAAAGAAGCCTGGCACGGCCAAGGTAAGTGCCCTGGTAAATGGCAAGCGGAGAACCATAACCGTGATCGTCGGCAAAAAGCCTGCCCCCAAGCCAAAACTGAAACAGCTTCAGGTAAAAGTGAAAGGCTATAAATATTATCCGGATTCCGGCAAAACCATTTACACAACCCGTTTCACCAATAAATCCAAAAGTACCATCACCAAAGTGAAGCTGAAATTCACCATGACCATTAATGAAGAAATGACCCGAACCAAAACCTTCAAGGTCAATATAAAACCGGGAAAGACAAAAACCATGAAGCTGAATATAGGAAAATTAATAGCAAATCCTTCAAATATTAAGGTGAAATGCCTGAAATTCTGGTATAAGAGTTGAGGAAAGAAACTGTAGTAATAGGGGCATTTCGAATAAAGAGATAAAAGAATATTGTGTAAAGTAGAGGAGTTACAATAAAAATAATACAGGGCTAAGAACGAAAATGCGTAATGCAGTTTTCATTCTTAGCCCTTATTCTATAAAGTCGGTGTTGTCAGCAGACTGGTCATGATCGACCGTTCATACTGCATTCCCCATCCAACCATCTGACCATTGAAATAATACTTGCTCTTTAATCTCAATGGTCCCACAGCGTTGGAAAGAATGGCCTGTTTCTTGGTAAGAACACTGAGGTCTGTTCCTGTGGGGACGGTCACGTATACATTTTTTGTGTAGTAGAATGGATAAGTATTTCCGCAATTATTCAGCAGATACTGCTCACCTGGAAGATTTTTCTTCGGAACAGGATTCTTTCTGATTTTTACTTTTTTACATTCGAAATTGTCGAAACCGTAATCCAGAAGGCTCTTTGTGTCAGCCCAGGCGCCATTTACGGAATTCATCACAACTGCAACCAGGGTCATATTTCCACGCTTGGCATAGGTGATCAGAGTAGCACCGGCAACATCTGTGTAGCCTGTTTTTCCACCCAGAACACCATCATAGGCGTAATCCCGGCCAGCCATCATCTTGTGATGATTGAGCAGATAGCGGGTTTCTGTAAAAATATTGGTAGGCGGAATTTCATAAAGATCTGTGGTGAAAAATTTCCTGCAAAGTGGATTCTGCCATGCAGCCTTGGCTATTTTTGCCATATCGCCTGCGGTGGTTACATGAGTCTCATCAGGAAGTCCGTTAGGGTTATTAAAATGGGTGTTTTTGCATCCAAGTTGCTGGGCTCTGGTGTTCATCAGCTCTACAAACTTCTTCACAGAACCGGAAACCTCTTCCCCAATACCAAGTGCCATTTCATTGGCTGATTCCAGCATCAGTGCCATAAGACATTGTTCAACTGTAAAAACCTCTCCGGCATCACCATAAATGGTGGAACTTCCCGCTTCAATTCCGTAAGCCGCCTGCTGAGAAAGGGTAAGCTGTGCGTTCACGTCCAGGTTCTCACATCCAAGAAGACAGGTGAGAAGCTTGGTAATACTGGCCGGGTAAAGCTGAGTATTGGCATTCTTGGAATACAGGACCGCTTCTGTATTTAAGTCCATGAGAACTGCTGACTGCGCCTCAATCTTAGGACCCTCCGGCCAACCCTCAATGGAATCGGTATCAGCTGCCTGTGCATAATATTCGGTATGCGGATCCGGAGTAGGAGTGGGAGATTCGCTGGCAGTGTCTGTAGCTTCTGCCCAGACAGCGCCCGTCTGCCCAAGCAGCATTGCTGCTGTCAGGATTCCACAGAAAATCCGCTTTATTTTCATATGAAGATTTTTCCTAATCATATAAAATCCTTTCTTAAAATAGTACATAAAATTCCCAATACGTAATTGCATTATACCACTTTTCTTTATGTAAAACTATTAAAAGAGTGTGAATTGTTCACAGCACCCCGGAAAATCCACAAATTCAGCATTATTTTCCCCTATTCTCCCCATTTTTTCAGCGGAAAAACACTTGACATATAGAAATTCAGACCATTATAATAGACGGGAAACAGAATAGTTAAAGACTGTGATGGAGACAGTAAGCTGATTTTGAACGTTTAAGGTTGTGCAGACACAGACAGCAGCAATCTTTTCAGCGAGACGGGGATGGTGTAAGCCCGCCGCAAGTAGATTCAGCCGAAGATCACTCCGGAGTTTTATCTCTGAAGGAACAAGTAGGAGATAACGGAATTCCCCCGTTACAGGGAGCGTGTATCGGCTGCGTGTGCAAGCCCGTACAATGTAACAGGTGGTATAACGAGTGCTGACAGCTTTCGTCCTTTTGCAGGATGAGAGCTTTTTTTATGCTATAGGAAATTCCGTTGGAATTCCCTATAGCATAAAAAGCCCTGCCGGGCAGGATCGCACTGCGGCGGAAAGGTAGATGTCGCTTATAGCGACCCGCCGCAGGCGGAGAATCCTGCAAAGCAGGATTCTTTTTATGCAGGCGGAGAATCCTGCAGGCAGGATTCTTTATGTAACAGGAAATCCCAACAGCAATCGACTGATAATTTTAAAGGAGGAAAAAGCTTTGTACCAGAAAGTAGACACGAATCTGAATTTCGTAGATCGCGAGAAAAAAGTAGAAGAATTCTGGAAAGAAAACCATATTTTCGAAAAAAGTATGGAAAACCGTAAAGAAGGCCCGACTTACACATTCTATGACGGACCGCCAACAGCAAACGGCAAGCCGCATATCGGCCATGTGCTGACACGTGTTATCAAGGATATGATCCCAAGATACCGTGCAATGAAGGGTTACATGGTTCCGCGTAAGGCTGGATGGGATACCCATGGTCTTCCGGTAGAGCTTGAAGTAGAGAAGAAGCTTGGTCTGGATGGAAAAGAGCAGATCGAGGAATACGGTATGGAGCCGTTCATCCAGCAGTGTAAAGAGAGTGTCTGGAAATACAAAGGAATGTGGGAGGATTTCTCCTCAACAGTTGGTTTCTGGGCTGATATGGAGCATCCATATGTAACTTACGAGGACAATTATATTGAGTCCGAGTGGTGGGCACTGAAAGAAATCTGGAACAAAGGCCTCTTATACAAAGGCTTCAAGATCGTTCCTTACTGTCCACGCTGCGGAACCCCGCTTTCATCCCAGGAGGTTTCCCAGGGCTATAAATTAGTAAAAGAGCGTTCTGCAATCGCACGTTTCAAAGTGGTTGGAGAGGATGCATATTTCCTGGCATGGACCACAACACCGTGGACACTGCCTTCTAACGTTGCACTTTGCGTAAATCCGGATGAGACTTACTGTAAAGTAAAAGCAGCAGACGGATACACTTACTATATGGCAGAAGCACTTCTTGACAAAGTACTTGGCAAGCTTGCAAAGGAAGAAGAGCCTGCATATGAGGTTCTGGAAACCTATAAAGGAAAAGACCTGGAATACAAGGAATATGAGCCGCTGTTTAAATGCACAGGTGACTATGTAGCATCCAAGGGCAAGAAAGCGCATTATCTCGTATGTGATAACTACGTTACCATGAGTGATGGTACCGGTATTGTTCATATCGCTCCTGCATTTGGTGAAGACGACAGCCGTGTAGGACGTGAATATGACCTTCCGTTTGTACAGTTTGTAGATGGCAAGGGTGATCTTACTGCTGAGACACCATATGCCGGCGTGTTTGTTAAGAAAGCAGACCCAATGGTACTGGCTGATCTTGAAAAAGAAGGCAAGCTGTTTGATGCTCCGAAATTTGAGCATGATTACCCACACTGCTGGCGTTGTGATACACCACTAATCTACTACGCAAGAGAATCCTGGTTTATCAAAATGACAGCTGTTAAAGATGACCTGATCCGCAATAACAACACCATTAACTGGATCCCGGAGAGCATCGGTAAAGGACGTTTCGGCGACTGGCTTGAGAACGTTCAGGACTGGGGAATCAGCCGTAACCGTTACTGGGGAACTCCACTGAATATCTGGGAGTGCAGCTGCGGTCATATGGAATCTGTTGGAAGCCGTCAGGATCTCTATGAGAAAACTGGTGACGAGCGCGCCAAGACAGTAGAGCTTCACCGCCCATACATTGACGAGCTTACCATGAAGTGTCCGGAGTGCGGCGGCACTATGCACCGTGTACCGGAGGTTATTGACTGCTGGTTCGATTCAGGAGCAATGCCATTTGCACAGCATCATTATCCATTTGAGAATCAGGAATTGTTCAAACAGCAGTTCCCGGCAAACTTTATTTCTGAGGCTGTTGACCAGACAAGAGGATGGTTCTACTCCCTTCTTGCTGAGTCTACTCTTCTGTTTAATCAGGCTCCATATAAGAACGTTATCGTTCTTGGACATGTTCAGGATGAGAATGGCCAGAAGATGAGCAAGTCCAAGGGAAATGCAGTTGATCCGTTTGATGCACTTCAGACATACGGTGCAGATGCCATCCGCTGGTACTTCTACATCAACAGTGCACCATGGCTGCCGAACCGTTTCCATGGCAAGGCTGTTCAGGAAGGTCAGCGTAAATTCATGGGTACTCTGTGGAATACCTATGCATTCTTTGTACTTTATGCAAATATTGATAACTTCGATGCTACCAAATATACACTTGACTATGACAAGCTTCCGGTTATGGACAAATGGCTCCTCAGCAAGCTGAATACACTTGTAAAGACTGTTGACGAGGATCTGAACGACTATAAGATTCCGGAGACTGCAAGAGCACTTCAGGGCTTTGTAGACGAGATGAGTAACTGGTATGTAAGACGCTGCCGTGAGCGTTTCTGGGCAAAAGGCATGGAGCAGGATAAGATCAATGCGTACATGACTCTTTACACAGCACTGGTAACAGTTGCCAAGGCTGCAGCTCCGATGATCCCGTTCATGACAGAGGATATTTACCAGAATCTTGTAAGATCTCTGGACAAAACAGCTCCTGAGAGTATCCATCTCTGCGACTTCCCGGAAGTAAAGGAAGAGTGGATCAACAAAGATCTGGAAGAAAACATGGAAGAAGTTCTGGACGTTGTTGTTCTTGGCCGTGCATGCCGTAATACGGCAAATATCAAGAACCGTCAGCCAATCGGAACCATGTATGTAAAAGCTCCGAAGGTGATGGATAAATATTTCACAGACATTATTGCAGACGAGCTGAATGTAAAAGAAGTGAAATTTGCAGATGACGTGGAATCCTTCATTTCCTACAGCTTCAAGCCACAGCTTCGTACAGTGGGACCGAAATACGGCAAGCTTCTCGGCGGAATCCGTACTGCACTTGCCCAGATCAACGGAAGCAAGGCTATGAACGAGCTGAAAACAAACGGTGTACTTGTACTTGATATCGATGGAAACAAGGTTGAGCTTACAGAGGAAGACCTGCTCATCGAGACCGCACAGACAGAAGGTTATGTAACTGAGTCAGAAGGCGAGACTGCAGTTGTTCTGGATACCAACCTGACACCTGAGCTGATCGAAGAGGGATTTGTCCGCGAAATCATCAGCAAGGTACAGACCATGCGTAAAGAGGCTGGCTTTGAGGTTATGGATAAGATCCGTGTATCTGTAAAAGATAATGACAAGATTATCGAGACCATGAAGGCAAATGAGGCTGAGATCAAATCTGAAGTTCTGGCTGAGGAAGTCGTTTATGGCGAGACAAATGGTTATGTAAAAGAGTGGAATATTAATAAAGAGCATGTAACTCTTGGTGTTACAAAGCTTTGATTTAACATACAACAGGAGGATCAAAATGATTGACAAACAGTTTGACAAAGAAACCTTCAAGAAAAGTGTAAAAGACAACGTTAAGTTTCTTTACCGCAGAAAGCTTGAAGAGGCAACTCAGGAGCAGCTTTTCCAGGCAGTAAGCTACACAGTGAAGGATGTGATCATCGATAACTGGCTTGATACACAGAACGCTTATGAAAAGCAGGATCCGAAGATCGTATATTATATGTCCATGGAGTTTCTTATGGGACGTGCCCTTGGAAACAACCTTTTAAACCTTGGTGCATACGGTGAAGTGAAAGAAGCTCTTGAAGAGCTTGGAATCGACATCAATGCACTTGAGGATCAGGAGCCGGATCCGGCTCTTGGAAACGGTGGTCTGGGAAGACTTGCAGCATGCTTCCTTGATTCCCTTGCAACACTTGGATACAGTGCATATGGCTGCGGAATCCGTTACCGTTATGGTATGTTCAAACAGGAAATCAGAGACGGATACCAGGTTGAGGTTCCGGATGCATGGCTTGAAGAAGGCTATCCATTTGAGCTTCGTCGTCCGGAGTACGCAAAAGAGGTACATTTCGGGGGATATGTAAGAGTTGAATATGACCAGGCAACCGGCCAGAACAAAGTTGTCCATGAAGGATATCAGGCAGTAAAGGCAATCCCATACGATATGCCGATCGTTGGTTATGAGAACAATGTAGTAAATACACTTCGTATCTGGGATGCTGCTGCTATCGAAGAGTTTGGATTTGATTCCTTTGACAAAGGTGATTACAAGAAAGCCGTTGAGCAGGAGAACCTCGCAAAGGATATCGTAAACGTTCTTTATCCGAACGATAATAAAATGTCCGGTAAAGAGCTTCGTCTGAAACAGCAGTACTTCTTCGTATCTGCAAGTATTCAGGCTGCAATCGAGAAATATAAGAAAACACATAATGATATTAAGAAGCTCCACGAGAAAGTCGTATTCCAGATGAACGATACTCATCCGACTATGGCAGTTGCAGAGCTTATGCGTCTTCTTATGGATCAGGAAGGTCTTGGCTGGGATGATGCCTGGGCTGTAACTACCAAATGTGTTGCTTACACCAACCATACCATTATGGCTGAGGCTCTTGAGAAATGGCCGATCGAGCTGTTCTCCAGACTTCTTCCACGTGTATATCAGATCATCGAAGAGATCAACCGTCGTTTCATCATTGAAGTACAGAATAAATATCCTGGAAACTATGAGAAAATCAAAAAGATGGCAATCATCTATGACGGACAGGTTAAGATGGCTCACCTTGCAATCGTTGCAGGCTTCTCTGTAAATGGTGTTGCAAGACTTCATACTGAGATTCTGGAAAAGCAGGAGTTAAAAGATTTCTATGAGATGATGCCAGAGAAATTTAATAACAAAACCAACGGTATCACTCAGAGACGTTTCCTTCTTCACGGAAACCAGAATCTTGCTGCATGGATTACAGACCATATTGGACCAGACTGGATCACAGATCTTTCCCAGATCAGCAAGCTGAAGGTATATGCTGACGATGAGAAGGCTCTTCAGGAGTTTATGAACATTAAATTCCAGAACAAACAGCGTCTTGCAAAATATATCCTGGAGCACAATGGTGTTGAAGTTGATCCTCACTCCATTTTCGATGTACAGGTTAAGAGACTTCATGAGTATAAGAGACAGCTTCTCAATATCCTTCATGTAATCTATCTGTACAACCAGATTAAATTACATCCGGAGATGGAATTCTATCCAAGAACCTTCATCTTTGGTGCAAAAGCTTCTGCAGCATATGAGCGTGCGAAAAAGATCATCAAACTGATCAACTGCGTAGCAGATGTTGTAAACAATGATCCATCAATTGGCGGCAAGATCAAAGTTGTATTTATTGAGAATTACAGAGTATCTAATGCTGAGCTGATTTTTGCAGCAGCAGATGTTTCCGAGCAGATTTCTACTGCAAGTAAAGAGGCTTCCGGTACAGGTAACATGAAGTTCATGCTGAATGGTGCTCCTACACTTGGAACCATGGACGGTGCAAACGTAGAGATCGTTGAGGAAGTTGGTCAGGAGAACGCATTCATCTTCGGTATGAGCGCTGACCAGATCATTAACTATGAGAACCATGGCGGATACGATCCAGACTTTATCTACAATACAGATGCTGAGATCCGTCAGGTATTGATGCAGCTGATCAATGGAACCTTCTCCAGCGATACAGAGCTGTTCAGAGATATCTATGATTCTCTTCTGAATACTAAGAACTGCTCCAGAGCAGACCAGTATTTCATTCTCGGAGACTTCAGATCCTATGCTGAGGCTCAGAAGAGAGTGGAGGCAGCTTACAAAGATGAGAAGAAGTGGGCGAAGATGGCACTTCTGAACACTGCATGCAGTGGTAAATTCTCCTCTGACAGAACCATCCAGGAGTATGTAGATGATATCTGGCATCTGGATAAGGTTACTGTAACCAAGAGCGAGGCTGCTGAGAAATAAATAAGGGCAGATTCATTTTGCGAAAAAAATTATAAGAAATAATAAAGGCTGTGTTCATGCCAGGATAAATAAATTCTGGCATAGACACAGCTTTTTATATAAGATCAGAAATCTTCTTTCTGCCAGTACTCATAGGGCAGCATATGATACATTTTCCTTACGGTAGTCCGCTGACTGACATAGAGCTTTGCCAGCTTGCGCTTCTGTATATAAAGATCTTTAGGCATTTCTTCAAGGTCGTAGGGAACCTTGTCGTTTACATAATACGTTCCAAAAGAATAGAAATCAGCATTGCAGTCTGTCTCTTTATAGGCTTCTGCTACAAGCTGGTGAGTCATCTGGTGGTGGTGATGGCCGTACTCGCCGTCTGCGTTGTGAGTGGCAACCTGTTTCCAATCTTTATAGTTCAGAACGGTGGTAATATCTGCTTCCATATCTTTTTTCCAGTAGTTCCAGCTGCTGCGATCTTTTCCGATTTTGTCCGGGTAGGAAAGAATCAGATATTTGTCCCCGGTAGCTTCCATTACGGATTTAAATTCTGCGCTTCGAACCGGATCATTTCCACGGGTCATACACACTACCAGATAATCGTCTTCAATCAAGTGCCGTCCACCCCAGAGCAAATCATCATCTGGGTGCGCCACAAACATCACCTTGTCGTAACCATCCAGATCAAGGGCGTCCAGATCGGCAGCAGTTACATGGGGCAGATTCAGGTAAGGATAAAAAAGATAAAGCTTATGGCAGGCAAAGGCAATCGCGCTTAGTATTACAATTGCCGCCAGTAACTGTTTCCAGTGCCGCACAAACCAGGAAAAAAGGCTGGCAGTGTTGGAACTGGGAGAAAAATTATTTTTCATATCAGGTACTCCATTTCTGAGTTTATTTGTATAGACGAAATCGAAATTGATTATTTGTAATAATTATACTATATTTGAGATAAGTTACAAGCTAAGATATAATGCCATAAAAAATAATGGAGGATGAACATGAAAGAACTTCTTTATGGAGTAGCATATTATGATGAGTATATGCCGTATGACCGCCTGGATAAAGATGTGGAAATGATGAAAAAAGCGGGAATCAATACCGTTCGAATTGCCGAGTCTACCTGGAGCACTTGCGAGCCGCAGCCAGGAGTATTTGATTTTTCCCATGTGGAAAGAGTAATGGATGCCATGGAAGAGGCAGGAATCAATGTGATTATCGGTACGCCTACCTATGCTGTGCCTACATGGATGGTGAAGGCGCATCCGGATGTACTGGCTGAAACAGTAAGAGGAAGAGGTATTTACGGTGCCCGTCAGATCATGGACATTACCCATCCGGTGTACCTGTTCTATGCGGAGCGTGTAATCCGAGAACTGATGAAGCGCACAGCACATAGAAAGTGCGTCATCGGCTTCCAGCTGGATAATGAGACGAAATATTACGGAACTGCTGGAAAAAACGTGCAGGAGCAGTTTGTGAAATATATTCGTGAAAAATTCCATGATGATCTGGATGCCCTGAATTACGAATTCGGGCTGGATTATTGGAGCAATCGAATTAATGCATGGGAGGATTTTCCAGATGTGCGTGGTACGATCAATGGAAGCCTTGGCGCAGAATTTGAGAAATTCCAGAGAACTCTGGTGGACAAATTCCTCGGCTGGCAGGCTGATATTGTAAATGAATATAGAAGAGAAGACCAGTTTGTAACCCATAATCTGGATTTTGAGTGGCGTGGATATTCCTATGGCATTCAGCCTTATGTAAACCATTTTCATGCGTCCCAGTGCCTGACAATTGCAGGAACCGATATTTACCATCCTACACAGGATGACCTCACTGGCGCAGAAATTGCATTCGGCGGAGATCTGATCCGATCCCTGAAACAGGACAACTATCTGGTAATTGAAACCGAAGCACAGGGATTTCCTGGATGGACACCATATAAAGGACAGTTGAGACTACAGGCATACAGTCACCTGGCATCTGGCGCAAACAGCGTGATGTACTGGCACTGGCATTCCATCCATAATTCTTTTGAGACATACTGGAAAGGCCTGCTCAGCCATGATTTCCAGGAAAATGCCACTTACAGGGAAGCCTGCACAATTGGTAACGAGTTTGCCCGCCTTGGAAAACATCTGGTTAATCTGAAGAAGAAAAATGAAGTGGCAGTACTGGTCAGCAATGAAGCGCTTACTGCCCTGAACTGGTTCCGAATCCAGGAACAGGCACCCGGCGCGGATGCTAAGAGTATCTATTATAATGACGTTATGCGTTGGATGTACGATACTCTGTATCACATGAACGTAGAATGCGATTTCATCTGGCCAGAGTCCGAGAATCTGGAGCAATATAAAGCAATTGTAGTACCAGCCCTGTATGCGGCACCTGATGAGCTTCTCATACGGTTAAAACAGTATGTGGAAAATGGCGGAACCCTGATTGCATCCTTTAAAACTGCTTTTGCAAATGAAAATGTGAAGGTAAGTCATCAGGTGCAGCCACATATTCTGAGCAACTGCTTCGGAGTCCATTACGATCAGTTCACTTTCCCGAAAAATGTAGGCTTAACAGGGGAAGTCATTCCGGAAAAAACAGATCAGAAAGGCAATGCACACCCAGCTGCGAATGTATTTATGGAGCTTCTGGTTTCGGAAGGAGCAGAAGTGCTGGCATCTTACGAGCACTATAATTGGAAAGATTACGCCGCTATCACCCGAAACCACTACGGAAAAGGCCAGGCCGTATACATCGGCTGCATGACAGACGAGGAAACCCTGAAGTCCGTTTATAAAGCCGTGCTCCCGGAAGCAGGCGTAGAAATCCCAGAATACCACTACCCAATTATTGTGCGAAAAGGTTTGAATGATCTGGGAAAAACTGTTTGTTATTTCTTGAATTATTCTGGTATGGAACTGGAAATGCCTTATGATTATAAAAATGGCATAGAGCTGTTAGAAAACACCGCCGTAGAAAATGGCACCGCTCTCCAAATGCCTGCATGGGGTGTGAAAATCGTGGAAGAAGCTTAAAAAGAAACCATAAAAAGTCCCGGTAAACGGTGGAAAGACATCGGTTACCGGAACTTTTTGTGTTACCAGTATTTGTTTGGAACACCAGTAGCGTGATTTGTTTGGTCCGTGTGTTGGTTTATATGCTGGCGGCTTTCTGCCTGGTCTGATTGTGGTTGTAAGGAAAGCGGATATAGGTCTAAATAATTTAATGCACATAAAACGTGATTTTTGTGTTAAGATAGTAATGAAAAACGTGAGAAAATTGCGAATAAAAGCTTATAAAACGTGATGACTTTTCTTGAAGGGGTGAGACTATGTATTTTAGGATTATATTATTACAAAAAAGAAAATGCAACTTTGGAAGAAGATTTTTTTGTCAGGACAAAAGATGAACTGGTTCCGGTTGAAGTAAAGGCAAATAAAAATCGCTCAAAATCTTTAAGAAAACTGATTGATAATGAAAGTTACAGCGATATTAAGTGGGGAATAAAACTGGCTGACAGCAATGTGGGAATAGAAAATGGCATTTATACATTTCCATATTTCTGCTCCTTTTTGATTAAAAGGTATCTGGCAAAAAAAGGTTAAAGTTAAACGGCTGCCGCATTGTTCAAAGTGTTTTGATAATGTGGCAGCTGTTTATTAATTAAATTCTCTTCAGTTCATAGCTTCTTGTTCCAAGTCCAATCTTCTGTCCATGATCCAGAGTTGCTTCCCACTCTACATTCGGATTGGAATCCATAAAGTGGTTGTGGTGGCAATGCCATTCTGGTTTCGCAAGGTTGTCACCAAGCTGGCTGTTGCGGATTGGCTCCGCAGCAAGACATGCATCTACGCAGGCCTGATCAAGAGCAATGGGATCGAAGCTTGCGAACATTCCAATATCCGGAAGAATCGGAGCATCATTTTCGCCGTGGCAGTCACAGTTCGGGCTGATGTCCTGAACCAGAGCGATATGGAAGCATGGGCGTCCATGACAGACTGCCTGTGCATACTCTGTCATCTTACGGCAGAGAAGCTCATTGGAATTGCTGTGCGGGTTGTGAATTGCATCAAAGCTGCAGGCACCGATACAACGGCCGCAACCCTTACATTTCTCATAATCAATGACCGCTTTTTTCTCAGGATATGTAATAGCGTCACTTCCGCATTCCTTTGCACAGCGTTTGCAGCCGTGGCAAAGGTCTGTTTCGATAACTGGTTTACCACTATTGTGCTGAGCCATTTTTCCGGCACGGCTTCCGCAGCCCATACCAATATTCTTGATTGCGCCGCCGAAACCGGTGGCTTCATGTCCCTTGAAATGAGTAAGGCTGATGAATACGTCAGCGTCCATTACAGCACGGCCGATTCTGGCAGTTGGACAATACTCCGCATTCTCTACAGGAACTTCTACATCATCTGTACCGCGAAGTCCGTCACCGATAATGATCTGACAACCAGTGGTGATAGTATTAAAGCCATTCAGATTCGCACAATCCATGTGCTCCAGGGCATTCTTACGGCTTCCCGGATAAAGGGTGTTACAGTCAGTAAGAAACGGCATTCCTCCAAGCTCCTTACAAAGATCGGCTACTACTTTTGCATAATTGGGGCGCAGGAAAGCAAGATTTCCAAGTTCGCCGAAATGCATTTTGATGGCAACGAATTTACCCTCCATATCGATGTCTTTGATTCCTGCTGCGATGCAAAGCTTTTTCAGCTTGTCCAGCTGGCTTGTGCCGACTTTACAGCGGAAGTCAGTGAAATATACAGTTGATTTTTCCATAAAATTCCTCATTTCTGATTTTTATTTATCTTCATATTATTCTTGTGATTGCTTTAATGTCAAGTTATTTTTGTACTATAGCGTGTCCTCAAAATCGTTCCCACAAATTGTAACTCACATCTTGCAGAAAGCCTTTTCAAACACGTTTTAAAAGAACTTCAGAACATCCTCCAACTCTCTGCGTCTCGGACGGCTGGGCTCCTCATCGGCTTTTCCCACAGCAATAACGGAAACAATGGTTTCACTTTCCGGAATAGAAAGCATTTCACGAATTTTGTCCCCATCCCGAAGTCCCATAATCAGAGTGGAAAGACCAAGCTCTGTGGCTTTCAGAATCAGGTTTTCGTTCTGAAGACCAAGGTCGTAACAGCCCCATCCATTTCCAATCTCATTATCAGGAGTGCCGTCTGTCTGGAAACCGGCACGGTTATGTACGAAGGTGGTGACGATTAAAGCTGCATGCTCAGTTTTTACATCGTTATTAGCGTAACACAGGCATTCCTTACGAAGCTTCTGACTCATGTCCGCTGATAAAACACAGTAATAACGACCTGTTTCTGTATTCTTCCATGATGGCGCTTCCAAAGCGGCCTGTACAAGCTGCTGGATCTGCTCTTTAGTAACATTTGTATGGGAACTGTACTTACGCACAGATCTTCTGTTCTCAATAAGTGTCTGAAATTCCATGAAAAAGCCCCCTTAAAGTATGTTTTGGCTGTATTTTAGCATAATTCATTGGATGTGAAAAGTTAAAATTTTTTGTAACCTTTCTCCCTATTTATTTGTATAATTAGTGAAGGTACCCGACACAAGAAAATAACAGACCGCTGCTTTTCATACTGATCAGCAGCCAGAGGAGTTCTCATGAGACAACCAGTTCAACAGCTGATCCAGCTCTACCAGAACAATCTTTTTACCGCAGCGTTTAATATCTGTCAGAATCAGATGGATGCGGAGGATGCTGTTCAGGAGACGTTTGTTCAGTATTACACCAGCAGAAAAGAATTTGAAAATGAGCAGCACATCCGGGCATGGCTCCTTCGTGTGGTTATCAATAAGGCGAAAAATATAAACAGGACTTTCTGGAAGAAAAATAAATGCTCTCTGGAGGATTATATGGAAACTCTTTCTTTTCCAGATTCCCAGTCAAGAGATTTGTTTGAAGAGGTAATGAAGCTTCCGGACAAGTACCGCATTGTGATTCACTTGTTTTATTACGAAGATTATCTCGTCAGGGAAATAGCCGAAATCCTGAAGCTTTCAGAAAGCAATGTAAAGGTTCGGCTTTCCAGGGGAAGAGCCTTGCTTAAGGATTCTTTAAAGGAGGAATGGGAAAATGACGAATGGTGAAAAATATAAAAAAGCTTTTTCCGTATTGCAGACTTCAAAGGGCTCATTACAGGAGGTTGAAAATATGGCAAAATTACAGAAAAGAACAAAAATGAAAACTGCAGCTGCAGTGATTGCAGGCTGTATTATCCTTGGAGGAACCGGTACTGCATATGCAGCGAATGTTGGAGGTATCCAGCGCACGGTTCAGATCTGGCTTCATGGTGATCAGACACAGGCGACCTTAGATGTTTCCAATGACGGTACTTATACTATGGAATACTATAATGAGGATGGCACACTTCATCAAACCGGTGGCGGTGGAGTATCTATTGATGCTGACGGAACTCAGCGCGCCCTTACAGTGGAAGAACTTATGGAAGAAATTAATTCCCCGGATGTAGAATATAAAGAGGATGGAAGCGTATGGGTTTATTTTCGTAATCAGAGTATTGACATTACCGACAAATTTGATGATAATAATGTGTGTTTTGTAAAGGTTACAGATGGAAAAGAGACATTCTATTTAACGGTGAAATATAAGAATGGGTACACCTTTTCAAATGATAAATATATAGAACCGTAGAGCATTTTTCAAATACGTTCTAAAGCGTTTCGCAGGCGTGGAACAGCTGACTTTGACTTTCATATATGGTGCTGTCACCGACAAGTCTGTTTGGATAAATGAATTAAGCAAGGATGGCGAGGGGCAAAGGTCTCTCGCCTGATTTACGTAAGGGGGATGAATATGATTTATGAATTAAAAGAAACGGGCAGAGCCACTGCTCTTTTTGCAGGCTGGCAGGATAGTGTAGTCTGGTCCGCATTGCAGGGAGTGATGGGAAAAATCTATGTGGATTCTCTGGAAAAACTGGAGAGTGGTGTTGCTATGCTTGGGGATTTCTGCTTCCTGAGTGGAAAACCGGAATCAGAAGTTATTTCTGGAGCTTTGGCAAACAGTGCATCAGAGGAAGTGATTCTGGTTCCGCAAAATGATGACTGGGCACAGATGATTGTGGAATGTTACGGGGAGAAGGCAGAGAAAGCGATCCGTTATGCAATCAAAAAGGAACCTGGAATCTTTGATTTAAAGCAGCTTCAGAAGGTAGCACAGAGTTTGCCAGGAGAGTATGAGATGAGACTGATCGATCAGGAGCTTTTTGAAATTTGCAGAGATACACAGTGGAGTAAGGATTTGACAGCAAACTACGAAAGCTATAGTCAATACAAAGAGTATGGACTTGGTGTTTGCATTTTAACGGGCGGGGAAGTAGTCGCCGGAATTTCCTCTTATTCTGGTTATGGCAGAAGAAGTGACGAGAATCTTGGATGTCATGGTGGAATTGAAATTGAGGTAGTAACCCGTGAGGACTACCGGAGAAAAGGTCTTGCATATATCGGAGCGGCGCGGCTGTTTCTGGAGTGTGACAAACGCGGGCTTTATCCAAACTGGGATGCAGCCAACAAAATGTCAGTAGGACTGGCAGAGAAACTGGGGTATCATTTCAGTCATGAGTATGTGGTTTATAAAGTGAAAAAGTAAGTTGCGGCGAACCTGGAAGTATGGTAGAATATGAAAGACTGAAACGAAACATTATATAATTGTGATTTTTGTTATAAAAAAGCAAAGAAAACACTCATAATAGAAGAAAATTGTCAATTGATTGAAAAAGCAGCGGAAGCATTCAGCTGAAAGAATGGGATGTAAGGCCGCTTTTTAGTGGAAGTAGGAGAACTTATGACTGGATTTAAGAAGCTGGAAAATAGTTTAATAGATGTAATAAAGGAAGAACAGGCTAAGCTTGGCTTTAAGGAAGAGAAGATTCACTTATATTATCCGCTATCTTCCCTAAATCATTTTTTTTCTGTGCAGGACAGTGCAGAAGAAATGTTGGCTCGTCTGCAGAATCTGCCGGAAGAGCTGACTTCCAAGCTGGGAAATGTGGCGGTGTCTCATAAAGGGGACAGATTCTGTTTTTATATTCCGGAGCCTGGAAGCGTTTATGTGCATGAGAATATGAAAGAGAATGAATTTATCAAAGTGCTCATCGAACTGGTTCAGAAGCATGACTGCACAAAGGTGAAATTACTTGACCTGTTTACTTCTTACTGGGAAAAAACAGAAAGTCAGGAAATGGACAATGGAGAATTTGATTTCTATATCCGTTTCCTGGATAAGGCAGATGATACCTATTATTACTGCTTTAAGGATGAGGGATTCCATTTCATTTATCACAGATTTCTGCCAGAGGATTATGAGGATTTTGGATTTTGAACAAGCGTAAATCTTGACAAACAAGAAAACTTGTGCGTATATTGTTAAAAAGCTATTGGACAAAACATATTTTTTAACAGAGTTTAAGGGGGAAACGAAAATGGATTTGAAAAACTATTCAACAGGTGTCCAGCATATTGGAATTCCAACAAATGATATTGATAAAACTGTAGATTTTTACCATAAACTGGGTTTTGAAACAGCTTTTGAAACAGTTAATGAAGAGGCGGACGAGAAGGTTGTATTTCTGAAGCTTGGAACTCTGGTTGTAGAAACATATGAGAATCATGCAGCAGTCCTTCGGGTTGGTGCAATTGATCATGTTGCACTCGATGTTAAGGATATAGAAGAAATTTATCAGTACATTAACCAGGCTGGTTTGAATACCACACAGGACAGTATTCATTTTTTACCATTCTGGGAAAATGGAGTAAAGTTTTTCACTATTGAAGGACCGAACAAAGAGAAGGTTGAATTCAGTCAGTACTTATAAAGGATATTTATAACAGGAAGCCGGTACATTGCCTGAAACAATGTACCGGCTTTTATAAGGTGGATGGAAAAATGAAAAAGTTAAAAAAATGGTTTCTGAATCTTTCAATTCAGAGAAAATATCTGTATTGTACACTAGGCATTACGTTGGTTGTGCTTTTGGCAACCAGCTTTTTCCAGTTTATGTCTGCATCTGAAATTGTAACAGAGCAGACTGTGAAACAATCGGCAGGAGTGATTAATGAGCTGTCTGTTAATCTGGATCATTATTTCGATATGGTGGAAAATTCATTTGAGTATATCGCGAATAATAGTATTGTACAGGCAGAACTGGAATCAGATGAACCATATAAATCTGACGGTTCCGAGCTTTATTCTTATTATTCAAGGGCAGGTCAGATCAGACGTCTGCTGCTGCAGGGATATACGAGCATATATATGAATGATATTCAGCTGTACGGATATAATGGTGCAAACCATCTTCTTTCCAATGACAGAGGAATCAATGAAGAAAGCTCCGAAATTTCCTGCACAATGGCAGAAAATGCAAATGGACGTTGTGTTTACTATAATGCAGCGGACGAAAATCTGATTTATATGGCTAAACAGATAAAAGATGTATTGACTATGGAACCTCTTGGAGTTTTGCGGGCTTCTATAAAAATCAGCTATCTGAAGAAAATGACGCTTACAGCACAGGAGTCCCTGTTTGCTCATATATTTTTACTGGATCAGGATAACAACATTCTGCTGGAAAGTGCCGGTGAAAATAAAGATTTGAAGGATCAGAAATGGGTGGATCAGATTAATGGAAATTCCGGAAACCTTCGGCTTAATCTGGACGGGAAAGCTTACAATCTCGTTTACCAGACAAGCTCAGATACAGGACTTACGGTTGTGGGAATGATTCCTACCAGCTTTTTGCAGAAAACGGCTCGGGAACTGGAAAAAACCACTGTGTTGTTAATCGGAATCAGCATTCTGCTATGTGTATTTCTTGCAAATATTATGGCGCGTGGAATTACAAGCCCTATTGAACGAACCAGTAATGCCATGAAAAAATTTGCCAAAGGAGATTTCTCAGTGCGCCTCCCGGAAGAACGAACAGATGAAATCGGAGCGATGAATTCTGTTTTCAATCAGACGATTGAGAAGATTGAAAAGCTGCTGAAGCAGATCGTCGAGATGGAAATGGTAAATAAAGATATAGAATTTCAAGCATTGCAGGCACAGATCAATCCGCATTTTCTTTACAATGTACTGGATACCATTAACTGGATGGCCAGAAAAAAAGGGGAAGAAAATATCTGCCGGATGGTAACTGCAATCAGCAATCTTATGCGGGCAAGTATTAGTAATAAACGAAGCATGGTACGTGTGAAAGAAGAATTGAAATACATTGAAGACTATCTTTTTATTCAGGAAACAAGATATGGAGATAAATTTACTTCGTATATTGAGGTAGACGAGGAACTGAACGAACTGGAAATTCCTAAGATGGTAATACAGACGCTGGTTGAAAATGCGGTCGTTCATGGAGTTGAAAATGCCACCTGGGACTGCTTCCTCTATATTTCAGGAGAAGTTCAGGATGGTATAGCAGTATTCAAAGTAAAGGATGACGGTGTGGGAATATCTGCAGAAAAGCTGAAAACCCTTATGAACATGGAGGAAGAGCCGGAACATAAGGCAGAAAGAACACATACGAATCTGGGCATTTATGCAGTGCAGAAACGTCTGGAATATGTATATCACGGAAAAGCAAAAATGACGATCACATCGGAACAGGAGAAGGGAACTCTGGTAGTGCTGGAAATTCCTTTGAAAAAAGCGAAGGAGATTATGGAAAATGGAACTTCAGGTAATGATATTGGATGATGAGTATATTATTCTGGATGGCTTGTGTTCTTTTCCCTGGTCTGATTATGGATATCAGGTAGCAGCTACTGCGAAAAATGGTCTGGAGGGACTGGAAAAGCTGGAGCATATAAAGCCGGATCTGATTCTTACAGATGTTCGGATGCCCGGAATGGATGGTCTGGATTTTGCGGAGCGGGCTCACGAGATGTATCCGGATACGGTTATTGTAATCCTGACAGGTTACGACAGCTTTGCCTATGCTCAAAAAGCAATCACTATTGGCGTGAAGGAATATCTGCTGAAGCCAATTGACTATGAGGAATTAAAAAATATGGCAGCCCGGCTTGCAGAAGAGATACATGCAAAAAAAGATGAACAGCAGGAGGTTCGGGATTTACAGAAATATTTTAATCAGTCTGTACCGGAACTGCGATCTAAATTTGCAGGGAATCTTCTCTATGGGAGAATCCAGGGAAAAGGTGTGGTGCAGGAGCAGGCGAAATCCCTCAAACTGACCATCGAAAAATACATTGTATGTGTTGGAAGAAAGGTAGTTGGGGAAAAACAACTTCACGAAGGCGACAAATGGATTGAAGAATTTGCCTGTATTAATATTTTTGAGGAAATTTTCAACAATTACAACATACAGGTGTTGAGTGATTATAATACGGCTACAGCTGAGTATAACTTCATACTTTTGTTTGCGAAAGAGGAAGAAAATCAGAAATGTATGGATCTTGCACTTCAGGCCTGTGGGAAAATCCAGGAAGAAGTGGAACGGTATTTGAATGCACGCATGAATTTTGGAATCAGTGATATTTCGGAAGACGAATATCAGGCAAATGCCCAGTACCGCAAAGCTCAGAAGGCTTGCAGACAGTGCATTTATCTTGGAATGAACATCATCCTGAAATATGAAGACCTGCAATACGAGGAACAGAAGGAGTTTGTGATCACACAAGGCGAGAGAATGCATTTCATGATGACACTGTTTCAGGAAAGCTTCGAAAAGGCGGAGGAGGAATTGCGCCAGCTTTTTGCCCAGGCACCGGAGAATGGGGCAGCTGTTAAATTTGCAGCGATGGATCTGCTGTTTGGGTGCATGAAGTTTCCATACACCTGTGCGGTGGACAGTGAAATACATAATAAAAACTGGAATTTTTCTGTACTTCAGGATGGAGTGAAACGAATTTCCCAATGTGAAACTACAGAAGAAGTCCTGAATTGTATGTTTAATCTGTTTGGAACATTGATCAAGCAGAATACAGAAGGATCAGATGAGCGGAACCGGAAGCTGGTTCAGAGTATATTATCGTATATTGAGAAAAATTATGCCACGGATATTTCAATGGATGATCTTACAGAAAAATTTCATGTGAGCCGAACCTATATCAGTCGGCTTCTAAAGAAATATGCAGGAAAAAGCTTTCTGGAATATCTGACAGATGTGCGTTTTAAGCATGTGGAGAAGCTGATAGCAGATGATCGCTATAAGCAATATGAAATAGCAGAAATGGTAGGATATAAGGATTTCGGATATTACATTAAGGTGTTTAAAAAGCGATACGGCATTACCCCTAATGAGTTCCGTAAACATATCTAAAAGCAATGGGAGATTTGTGCACAAAAGGAAACTGTGTACAAATCTCCCATTTTTACGTTTATTTCCAATTGTTTATAGAAGCACCAGAAGGTAAAATAAAATCATCAAAAGCGAGGAAACCTAAAATAAAAGGAGGAAAAGGAAAATGAAAAAAATGAGAAAAATGGTATCTCTTGCATTGACAGCAGCTATGACAGCTGGTCTTATGACAGGAATGGGGGCGTTAACAGCTTCAGCAGACAGCGAGAGAACCAAGATTACTGCACTGTTAAAAGGAACGGAATCAACAGAGCAGTTTCAGACCTTTGACTATCTTCTAAAAAACTTCTGTGACGAGAAAGGCCTGGATTATGAAATTGAACTTGTAAACGATATGCAGGACTATTTCACAAAGCTGCAGATGTACATCAACAGTGATACACTTCCAGACATCTTTGGGTGCCCGAATGGAACACTTTCCGCAGCCTGCAAGGATATTGATGCACTGGTTGATGTAGGTGCAGAGCTGGAAAGAAACGGATATGCAGATAAACTGAATGGAGCAATCCGCGATTTCCTTACTGATGCAGATGACGGAAATCTGTACCTGTTTCCACAGGGTCTGTACTGTGAATACTTTATGTACAGAAAAGACATTTTTGAAGATGCAGGAATTACAGATGCACCAACAACCTGGGAAGAGTTTGAAGAGGATTGCCAGAAAATTGCAGATTTAGGTGAGATTCCGGTAATTGTAGGTGGTTCCGATGCATGGCAGCTTATGAGATACCTTTCCTTCTCTCCATGGAGAGTAACAGGTTCTGAATTTATTCAGGGATATCAGGCAGGAACAGATTCCTTTAGTGAAAATGAGCCTGCAAAATATGCAGTAAATCTTCTTTCTGATCTTGGAACAAAAGGATATTTTGAGCCTGGATTTGCAAGTGTAGACTTCACATCCGCATGCAACCTGTTCTTCGGTGGTACAGGAGCAATCTTCTATACTGGTTCCGGACAGATCAGCCTGGCAGAAGAAATGTATGATAATGGAGAACTTGGATTCTTCCCGGTACCGGATACAGAAGGAATGGACAATATGTCTACAAATGTACCGATTCATGCTGGATTTGCAGAAGGATTCAATAAGGCTACATATGATGATACAATGCAGGAATTCTTTGACTACATGTGCGAGAACTTCTCAGACGCTTGCTACACTCAGGCACATGTATTCTCTCCATTTAAAGAAGATTCTCTTCCAGAAGGACTTCCGCAGCTGTACTATGACACTCAGCCAATGTTCGAGAACGCAGAAACAGCATGGACTTCCTGGGATGATAAACTTGATTCTGATGTGCTGACTAAAATCGTTGATGAACAGCAGAAACTGGCACAGGGAATTACCACACCAGATGAATTTATTGAAACCTGTGATTCTTTTGTTAAATAAAGAATTTTAAGCATGCAGGAATGAGACTGGCGGATTAATCGTCAGTCTCTTTTAAAGAAAGAAGAGGAGGGAATCTTATGCAGAAAGCATTTGGAAAAAAATCAGTAATTTTCATGTTCCTTTTTCCTGCATTCCTTATCTATACTGCATTTGTTATTGTGTCCATTGTATGGGCAGGCTATTACAGCTTTTTTGACTGGAGTGGTGTAGGCGAGAAAGTATTTGTAGGATTTAAGAATTATGCGGAGCTTTTAACCCAGGATACGGTGTTCCGCTCTACAGTATGGCATACGATTATTTATACCATTATCAATGTGGCAATTCAGGTATTTGGAGGTTTGTTGTTTGCAATCCTTCTTTCCAGAATCAAAAAAGGAAGAGTTGCTTTACAGACCTTGTACTACATTCCGGTAGTAATTTCATCTGTTGCAATCTGTCAGATTTTTACAAAGCTGTTTTCTGTAACACCGATTGGAATCATAAATCAGATTTTATCATTTGTGAATCCTTCATTTAAGTTCATGGAGTGGATATCAAATCCTCAGATTTCTTTGTATGTAACAGCATTTGTAGAGGCTTATAAATATCTCGGTCTGTATATGGTTATTTTCTATGCAGCACTGATCGGAGTACCGGATGAACTGGGTGAGGCAGCATTGATTGACGGAGCAGCAGTATGGCAGGAATATCTGTATGTAAAAATCCCATACATCAAACCGGTTATCATTGCAAACTGTCTTCTGGTATTAAATGGATCCTTAAGATCCTTTGAATTCTCATATCTGCTGACACATGGCGGACCTGGAAATGCTTCTGAGCTTATGACAACTTACATGTATAAACAGGCATTCAGCAGTATGAAGTATGGATACGGAAGTTCTGTAGCCATTATGATCGTAATCATTTGTATGGTAGTTGGTTTATTATTCCGTAAATTTTCAGGAGAGGGGGAAGATGAATGAAAAAGAAAAAAGTTTCCATTTCAGGTATTATTAAATGGGTCATTGCGTTACTCCTGGTTATTATGCAGGTGTACCCCTTCTTCTATGTATTTACCTCCAGCTTTAAATCCCTGGATGATTTCAGAAAGCTTCCGGCATATGCACTTCCATCTAAGTGGGTATTAACAAACTTTATTAATGTTTTTACAAAGAGCCATATGCTGACTTATTTTAAAAACAGTATTATCGTTTTGATCGGTGTATTAGTTCCATTACTTTTATTTGCGCTGATGGCTGGATTTGCACTTAGTAAAATTAAATTCAAAGGAAGAAAAGTAATCCTGAACTATTTCCTGCTTGGATTAATGCTTCCTATGCAGGTTGCCTTGATTCCCTTGTTCAGTATCTTTAATAAAATGGGACTGATCAATACATATCCGGCAATTATTTTACCGCAGATTGCATTTTCATTGTCCTATTCCATCCAGCTGTTTTATTCCTTTAACAAATTCTTCCCGGAGGAAATGCTGGAAGCAGCTATTATTGACGGATGTTCTCCAATGGGCTGCTTTTTCAAAATGGTAGTTCCAATGTCCTTGAACTCTATCATTACCGTAGCTACCATGCAGGCTGTTTTCTGCTGGAATGAATATATCAATGCTTATACATTTACAAGATCAACAGATATGAAAACAATTACACTGGGTCTGAATGACTTCGTGGGAAGTATGGGACTGACTGACTGGGGCGCAACCTTTGCGGCAATAACAGTTACAGTACTTCCAGTATTTATTTTCTATTTCTTCAGCAGCAAGAAGATGCTTGCAGGTATGACAGCCGGTGCTGTGAAGGGATGAGTATTTAAATAAAATTTACAGATTAAGGGCAGATATATGCCTGTAAAGAAAAGGAGAATATATTATTATGCAGAAATTATACTATCAGTTTCCGGAAACCTGGTTCGGCGATTGTATGCCATTCGGACATGGGGATAAATTCTATTTATATCATCAGAGAGATACCAGAAAACCGGGACCATTTGGAGAGCCATTTGGCTGGGATTTAGCAACAACCTCGGATTTTGTTCACTACGAAGACTGTGGTGTGGCAATTCCAAGAGGAACTGACGAAGAGCAGGATCAGTTTATTTTCGCAGGAAGCGTTTTTGAAGCAGAAGGACAGTATCATATTTTCTACACTGGTTACAACCGTGATTATCCAGCTCTTGGAAAACCGTCTCAGGTACTGATGCATGCATATAGTGATGATCTGGTTACCTGGCACAAAACTCAGGATGCTCTTACCTTTACCCCACAGGAAGGCTATGATCCAGATGACTGGAGAGATCCATGGGTGATCCGTGATGAAGAAAATGATCAGTACTTACTGATTCTTGGAGCAAGACTGCAGGGACCGAAAACAAGACAGACAGGAAGAACTGTTAAGTTTACATCCAAGGATCTGAAAAACTGGAAGTTTGAAGGCGATTTCTGGGCACCGGATCTTTATACCATGCATGAAATGCCAGACCTGTTTAAAATCGGTGACTGGTGGTATCACATTGTGACTGAATACAGTGACAGAAGCAAAATGGTTTACCGTATGAGCAAGAGCCTGAATGGTCCATGGATCGCACCGAAGGATGATGCATTTGATGGCAGAGCTTATTATGCAGGACGTACTTTTGAGCTGAATGGACAGAGAATTCTGTTTGGATGGGTTGCAACGAAAGACAAAGATGATGATGACGAAAACTTCATCTGGGCAGGAACCTTTATGGCGCATGAGGTATACCAGAAAGAGGATGGTACTCTTGGTGTAAGAATTCCGGAAACAGTATGGAATGCTTTTGACAAAGAGGAAAAGAAGGATGATTTCGTTATCGATACACCAACTAAGAGTTCAGAAGTAGTTGTTGGAAGAAATACCGGTGACATTTTCAAATTCGAAGCAGATGTGGAATTTTCTGAAGGCACAAGAACATTTGGCGTGAGATTTTATGAGGACGAGGACAAAGCAGAATCTTACCAGTTTGTATTTAATACTACAGAGAACCGTTATGTATTCGAGAAGAAACCGAACTGGCCATGGCCAGCAAATCAGAACATCGGACTGGAAAGACCGCTTGATCTGATTCCTGGAAAGAAATACAATATCCGTATGATCGTGGACGATACAATTGCGACAATTTATGTTGATGGTGTGGCTTTGAATGCACGAGCATACAAGAGACCAGGAGAAAGCTTATCTTTATTTGCGTCAGAAGGAAGTCTGAAGGTTACAAATTGTAAGGTGACTACCGGGCTGAAGAAATAAGTCGCAAAAAGGAAATTTTTAAGGCTTCATTAAACAGATACATAATTTTATAAAAAAGTCATAGGGTATCATAAGAGATATTGTATAAGTTCCAAATCTTATGATACCCTTTTTATGGATTCCACGTAATATAAAAATATCAATATTGTTATAAAAACAATAAAAATATAGCATTTATTCAGAGTCTTTTTTTATCATCTGAATCCGCTTACGGTTATAAACCAGATGCAGATACATAGCATCCTGTGCGCGGAGCGGGTCATGTGCGGCAATGGCATCCGCAATCTCACGGTGGGTCTCGATGGTTTCTTCCAGCAGTGTACCTCTGGTGGTCTCTACAAACAGAGGGATTGAGCTGTTAATCACAGGAACCAGTCTTGGAACCACAACGTTTTTGCTGCTCAAAGCAATGGCTGCATGAAAATCTATATCCTTTTGTGTATGGTCTTCATGTTTTTTTAATAAGTCTTCTACTTCATCGCAAAGCGCGGTGATTTTTTTTATGTCTTTTTTATCGGCGCGTGTGGCTGCCATTGCAGCAATAGGGGGTTCAAGGAGAAAGCGCACTTCCAGAAGGTCATTGATCAGCTTTTGCTTATTGCCGATAAAGGTAAAGCCCAGTGGGTCATCCACCATTCCGGGGGAAGAGGCAATATAGGTACCAGAGCCCTGGCGGATCGTAACAATATTTCGGGATGCGAGAAGCTTCATGGCTTCCCGGACAGAACTTCTTCCTGCATTCAGACGCTCGGAAAGAATGGTTTCATTCGGTAATTTATCTCCTGGCTGTAAATTTTCTTCTAAAATAAGTGCAATAATATCCTCTGATATTTTTTGGGGAAGGCTTTTTTCTTCTGATAACAAATTCATCATATGACTTACTCCGCTTCTAATGTAATAATTCTTATTTTCTATGATAATGTTTTTTAAATCCAATGTCAAAACGCTAAATTGCACAAAAAAAGATACACAATTTTAGATAAAATTCCGTATTGCGTTTTTGACGAATAGATTATATTATAAATACATCAGATGAATTCAAAGAAAAAAACAGCAACTAAAGGAAAAATGACATAAAAACCACCAAAAAGGTCAGATGAATTCACGAGAAGATTGTAAAACATCAGATGAATCAAGGAGGTAAAAAGAAAAATGGAAGAAACAACTTTTGCGGCGGATCCAATGAGACTGATGATCGCGGCGGCGGTGGGAATTGTGGTTCTGCTGGTACTGATCATCAAATTTAAGCTTCATCCGGTTCTGTCAATGATGATTTCCGCAATCATCATTGGAGCGGGAGCAGGAATGCCGCTTACGATGATCTCGGACACAGTAGAAAAAGGTGTTGGAAAGACATTGCAGGGAATTGCGCTTCTGGTAGGACTTGGTTCCATGTTTGGCGGAATTCTGGAGGTAAGCGGAGGAGCCCAGAGAATCGCAGAGACATTGATCAGTAAATTTGGCCAGAAAAAAGCTGGCTGGGCACTTGGACTTACAGGACTTGTAATTGGTACCACCGTATTTTTTGAAGCTGGTGTTGTGGTATTGATCCCATTGGTGTTCAGCGTTGCGAAACAGACGAAAAAATCCACTCTGTATTATGCGATTCCCCTTCTTTCCGGTCTGGCAAGTGGCTACGCTTTTGTTCCACCTTCTGCTGGCTCGGTACTTGTGGCAAATGCACTTGGCGTGAATCTTGGAACCATGATCATGGTAGGAGTTCCGACAGCACTGATCTGCATGATGGTTTCCGGAATTTTCTGGGGAAGCTTTGTTGGCAATAAGATTTACACAGAGCTTCCGGCAAATGTGGAAGAGATTAAAAACGATGGAAAAGACCTTCCGCCTTTTGGACTGGTCTTAGGGGTAATCCTGATTCCACTGGTTCTCATCCTTCTCAGTACTTTATCTAAGTATATGCCGCTTCCGGAGGGAGTAAAGGATGTTCTTGGATTCATAGGAAAACCATTCCTTGCATTAACCATTGCGACACTGGCATCTATGTATTTCCTGGGAATCAAACGGGGATTTACCGGTGCGCAGTTGAAGAAAATCCTGGATCATTCACTCAGACCTGTAGGTATGATTCTTCTGGTTATTGCCAGCGGTGGAGTGATCCGATGGATGCTTCAGGATTCCGGCCTTGGAAATATTATCGGACCGGTTCTGGAGAAGAGTGGGCTTCCATTGATCCTGATCGCATTTCTCATTGCGCTTCTGGTCAGAGCTTCTGTTGGAAGTTCGATTGTAGCGATGACAATGGCATCCGGAATCATGGCGACTATGCCAGCAGTAATGGATACCAGTATGATTTACAGAGCTGCCATGTGCTGTGCAATCTGTGGTGGCGCAACTGCACTGAGCCATGTGAATGATGCAGGCTTCTGGCTGGTAACCTCATTCCTTGAGATTGACGAAAAGACAACCCTGAAATCCTGGACGATCATGGAAACACTGATCGGTATTACGGCACTTATTGTAAGCTTTATTGTTTCAATCTTTGCATAGGAGGCAGGACGCAATGATAAAGATACCGGTTTATTTAAGAGATATGTGTGATGCCAAGCATCTGGTGCAGGCAGCATCAGGATGTGAGAAAAATGTAGATCTGATCTGTGGAAGATATATTGTAGATGCGAAATCAATGCTGGGGGTGTTCAGTCTGCCAACATTTGATAATGTAGAACTTGGAGTAGAAGAAGAGGACGAAGAGAAACTCAGGAAAACACTGGAAAGTTTAAAGCTTATCAGAGAATAAAAAATGGAGGAAAAAATCATGCAGTTAAAAAGTCAGGAAATGAGAAAGCTTGCACCGGAGCTTGATCCGCTGCGTATTGGAACAGGATGGACAAAAGAAGATCTGGGAAAGGTTCAGGTTATGGTTGAAAGCACCTATGGTGACAGTCATCCGGGAAGCGGACATCTGAATATCCTTGTAGAAGAAGTCCGCAAAGGAATTGCAGAAGAAGGCGGTTTCGGAGCACGTTATAACTGTACCGATATCTGCGACGGTGAAAGCCAGGGAACAGATGGAATCAACTACAGTCTGGCCAGCCGTGAGATGATTGCCAATATGATCGAGATCCATGCAAATGCTACTCCTTTTGACGCAGGTGTATACCTTTCAAGCTGTGACAAAGGTGTTCCAGGGAATCTGATGGGACTTGCCAGAGTAAACATTCCTTCCGTATTTGTTCCAGGTGGAACCATGAATGCCGGACCGGAAATGCTGACCCTGGAGCAGCTTGGAATGTACAGCGCAAAATTTGAGCGTGGCGAAATTGATGAAGAGAAGCTTGACTGGGCAAAATGCAATGCGTGCCCAAGCTGTGGCGCATGTTCCTTTATCGGAACTGCATCTACCATGCAGATTATGGCAGAGGCACTAGGACTTGCACTTCCAGGCACAGCCCTGATGCCTGCAACCAGCCCTGACCTTCTTGATTTTGCAAGAGAAGCTGGAAGACAGGCAGTGAGAATTGCCCAGATGGAAAATATGCGCCCTTCCGACATTGTGACTATGGACAGCTTTGAGAATGCGATTCTTGTCCATGCTGCAATTTCAGGAAGCACCAACTGTCTCCTTCATCTTCCGGCAATTGCCCATGAGTTTGGCATTGAAATCACAGGTGATACATTTGATAAGCTGCACAGAAATGCAAGATATCTTTTGGATGTACGTCCTGCAGGACGCTGGCCGGCAGAGTGCTTCTACTATGCAGGTGGTGTACCGGCAATCATGGAGGAGATCAAAGAGCATCTCCACCTGGATGTCATGACAGTTACCGGAAAGACATTGGGAGAAAACCTGGAAGAACTGAAGAATAACGGATTCTATGAAAAATGTGATAAATGGCTTCAGGAATTTAACAAACGTTACAATATAAATGTTACAAAGGAAGACATTATCCGTCCATATGACAAAGCAATCGGAACAGATGGAAGTATCGCAGTTCTCCGTGGAAACCTTGCTCCGGAAGGTGCTGTGATCAAACACACTGCATGCCCGAAGGAAATGTTTAAATCCGTTCTCCGCGCAAGACCATTTGACAGCGAGGAAGAATGTCTGGATGCAGTTCTGAAGCATAAGGTTCAGAAGGGTGATGCAGTTTTCATCCGTTACGAGGGACCAAAGGGAAGCGGAATGCCGGAAATGTTCTATACCTCTGAGGCAATCAGCAGTGATAAGGAACTTGGAAAGAGCATTGCCCTGATCACAGACGGACGTTTCTCAGGAGCATCTACCGGCCCGGTTATCGGACACTGCAGTCCGGAGGCTGTTGATGGAGGACCGATCGCTCTTGTGGAAGAAGGAGACCTTATCGAAATCGATGTTATGGAAAGAAAACTGAACATCATCGGAATCGCAGGAGAACGCAAGTCTATGGAAGAAATCGATCAGATTCTTGCCCAAAGACGTAAAAACTGGAAACCACGTGAAATGAAATACAAAAAAGGTGTCCTGAGACTTTTCAGCCAGCATGCTGCAAGTCCAATGAAGGGAGCTTATCTGGAGTATTGATTATGAAGCATAAATTTATTACCATCGGCGAGATCATGCTTCGGCTGACTCCGCCAGATTATGAAAAAATCAGAACCGCAACATCTTTTGAGGCAAGATATGGGGGAAGTGAGGCCAATGTGGCCCTCTCCCTTGCAAATCTTGGAGTAGATGCCTCATTCTTTACAGTAGTTCCGGGAAATAGTCTTGGAAAAAGTGCTGTACGTATGCTGCGAAGCAATGATGTAAATTGCGACAGCGTAGTTTATTCAACAGAAGAAGAGACACCGACACATCGGCTTGGAACCTATTATCTTGAGACTGGTTACGGAATCCGTCCAAGTAAAGTGGTGTATGACAGAAAGCACAGTGCCTTTTCCGAATATGATTTCAGCAAAACAGATGTGAAAAAACTTCTGGAAGGTTACACCTGGCTTCATCTGAGCGGCATTACACCTGCACTTGGAAAAAGCTGCGGTGAACTGATCCTGACCTGCCTGAAAACAGCAAAGGAAAACGGCATGACCGTCAGCTTTGACGGAAATTTCAGAAGTACATTGTGGAGCTGGGAGGAAGCAAGAGATTTCTGTACCCTCTGCCTTCCATATGTAGATGTTCTTTTTGGAATCGAGCCTTACCACATCTGGAAAAATGAAGAAGATCATACCGCAGGTGATGTGAAGGATGGTGTTCCATTCCAGCCGGACCGTGAACAGCAGGAAAAAGTATTCAAGGCTTTTGTAGAGAGATATCCGAATATCAAATGCGTTGCAAGACATGTGCGTTTTGCACACAGCTGCAGTGAGAACAGCCTTATGGCCTATCTCTGGATAAACGGAAAGATTTATGAAAGCAAACGGCTTACCTTCCATATTCTTGACCGTGTTGGGGGTGGAGATGCATTTGTAAGTGGTATTATTTATGCTCTGATGAATGAATATACACCGGAAGATATTGTGAACTTTGGTGTTGCAGCCAGTGCAGTGAAGCATACCATTCATGGTGACGGAAATATTACAGATGATGTTTCCCTGATCAGACATGTGATGGAAATGAATTTTGATATAAAAAGATAACATGTTTTTGAGTGAAAGGAAATTCAAATGATGGATATAGCAGAGAAGTTTCAGAAGCTTGGTGTTGTTCCGGTAGTTGTGCTGGAAGATACAAAAGATGCAGTACCCCTTGCAAAGGCACTTGTTGAAGGTGGACTTCCATGTGCAGAAGTTACATTTCGTACAGAAGTAGCAGAAGAATCAATCCGTCTGATGACAGAACAGTTTCCGGAGATGCTTGTAGGAGCAGGAACTGTTCTTACCAGAGAGCAGGTGGATGCAGCTGTTGCAGCTGGTGCGAAGTTCATTGTAAGCCCTGGATTTGATCCGGAGATCGTAGATTACTGTCTGGAAAAAGAAATTCCTGTTTTCCCAGGCTGCGTCACACCGTCTGAGGTTGCGCAGGCAGTAAAAAGAGGCCTTAAGGTGGTAAAATTCTTTCCGGCAGAACCGGCAGGCGGAGTTGCCATGATCAAGGCTATGGCTGCACCTTATGTGGGAATTAAGTTTATGCCCACTGGCGGTATCAATGCAAAAAATCTGGAAGATTATCTTTCTTTCGACAAAATTATATGCTGCGGCGGAAGCTGGATGGTAAAAGGAGAGCTTGTAAAAAACGGAGAATTTGACAAGATCAGAGACCTGACAGCAGAAGCACGAAAACTGGTTGCTTCCATCCGAAAATAATCGGAGGTATTACACATATTCATATTCACAAAAAACAGGATCCTGCATGAAAACAGGGTCCTGTTTTTTACACACATACCCTTCATACAATAAAAAAACCCCTATAAACCCAAACTCTCCCCCTCTATCCCAACCCCATCGTATGAGTTAAGATAATATCAACAAAGGAAAACAAAAACAAATAAATAAGGAGGGAATGGAATGAATGAGGTCATTGTCTCCATGAACAATATCAGCAAAAGTTTCCCGGGTGTTAAGGCTCTGGATCATGTAAAATTTGAGCTGCGTTCTGGAGAAGTCATGGCGCTGCTGGGAGAAAATGGAGCCGGAAAATCGACCCTGATGAAAATCCTCAGCGGTGTATATACCAGAGACGAAGGAACGATGGAAATCTTCGGAAAATCCTATGACGACCTAACACCAAAGCAGGCCCAGGAAGCAGGAGTAGCCATTATCCATCAGGAATTGAACATGTGCAGGCACTTAACAGTAACGGAGAACATGTTCCTTGGAAGAGAAGTAAAAGGTGGTTTATCCTTAAATAATGCGAAGATGCGGAAAGAAGCCAAGAGGGTTCTGGACGATCTTCGAATCGACATCAGTCCGGATCAGATCGTAGGAGATCTGCCAGTATCCAAACAGCAGATGGTTGAAATTGCAAAAGCACTTTCCATCGATGCAAGGATCCTGATCATGGACGAGCCTACATCCTCTCTGACAGCAAAAGAAATTGATGATCTTTTCCGTATCATCCGAAAGCTGAGGGACGAAGGAAGAGGAATCGTATACATTTCACACAGACTGGAAGAACTGTCCCATATCGTGGACAGAGTTACCATCATGCGAGATGGACAATACATAACAGACGGTAATTTCAAAGACATGGACATGGACTACATTATCAAAAATATGGTAGGCCGTGAAATCAAAGAAAAATTCCCGAGAGTGGAATGCAGGAAAGGCAAGAAGATTTTTGAAGTGAAAAATCTCAATGCCGGAAAAATGGTCCGAGATATCAACTTCTCTTTATATGAAGGCGAGATCGTAGGATTTGCGGGACTGATGGGAGCCGGAAGAACGGAGACTACAAGAGCCATCTTCGGTGTTGATCCGAAAGACAGCGGAGAGTTTTATGTGGATGGTAAAAAAATCGAAGTCAACTGTCCAATGGATGCCATTCGAAACGGTGTTGTGCTTGCTCCTGAGGATCGTAAAAAAGACGGTCTCTGTACGAAACTGAGCATCCGTCAGAACCTGGCACTGCCAAATCTTGACCTTGTATGCAATAAGATGGGTGTGATAAACTCAGGAAAAGAAGATGCTCTTTGCGAAAAAGCAGTGAAGGATCTCCAGATTAAAACACCGAATGTGGAAATTGATTCCGGCAATCTTTCTGGTGGAAACCAGCAGAAAGTAGTTGTTGGAAAATGGCTCGCAAGAGATTCAAGGGTTGTTATCTTTGATGAGCCCACAAGAGGAATTGATGTTGGCGCAAAGGTAGAAATTTACAATCTGATGAATGAGCTGAAAAAACAGGGAATTGCAGTTATGTTTGTATCCTCTGAAATGCCGGAGGTCATGGGAATTGCAGACCGTATCATCGTAATGTGTGACGGACGTATCACCGGTGAGGTTTCAGCAAGGGAAGCCACCCAGGACGAGATCCTTACAATGGCAACATCCTTTGAAAACAAGAGTATTAAGGAAACTGAGGGAGGAAGTAAAAATGAATAGTAAACAGCAACGCCCTTTAAAGAAATTATTGGGAATCAGGGGAATGGGGGCAGCACTTACCGCATTCGTGGGGCTGATCATTATTTATATCGCATTTGGTATCATTAACCCGGCGGTTTTTTCAGGACAGAATATGTTGAACCTGCTGCGTTCCATGTCCAAGTACCTGTTGATCGGTATTGCACAAAGTTACGTACTGATCACTGGAAACATTGACCTGTCAATCGGATCCATGGTCGGAATGAGCGCCATGATCGCAGCTACCTTAATGACAACAGGAATGGTACCATTCCTTGCAATTGTGATCGCACTTATTGCCTGTCTGGTAGTTGGTGTGGTAAATGGATATCTGGTTGGAAAATTTAAACTCCCTCCATTTATTGCAACTCTGGGAACCATGTTCGTAGCACGAGGAATTGCCTACATGGTAAACGGAAACAGAAATACAGATGCCATTGCAACAGGTGTTGGAAAAGAAACGGCTGATGCATTCCAAAATTGTTTTTATTACGGTAAAACGCTTGGCATTTATAACACATTCTGGATCGCACTTGTTATTTTTGTTATATTTTTCTTTATCTTATCCAAGACACGTACAGGCCGTCATATTTACGCAATCGGTTCTAACGTGGACGCGGCAAAGCTTTCTGGTGTAAACGTAGTTTCCACCACAGTAAAGACTTATCTGGTAAGCTCCGTATGCTCCTGTGTAGTTGGTCTTATCCTTTGCGCACAGGCTGGTATGGGAAATATGGAAGCTGGAAACATGTACGAGATGTATGGCGTAGCAGCCGGCGTAATCGGTGGCGTTTCCCCACTTGGAGGAACTGGAATCCTTCTTGGAACCTTCGCAGGTGCAGCTGTCTGGCAGACTCTGGAAAATGGTCTGAACATGATCGGTGCACAAGTTGGTATCCAGCGAGTTGTAATCGGCGTGATCGTAGTTGCAGCCGTATTGCTGGATGTAGTTGTAAGAAACGGACAGTTTGGCAAACACAGAAAAAAATAACCGCAAGAAAACAGTATTTTTCACAGGAAAATGAAATCGACAACTGAATATGGGAGATGTAAAATAATTTCATGAAACTAAACCGCAAATGGAGAAGGCGGGTAGTTATAAAAAATAATTTTTAGGAGGATTTTTACAATGAAAAGAAAACTTTTAGCTATGGTATGTGCAGTATCTATGATCGCTTCCCTTGGAGCAGCTACTGTTTATGCATCAGATGATGTTAAGGCTACAGGCGATGAGAAAATTGCGCTGATCACAATGGACTCTATCGACCAGCACTGGATCACCCTGAACGAAGGCGCTCAGGAAGAAGCAAAAGAGCTTGGTGTAACAGTTGACTTCATGTCCCCGAATACAAAAGATGACGCTCAGCAGATCGAGTGTGTAAACAATGCAGTAGCAGGCGGTTATGATGCAATCATGGTTGCTGCAAACGGACCAGACGCTATTTCTTCCGCACTTCAGGAAGCAAAAGATCAGGGAATTAAGATCGTATATGTTGATTCCCCTGCAAATGTAGAGGCAGAAGCTACTTTCTCCACAGACAATGAGGCAGCTGGAACAACAGCAGGAGAAGAGATGAAGAAGGCGCTTGAGGATGCTGGTATTACATCTGGTAAAATCGGTATCATTAATGTAAACGCAGCTACTGATTCCTGCGTAAACCGTGAGGAAGGCTTCCGCGCAGCATTTGACGGCACAGACTTCGAGATCATGGAAACCCAGTACGGCGAAGGTGATGCTGCAAAATCCCAGAGTATCGCAGAGAACTACATTACACAGGGTGTTGTTGGTATCTTCGGATGTAATGAAGGCTCCACAACTGGTGCCGGAAATGCCATCAAAGCAGCTGGAAACGCTGACATCATCGGTGTTGGTTTTGATAAATCTGACGCGATTCTGAACCTGATCGACGACGGATATCTTCTTTGCACAATGGCTCAGAACCCAGATGTTATGGGATCTGAAGGCGTAAAAGCAGCTGTAAAAGCAATCAACGGCGAGGAACTCGGCGGAGAAGTTACAGATACAGGTGTATCTGTGATCACAAAGGATTCTGATAAATAATCTGAAATAAAAGGAATATTGTTCATGGAACGTCATGGATATGATGACGGCTGGGGCAGTAATTATAAGGAGCAAGAAACCGTCGGTTTTTCCGGCGGTTTTCTTGCTTAAAATGCTGAAATGGATTATTATTAGAAGTAAGAAAAAGTGGAGAGAGTTTCTAAAAAAATGGGGAAATTTCTTCACAGTAATCATGTAATGGGGACGGAGAACATGGAGATTTTAAAGGTAGTAATTGCAGATGATGAGGTGCGGATCTGCCAGCTGATCCAGGCACTGATCGACTGGGATTCTATGGGAATGAAGGTGGTGGGAATCGCCCACAACGGAGAGGAAGCCTGCGAAATGGTACGGCAGACACAGCCGGATATTCTGATCACAGATATCCGCATGCCAGGCTGCAGTGGCCTGGAGCTGGTAAAAAGGGTGAAGGAGCTGGATTCCGCTCTGGAAGTAATCATAATCAGCGGTTACGCCCATTTCGAGTATGCACAGCAGGCTATCAGTTACGGTGTGGGACATTATCTTCTGAAGCCGGTAAACAAGGGGGAACTGACTGCTACCCTGCAGAAATTGCAGAAAAAGATCGGGGAGCGCAAGGAGTCGGAACTGAATCATCAGGAGCTTGTAAATAAGGCGAAAAGGGATGATGACCATTTACGGGCAAATCTGATCGACCGGCTGCTGGATCAGCCGGATATGCCGGTTTCACAGGACACATTGACGAGCATTTATCATCTGAAAGCAAGACAGGGAGTGTACCAGGCGTTTTGTGTAAAAGTGGATTATGGAAGAAAGATCATTTCTGGCGGCAGAATGGATGGAACAACAGGTCTGGCTGGCGCACGAGAGATCAGCTCCACTTCCAGTGAAATCCTTATGGAAAAAGTACGTGAGGTCCTGGAACGAAATCTGAAAAAAGACAGCCGCGAATTAGTTCTTCTGATTCGTGATGACTATTGCTACGGTATTCTTAACTATCCGGAAAGTGAGAAGGAATCCATCCGCCGGAGCATGAAGAGCAGCCTTACCCAGATGGAAATCCAGAAAAATATGTTTCAGCATGTAAGCTTTTCCATGGCAGTTGGAGCTGCATACAAAGAGGCAGAGCATTTGGCTGACTCTATGCAGGAAGCCCGAAAACTGATCCAGGAAAGGCTGGTAAAAGGGGACGGACGGGTTCTTGACTGTCTGGGAAAAGCTTCAGAAATCCAGGAGAGCGAGTTGCTGAAAAAGTATCTTCGTGAGATTACTCATGCCGTAGAAATTTCCAGCATTCAGAATGCAGCAGAAGCAGTAGAGGATTTGCAGGATACGGTAAATAAGGCGAAAGAAATTCGTGGCAGCGAGATTTTTGAACTGGTGTATGCAGCAGCTGATATTTTTGCGGCAAGTATTCGGATTCCAGAGCGTACTGCTACTGTGGAGGAATTCCGTAAACAGTGTGATAAATGTGGAAAAATAGAGGAAATTTTTTCCTGTCTTGGGGATTTCCAGAAAAAATATATCCAGGAGCAGGCTGAACGCTATGAAACTGATACTATCCGCCCGGTTCGCAAGGCAAAGGAATATATCCAGAACCATTTCAGTGATCCGCTGACTTTAGAGGAAGTCAGCGAGATAGTGGGACTTAGCACTGCTTATTTCAGTGCCTTATTCAAGAAGACAGAAGGAGAAGGTTTTGCAAAATATCTGATCAACGTGAGAATGGAACAGGCCAAGCTACTCCTTCGGGAATCCAATCTTCCAGTAACAGAAATCTGCAGGAGGGTAGGATATAACGATCCGAAACATTTCACACATACCTTTGAGAAAGCGGCAGGGGTGAAACCCTCTACATATAGAAAATTGTATGGATAAATCAAAAATGAAATTTAAAGAAAAACTGAAATACATATCCAACCGGGCTCTTGTCCTGGGAACGGTAGTCTTCGGGAGTTTTATTATTCTGGCGGTAATTCAGCTGTTATTGGCATATAAAGGCGAAACACCCTGGTGGATGGCCATAATTATAACAATATTTGCAATTTTGTTTCCGATTGTATTCTGGCTGTGGATTCACCGCCCTTACATGCGCTGTGAAAAAATGACGGATCGTTTTCTGGATGGTTATATTTTTTCCGAAAAAGAAGATATGGAACTCTTGAACCTGACTCCAAGCATCCAGAAGCAGATGAAAATGGTAGACCGCATTGTGCGTTCTCCCCAGTATATGGATCTGAACAAAAGACAGGCTCAGTACCTGGCTTTGCAGAATCAGATCAATCCCCACTTTCTTTACAATACACTGGAAAGCATCCGTGGAGAAGCTATTATTGCAGGTCTGGACAGCGTTGCAGATATGACAGAAGCCCTGGCAAGATTTTTCCGTTACACCATTACCAAGGTGGAGAATCTGGTTTCTGTGGAGGAAGAACTGGATAACTGTGAGACTTATTTTGGAATTCAGAAATATCGTTTCGGGGACCGGCTGCAGCTTCATATTGATTATGATATTGCAGAGTATGAAAAGATCATGAACTGCAGAATCCCCAAACTGACGTTGCAGCCGATTCTGGAAAACAGCATTATCCATGGCGTGGAGCTGAAGGTTGGCGGTGGAAATCTTTATATCCGTTTTCAGTGTACAAAGGATCGCCTGCTCATCCGTATTTCAGACGATGGGGTGGGAATGGACGAGATGACTTTAGCAAAGCTGAACCAGAAGCTGGGCAAGTCAACCAAGGCCATTCACGACAATGAAGAAAAACAGGGCGGAATTGCTCTGGTGAATGTGAATAACAGAATCCATTTGATCTTTGGGGATGAATATGGCATGCATGTTTATTCTGTACCAGGAGAAGGAACAGATGTGGAGATCACCATCCCTATACTTACTGACGACAGACAGGTGAAAAACAGGAGCGTGTTGGTATGAGAAACGAAGTTCTCAGAATGGAGCGTGTGACGTATAAAGAGGATGAGGTTGTGAAGCTGGAGGACTTCAATCTTCAGATTTTTCAGGGAGAGATTATGGGATTTATGCCTGTTAACAGTCATGGAAAAACAGCTCTTCTGAAGCTTCTGGAACGGAATCTTCCCCTCTATGACGGTTATATTTATTATGGAGGGGAAAAGGTAAACACCTGGAAAGAGAATTACAAGGCAGCAAACAGGATCAGCATTATCCAGGAGAAAAGTTCTCTGGCAGGAAATCTGAACATTGCAGATAATATTTTTGTCCTGCGTCCGGGCTTTCGCCAGTGGGTGATCCGCACAAAGATCCTGAACCGGCAGATGGAACCTTTTTTAGAAGATATCGGAATGGACATTCCCCTTAATAAAGATGTGGAGAAGCTTTCTACTTTTGAACGGATCATTGTAGAATTGCTCCGGGCTGTGATTATGGGATATCATCTGATCGTGCTGGACGAAGTTGGAGCCCTTGTCAGTGATGATGAGTTGAAAAAGCTCCATGGAATTATCCGTCGTTATGTGAAAAAAGGGTTTTCTTTTCTTTATATCTGTTCTCATCTGGAAGAGATTTCCAGTATCTGTGACAGATGTGCGCTGTTTACCAATGGAAGAATCCAGAAGATTCTGGAAAGAGAGGAGCTGTTCAATGATCCGCCCGTAACTTACATGACGGAATATAACGACATGGTCCGTTATCATACGGAAAAAAGGGAAGGGCAGCAGGCTGCACCGGTTGTTTTTCAATGGAAGGGCTACGGAGAGGATGCAGCCTGCAATTTTTCCTTTGATGTGCATAAAGGAGAATGCCTGGCCGTACAGATTATGGATGCCAGGGGAATGGAGGAGCTACGGAAGATTCTGACCGGAGATATTTTACCGGAAAGTGGAGAAATCCTGTTGAATGGGAAGCAGACAGAGATTCCGGGAAATGGCAGGATTGCAGTAATCCAGGAACGTACTACAAAAACCATGATTTTTCCGAAACTGGATTATATGAATAATCTCTGTATTTGTCTGGCAGAAAAAGTTACTTCAATCTGGCACAACAAACGTCTTCAGAAAAGTATTCGGAATGAATACAGTCCCATATTAGGGACAGATGTTTTTGAAATGCCGGTGGAGGAACTGAGTGAAAAGCAGAAGTATCAGCTGGTGTATACAAGAGTATTTTTGCAGAAACCGGAGATTCTGTTTTGTATTCAGCCTTTCTGCGGCGCTGATCTTGCTCACAGGATGTTTATCTGGAGTATGTTGGAAAAGTTCCTGGATAAGGGGATTTCGGTGGTGATCTTATCTTTGAATTTATCGGATTCCCTGGCTATGGCAGATCGCCTGTTGATTCTTGGGGAAAATGGGAAAAAGAAGGAAATTGTAAGAGAAAATTTCCATAAGATTACCTCGTCGGTGCCCTGGCTGCATAGGTATCCGTCAGAGAGAAAATAAAATGTATAAAACATAATACTAATAATTCGGATTGTATTTTCAAACACGCTCCAGAGCCTAAATAAGAAGCCCATGGCAACAGAAATAAAATTGCCATGGGTTTCTTTATAACTAAAATTCAATTTCAGTCAATCTTCAGAATCAGTTCCAGCACCCGTCTTGCACAGTGCTCTAATTCCGGGCGGCCAAGCTGTCCCATTTCCATGGCCTTTTTCACACGTTCTGGGAAACCAGTTCCCATTTTTACGTCATTTCCGGCCTTGATTTCTTTGTAATGCTCTGCTCTTGTCCACCAGTCAGTGGTGACCATTCCCTTGAAGCCCCACTCGCCGCGGAGAACATCTTCCAGAAGCTCACGGTTCTCAGAAGCGCGGTGACCATTGATTGCATTGTAGGAGGACATGATCGTCCATGGCTGTGCTTCTTTTACAATGATCTCGAAACCTTTCAGATAGATCTCGCGAAGTGCACGCTCGGAAACACGGGAATCGCTGTGCTTTCTGTTGGTCTCTTTGTTATTTGCTGCGAAATGCTTTACAGAAGCTGCAATGTGCTGGGACTGGATACCTTTTACCATAGCTGCGCCCATTTTTCCGGCAATCAGCGGATCCTCGGAATAGTACTCGAAGTTTCTTCCACAAAGCGGATTTCTGTGGATATTTACTGCAGGGGTAAGCCATACAGCAAGATTGTTCTCCTTCACTTCTTCGGCGCCAGCCTGTCCAACCTGCTGAACAAGAGCCGGATTCCAGGTGCAGGCAAGAAGGGTTGCACAAGGCCATGCTGTTGTGTTCATGCTGCATTCCCCGCTGATACGAAGACCGGCAGGACCGTCTGCTGTCATAATGGATGGAACACCATAATCCGGAAGATTTCCAAAGCCGAAGGTATTGGAAACACCTACGTTTGGCTGTCCTCCAAGAAGATGAATCAGATCGTCATCGCTTAACTGTTCCATAAAATCATCCAGGGAAAGCCTGCCTTCTGCTACATCAATAAACTGTTTTCTGCCAAAGTTGTCGAAAAGTGTGCCACGTGTACAGCAGCGGACTGCAGGGGTAATACCTTCCTCAGTGCCCGGCTCCATTTTCTCAAATACGCATTCGTTCATGTCATTGCATGCAGACTGTGGAAGCTCCTCAAAACTGCCGTCAGAGAGCATACGCTCTTTCAGGCTGGTTGGAACAAGATGAGCTGTCAGCTGCTTTGTGATCATATTTTCATACAGTTCCATTGTCAGGAGGCTCTCCTTAGTGTCGCGCACAGAAGTTCCAATATAGAACTTATAAGTACCTTTTTCCAGAATATATGCGGATTTCTTGATTTTTCCAAGGTCATCGTAGGAAGCCATGTCAGCCTTTGCAAAGGAAAGGCGGATCTGCTGTGTCTCACCTGGCTGAAGAAGACGGGTTTTTGCAAAAGCAGCAAGCTGGCGGGCTGGTTTCTTCAGAAGTCCCTGTGGAGCTTCGAAATAAATCTGGACAACTTCTTTTCCAGCCAGGTTACCGGTGTTGGTCACCTGAACTTCAGCGAAAATCTGATCCTCTGTTTCCCACATAGCGGTGGTGTTCAGGCAAAAGGTGGTGTAGGAAAGTCCGTATCCAAATGGATAGATTACTTTTTCCTGTGCTCCTGGAAGGGTTTCAAAATAACGGTAGCCTACATAAATATCTTCTGTATAGTTTACATAATCAAAAGACTCATGGAAGTTAGCAGTGGATGGATAATCATTTACGTCTGCAGCAAAAGTGTCAGCCAGCTTACCGGATGGATTCCCTTTGCCGGTGAGAAGCTCCGCCATGGCAAGCCCGCCTTCCATGCCACCCTGCCATCCAAGAAGAGCGGAGGAAATCCGGTCATCATTTTTTACCCAGGAAAGGTCCATGATTCCGCCGATATTGAGAACGACTACGATATCATCAAAGCGCTCTTTTACCATGGAAAGCATTGCTTTCTCCCTGGTAGTGAGATAGAAGTCGCCATCTGGGAAAACTTCGCCGGAAATTTTCGGCATGGTGGTTTCTGTATCCCATGGATTAAATTCGTTGTTGCATTCAATGCTGGAACGGTCCCAGCCCTCGCCGGAGAAACGGCTGATCACAACAACTGCAACGTCAGCAAATGCTTTTGCGCCGTCAGCAAGCTCCTGGGAAAGCTCTGGCTCTACCGTCATTCCTGGTGCGGCACCTTTTTCATACTGATGTCGGATATCGGTGCGGTAAAAATCGGATAACGGTTCGTAGATCTGAACGGCGTTTTCCTGCATTTTCAGCCCATCGTAAAGGTTGTGTACATAAGAAACCATAACATCACCGCTTCCGCCGCCGCCTTTTACATAGTCGAAGCTGCCCTTGCCAAAAAGGGCGATGCGTGTGCCCTCAGTAAGAGGAAGCAGGTTTTTCTCATTTTTTAGAAGAACCATACCTTCTTTGGCGGCTTCTTTGGAAAGAAGGATATGTTCTTTGCTTGCGGTAACACGGCCGCTTTCCCTAAGGGGAAGGTTTGGCTGGAATTTAACTCTGGTCCATTTGTTCATTGTGGGATGTCCTCCTGTAGATAAATTTATAATTAGAAATTTTTTTTCGTGTAGTTGTCTTGATGTTGCTATTGTACTGGAAAAAGCGGTGGTGTACTAGATGGTTTATTGCTTCTTTTATAGGTCTTTCTTGATATTACAGATGAAATATTATATATTATCATAAAGAATAGATGGTGTATTTTGATTTTAAACCTGTGATATAAGTGTTGTGTATTTTGGATGAGGATGGAAGTCGGGAAATTTGAGTGAAAAAAGAAGGTGAGGCATACTATGAGAGCGGAATATGAAAACGTGCTGGATGATCATTTGGGACAAATTCATTTTACATATGTAAATACCTGGGATGAACTGTTACCAGCACACTGGCATGAGCATTTGGAAATTATTTATGTGCTTGGCGGCGAGATTACAGCATCTATTAATGATGTGAGTTATGAGTTGAAAAAAGGGGATATTTTTCTGGTAAATTCCAATGATATCCATTATACCCATACGCATGAGGATGCCAGGTATTATCTTTTACAGATCCCGCCGGTTCATCTGGAAAGAATTTCTGCAAAGTGGGAGGGACTGAAATTTCAGGAGTTTATAAGGTCGAAATCAGCTGACGCATGTGTTCAGGGAGAACAACTGGAGAATGTGCAGGGAAAGGGACTTGTTGAGATGAGGGAGAATCGAAAGTCTACAAATCGGGCTGATGATCTGTATGATCAGTTGAGAGACGTATTTCGGAAAATTGCAGGCTTTTATGAAGAAAAAAAAGAAGGCTATCATCTTCTGGTGCTTTCTGCTGTTTACCGTTTACTTTATTTTCTTTATACAGAAGGAATCAGGAGTGAGGAAGATACAGAAACAGCTCACGGCACTCTGCGAGACTTGGAACGGATGAAGCTGTGCATGGAATTTGTCCGGGAACATTATGGGGAAAGAATTTCCCTTGCCGATGCTGCTGGGCTTTTGTCCATTACACCAGAGCATTTCTGTCGTCTTTTTCGCAAATATACAGGACAGACCTTCCTGGCTTATGTAAATCAGATCCGCATGGAGCATTTCCACACAGATCTTCTGGAGACAGATAAAAATATAACATTTCTTCTGGATAAAAACGGGATTACCAATTACAAAGGTTTTTTGCGAAAATTTGAGGAAGCTTATGGGGAATCGCCGAAGGAAGTAAGGAGAAAACAGCTGGGAAAAAAGCAAGAATGATTTTTTAGGAAGGCGCTGAAAATAATAAGCAGGACAGATTAAATGTCTGTCCTGCATTGGTTTATAACTGCGCTTTATTTTTTACCAGCATTTCATGAATGATATTCTGTGTATAAGCACCCAGGTGTTTTTTGTCTTCTTTTTCCAGCTGGTCTATGTAGATGGGGGTGCCATACTCCAGGATAACGTGGGTTTTCTTAACTCTTGGAAAATGGTTTTCCCAGATATCAGCGGAGCCGCTGATCGCCATCGGGATGATCGGACAGTTTGCCTTTGCGGCAATTTTGAAGCTTCCCTCATGGAATGGAAGCATGTCCAGTTCATCTTCATTTTTGTTTCGTGTACCCTCTGGAAAAATGCAGATGGAAATGCCAGATTTCACTTTCTCAATAGCAGTGAGAATGGTTTTCAGTCCCTGCTTCAGGTCATTACGGTCAAGAAACAGGCAGTGAAGACGTTTCATCCAGGTAGAAAGAAGAGGAACCTTTTCCATTTCTTTCTTGGCTATGTAGCCGGTACGGATTGGACATCGGGGATAAGTAAGCGGCACATCGAAGAAGCTTCGATGATTTCCGATGTAGAGAACCGGCACATCAGTTGGCACATTTTCTTCTCCGATAACCGTCAGCTTCACACCTGCCACCCACAGGATGAACCGAAAAACAGCCTGGACAATCCGAAGAGAACTGATTTCTTTCGCCATAGGATTGAATTTTCCAATGATCCACTCTACCAGAAGGATGGGAATGGAAAGAATTAGGAATCCAACCACTACGATCACGCATAAAATAAAACGAATCATATGATTTTCCTTTCTGCTTCATAATCGTTGCTGCTCAGACCATGAACAGCAACACATAATCTATGTCTATTATATGAAATTTTAAAAATTCTTGCAATAAATCTTTTTTATCCCTCATACAATAAAATAAATGGAGATTGCTGTTTGCTGTGTTTAAAAACTGAGCATCAGATGAACAGCAACGCGACATCTGAGGTGGCAGAATGAAAAAAACAAAAGCAGTTCTTCTGGGAGTAATTTTGTGGTCACTGCTTTTGGTCAGTGGATGCAATTTTATCCGCATTGAGGAGGAGCCGCGGAAACCTTTGGAATATTCCATTGTGAAAAATGAAGATTTGCCGGCGGAACTGGCTGCTTTGATACAGGAGAAAAAGGCGAATGAATTTCAGCTGACCTACCAAAGTGAAAAGGAGCTGTTTCTTATAAAAGGATACGGGCAGCAGATGAGTGGTGGCTACAGCATTTCCGTGGAAGAACTGGGCGTCACCTCCCAGGCAGTATTTTTTCGGACGCAGCTGATCGGTCCATCCGATGAGAAGATGGTACTTAGTCCTCCGTCTTATCCTTATATTGTAGTGAAAACGGAGTATCGAAAGGAGTCAGTCATATTTGAGTGAAAACTAGATTGTGTTTGAAAAAGGCTTTCTGCAAGATGGGCGCAGCATTTTTCAAACATGCTCTAATACAATGTAAGTTTGCTTTCCGTGCATCGCAAAGCGGTTACCGTGAAGGTGCTGAACCGTTACATTTATTGAGATTTGACATAGTAGATTGCCAAAAAGGAGTGGAAAATCGTGGAATTAAGAAAAGAAAGTGTGCAGATGCTTCAGATAAAAAGCCGTGCAGCCAGCCAGGTAACTTTTGATACAGATTATAATGTACCAGATGCAAAGCCGGATGTGGGACGACTGATCCAGAGCAAGGGTGACATTTCCATGGATGAAGTGCGTCTCAGCGAGGGCAAGGCATTTATCAGCGGAAACTTGAATGTGGATATTCTCTATGTGGGGGAAGAAAACCAGAAGGTGAGCAGTCTGGGGGCAAAACTGTCTTTTGATGAGACATTGAACCTGGAAGGGATTGCAAGTGGGGATAAAATGTGCCTGAAGTGGGAGATTGAGGATCTCAGCGTGCACATGATTCATTCCCGAAAACTAAACATAAAAGCAATTGTCACCTTTTATGCAGTGGTAGATGAAATGGCAGGAATTCAGCTTCCGGTAGAAATCAGTGAGGAGGGAATTTCCGTAAAAAGGAAGAAAGTCCGTTTAATGAGTCTTATGGTACATAAAAAGGACACTATGCGGATTAAGGATGAAGTGACTTTGGTGTCCAATAAACCGAACATTGAACAGCTCTTGTGGTATACCATCGATGTCCGTGGAATGGATCTGCGTCCAGAGGATAATGTGGTGAGAGCAAGAGGAGAACTATCAGTTTTTGTCCTTTATTCGGGAGAAGATGAGGAAAATCCGCTTCAGTGGGCAGAGTATGTGCTGCCGTTTAATACGGAAGTGGAGTGTACTGGTTGTATGGGAGAGATGATTCCAAATATTGGTTTTTCCGTTATGCATCAGAGCATTGAAGTAAAACCGGATTCAGATGGGGAAGAACGGGTAATGAGTGTAGACACGGTGCTGGAACTGGACATGAAGCTTTACCGCGAAGAAGAGCATGACCTGATTCTGGATGTGTACTCACCTTTGAAAGAATGCATTCCTCAGGGAAAAGAGATGTGTCTGGAAAGCCTCCTGGTACGGAATGACTCCAAATGCCGCGTATCTGACCGTATTGAACTGAAGGAAAGCCAGGGGAAAATCCTGCAGATCTGTCACAGCCAGGGACGTGTAAAGGTTGAGAAAACGAAAATTGTAGAAAATGGAATCCAGGCCGATGGAATTGTATTTATGAAAATCCTGTATATTACAGGAAATGATGAAATGCCATTCTATTCCGTTGATGGGATGATCCCTTTTTCCCATATAATTGAGGCAAACGGGATCAATGAGGACAGTATCTTTTTTCTACAGGCAGATCTGGAACAGCTGTCAACGTCTATGATCGACAGCAATGAGATTGAGGTGAAGGCTGTGATCAGTCTCAATGTGCTGGTGCTTCAGTGTGAAAACCGGATGATCATAAGCAAAGTGGAGGAGCGTCCCCTTGATATGGAGAAAATCCAGGCAATGCCGGGAATCACGGTGTATGTGGTGAAAAATGGGGATTCTATGTGGGATATTGCGAAAAGATTTTATACTACAGTGGAGGAAATCTGTGAGCTGAATGAACTGGAAGAGGACAGAGTTGTGCCTGGAATGCCGCTGCTGTTGGTGAAGAAGGTGGAAGGGTAAGGCTGCTTTCTGTTTACTGCATATATTTGGAGAAAACCTTTTCAAACATGCTCCGGTCACGGTGTGGACAGTAACGATATATATAGAATGAGAAATTTCCTCGCATAAATGTATTGAAAAAAATACAAAAATATTTTACAATAAAAGCATTGATAAAATTGTATACAAAGTACAAAGAAACTGCTGCTCTTAGAGCCTGCCAGAGGTTTTATGTGAGCGGCAGCTACAAGCGGAGGAAATTATGCGTTTACGTGCACTTGCAAAGATAAATCTGGGACTTGACGTGGTTGGAAAACGTGATGACGGATATCACGAAGTCCGTATGATTATGCAGACCATACAGATGTATGACGTGCTTGAAATTGAGAAAAAAAAGGAGCCGGGAATTGTCCTTACCACGAACATTCCTTACGTTCCTACTGACGAGCGGAATCTTGTATATAAAGCGGCGAAAATGTTAATGGATGAGTTTGATATAAAAGAGGGGCTTACCATGAACCTGGAGAAGTTTATCCCGGTAGCAGCTGGCATGGCTGGTGGAAGCTCTGATGCGGCAGCCGCTTTTGTTGGCGTGAACCGCCTGTTTGGACTGGGACTTTCTGAGGAGGAGCTGATGAAGCGTGCTGTGAAGGTTGGAGCTGATGTTCCGTATTGTGTGATGCGCGGAACTGCTCTTGCAGAGGGAATCGGGGAGAAGCTGACCAGACTTCCCAGAGTACCTCACTGCTATGTTCTGGTGGGAAAACCAGGAGTAAATGTTTCAACCAAGACTGCTTATGAGAACCTGAAACTGGACGATCCTGCTGTGGTTCATCCGGATATCGATGGTATGGTGACAGCTGTCAGAAATGGTGATCTTGATGGAATGATTTCCAGAATGGGAAATGTATTTGAACCGGGAATTATCAGCAAATATCCTGTGATCCAGGAAATCAAAGATCTGATGGAGAGCAACGGAGCACGTAAGGCCATGATGAGCGGAAGTGGTCCTACTGTATTTGGCATTTTTGATGATAAGGAGAAAATGGAGCGGGCAGCAGCTGTTCTCAGGGAGAGCAGACTTGCGAAGACTGTTTTTGCCACAGATGTTTTTTAGCGGAGGGAAATACAAATGACAAGTGATTTTACGGTGCATATGGATGAGTATCTTCCACTTAGGGAGGTTGTTTTTAATACATTGCGTCAGGCAATACTGAAGGGAGAACTGAAGCCGGGTGAAAGACTTATGGAGATTGCCCTTGCGGAGAAGCTTGGGGTGAGCAGAACTCCTATCCGGGAAGCCATGCGTAAGCTGGAACTTGAAGGGCTGGTTGTGATGGTCCCGAGACGTGGAGCCCAGGTTGCCAATATTACAGAGAAAGATCTGAATGATGTTCTGGAGGTCAGGATCACTCTGGAAAATATGGCTATTGAGAAGGCCTGTGCCAATATGACAGATGCGGATATCCGGAAACTGGAGCAGGCGGCTGAGGTTTTCCAGACCAGTACTGCGGAAGGAGACCTGGTAAAGATGGCTGAGGCGGATGTGAATTTCCATGAGGTAATTTATGAAGCTGCTGATAATAAAAGACTGATGCAGGTTCTGAATAATCTTCGCGAGCAGATCTACAGATATCGTGTAGAATATCTGAAAGAGGATGAGTCCAGAAACCGTCTGGTGAAAGAGCATGAGAAAATTACCAGGGCGCTTAAGGAACGGGACGTGAAAGCAGCACAGGAGCTGTCTTTTGAACATCTGGAAAATCAGCGGATGGGAATTATTCAGGCGATTCGGGCAGAAGAGTAAACTGAGTGGTTTTCTGGGAGCGGAGCGGGCACATCCTGCCCGCGTTTCTCTTTTGGGGAAGTTGAGAGAAAATGAATATAATTGTTTTTATGGGAGATACTGGGAGAGATAACCAGTGTCTTTTTTTGTGTAATCGGAAATTTCGTTGGAATTCCCTATTACACAAAAAGTCCTACCGGGCAGGATCGCACTGCGGCGGAATGGAAGATGTCGCTCGCAGCGACCCGCCGCAGGCGGAGAATCCTGCAAGCAGGATTTTCTTTTGTTGCCTGAAAATGGAAAAGAGGAGCAGCGTTGGATAAAAATGATAATATTGTTATGATTTCAAAGGATATTCGAGCAAATGAACGGTATATAAGAGAACTTCTGGCAGATTGTGGAGATATTCAGATCCGGAAGATGCGGCTGGGGGATGAGCGGAAGGTTGACTGTCTGATGGTCTATATTGAGGTAGCGACTTCCAATATGATGCTGGAGGACTCTGCCATTGGAAAAATGGTGGGGCATTTCTGGGAGATTTCACCTGGGGAAATGCAGGAATTTGTGGAGTATAACAGTCTGGGAATTGCGGATGTAAAGAAGCTGACTGACATGGAGCAGGTGTTCGCAGGGCTGCTTGCCGGAAATGCGGTTTTCTTTATGGACGGATTTGACCAGGCCATGAAAATTTCCAGTGTCGGTTATCCAAGCATGGGGGTAACAGAAGTGGAGATGGAGAAGGTTCTGCGAGGTTCCAGGGAAGGCTTCTCTGATTCTGTGAAAATAAATTCTGCACTGATCCGGAAGCGGCTTCGGGATACCAGATTAAAGGTAGTGGAATTCTATATTGGGGAGAGATCACATACACTGGTCCAGATGGTATACATGGAAGATCTGGTGCAGGAGGAATTTCTGGAGAAGGTGAAAGAGCGGCTGGGAGAGTTTCGAATTGATGGAATCCTGGACAGCGGAATGCTGGAACAGCTGACGGAGGATTCCTGGTTATCCCCTTTTCCGCAGTATCAGACTACGGAAAGACCAGATCGTGCAGCGCAGGAAATTTTAAATGGAAAAGCAGTGCTTCTCTGTGACAATTCTCCGTCAGCGCTTATTTTGCCAGGGATTTTTCACAGCTTTATGGAAAGCAGCGAGGACTGGTATAACCGATTTGAAATGGCATCATTTCTTCGAATACTGCGCTATGTGGCACTGGCAGCTGCTACATTGCTGCCGGGACTTTATCTTGCAGTGATCCGGTTTCACACGCAGATTCTTCCCACGAACATGCTTCTGTCCTTTGCCCAGGCAAGAGAAGGCGTGCCATTTTCCAGCATTGCGGAGCTTGTTCTGCTGGAGTTATCCTTTGAACTGATTCGGGAGGCTGGTGTACGGATTCCGGGAGCGCTGGGAAATGCTATGGGAATTGTGGGAGGACTGATCGTGGGATCTGCTGCTGTGGAAGCGAATCTTGTAAGCCCGATCGTGGTCATGGTTGTGGCAATCACGGCACTTGGTTCTCTTGCAATCCCAAATGAAGAATTTGCCTCGGCATTTCGGATGCTTAAATATTTCTTTTTGTTTTTGGGAGGATATCTGGGGATTTTTGGAATTGTGACAGGAGTATATCTGACAGTATCACATCTGGCAGGACTTCTCAGCTTTGGAGTTCCATACCTGTCGCCCTTTGTCAAACAAAGTACGGATAATGGGACTGGAAGCAAAATTGTGAGAGTGCCATTTAAAAAGAGATGGAGGCGCCCTTCATATGCCAGACAAAATGAGCGAGTGAGACTGCAAAAAATCCGCGATAAAAACAGGAAGGATAGGTAGCAGGAATAAATGAAATTTGCAGAAAATAATCAAATCTCCCAACGGCAGCTCTACAGGCAGATCGTGATTGCGTTTATTGCACCATTAATATTATGCCTTTTCGAAAACAGAAAAACTTTGGGGCTTGGTGGGCTGGCAGGGACTGCAGCAGCCCTTGCAGCTGTGCTGTTTTATGTGATTTTCCTCATCCGTCTTCGTTATGCTTTTGCCAGGCCCTGCAAAACAGCCGGTGTGGTGTGGGGACGGCTTGCAGCATTGTTTTTTCTTATATACTGTATTTTTGGAGCCGCATTTCTTTTGAACCTTCTGGGAGAAATTGTTGCAGTTAGTCTGGGAACAGGTATAGGAAAAAAATGGCTATGTCTGATCACATTGCTGGTTTGCAGTCTGGGCACGCAAAAGGGGATTCAGAGACGAGGCAGAATGGGAGAAGTGTCAGGAGGCGTGGTACTTGCAGCGGTTATGCTTATGTTAGTCCTGGCTGTGGGACAGGGAAAATGGGAGTATTTTCAGGAAATGGTATGGAATTCCTCTTTCTCAGGAAGAAAAATTATGGAAAGTGGATATGATGTGATATGTGCATTTTCCGGATTGGGGCTGCTTCCCTTTGCATTGGACAGTGTAGGAAACAGTAAAGATACAGGGAAAACTGTAAGTTTTGCCGTTTTTACCCTGGGAATTTTGCTTATTCTGACGGAATTGCTGCTTCCTTCAGTATTTGGATGGGGGCGCCTGAAATATGAAAGCTGCCCGATTTTGCCGCTTCTGTCAGGTGCGGAGCTTCCAGGGAATGTATTGGCAAGATTTGATGTCCTCTGGATGGGATTTCTTTTATACAGCCTTTTATTTTCTATTGGAAGTTTTCTGCATTATGGTCATTTAATTGTGGAAAAAGCAGATATGGGAACTGGAAAGCTGTGGATATCCACTCTGGTTTTTGCCGGAGCTGTGTGGGATATTGAAAGATGGGGAATCCGGAATAGTTTTCCATTATATTTGAAATATATTTTTGTGCCCGGAATGCTGGTGCTTCAGATTATTTTTTTTATGACAGGCAAAAAGAAGTGGAAAAAGAAGCTTGCCGTAGCGTGTGTCAGTGCATTGTTTCTGTTAGCCGGCTGTGGTGGTGTGGAACCGGAGAAACGCATGTATCCGCTTGCACTTGGAGCCGATATTACAGAGGGGAAATATCTGCTGACTTACGGAATTCCGGATCTTCCAAAATCTACAGGACAGGAAAAAGACGGGGAAGACCAGGGGAATGCTGCTCCGTCGATTCAGGGAGAAACCTTCCGTGAGATTGAAAATATATACAGCCGGACACAGGAAAAATATCTGGATATGGGACATCTGGAAATTCTGGTTTTGGGCGAGAGTTTGTTAGATGGAGGGCGTTGGGAGCAGGTTCTTGAGTATCTGAAGCAGGAGCCGACTATAGGTGAAAATGTTTATGTGTTTCGCTGTGCTGCGGCATCTGAAGCAGTAGCCTGGGTAAGCCCTCAGGACGTTTCTCTGGGAGAGTATCTTCTTGGGCTGCTGGAAAATAATCCAAATGGAAGCCCGGGACAGGCAGTAACGCTTCGTGAGGTTTATCATGAGTTTTATGAACGTGGTGCTTTGTCTGAATTGCCAGAACTGGAAATTTATGGAAAGGAATTGGAAGTGAAATTTTAGCCGAATCTGCACGTTCCAGGGCAGCTGCGAAAAGCAATAAGCAGAGGGTATGAATGTGATTATTCCGGGCTGGGACAGGGAATACTTTTGATAGAAAGATATGGGAGGCACATTTATGTTCTGTTTAAGAAAAAATAAATATCATATAGCGGCAGCACTTCTGACAGCTGTATTACTTTGCCCAGGCAGTGAAAATTTTAATAAAAATTCCAACCTTCTTGCGTGGTGGGGAACCATTTATCCCCAGTTCTGTTTTATGGAAGCACCGAGGACGGAGAACGGTCAGAAAGCAGAGCCAAGATTTCATTTCTGGATTGTGGAGACGTTACTGTTCGCAAAAAACACTTCGCGGAATGTTACCAGTGAACCGTAACGTGGGGACACTTAACGCTTTGATGTAGTACAAGCACTTGCACCGCCGCTCCTTTGGTGTTAAAATGAAATACAGATTGCGAATATCGCTTGACTATGAATTTGGAGATAGATAAATGAAAATAGACAGAGATGCGCCTGTTGGTGTGTTTGATTCCGGTATTGGCGGACTTACTGTGGCAAGGGAGATCATGCGGAATCTTCCAGCAGAGAAAATCGTGTATTTCGGCGATACTGCCAGAGTTCCATATGGCAGCAAATCCAGAGAGACTATTATAGGATATTCCCGTCAGATAATCCGTTTTCTGAAAGAGCAGAAGGTGAAGGCGATTGTGGTGGCCTGTAATACAGCCAGTGCGTTTGCCCTGGAGGCAGTTCAGGAAGAATTTGACATTCCCATTCTTGGAGTGATTGAAGCCGGTGCCAAGGTAGCTGCGCAGGTTACCAGAAATAAACGGGTGGGAATCATCGGTACAGAAGGTACTGTTGGAAGTGGAATCCACGCGGAGGTTCTGAAAAAGATCGATCCGGAGATTACAGTGATCGGAAAGCCATGTCCCTTATTTGTACCGTTGGTAGAGGAAGGCTGGACTCATGATCCGGTGACAGTGGAAGTTGCAAGCAGATATCTGAGGGAACTACAGGAAAAAGATATTGATACACTGATCCTTGGCTGTACCCATTATCCACTGCTCCGTTCTACCATCGGACAGATCATGGGAGAGGGTGTTACTTTGGTGAACCCGGCGTACGAGACAGCACTGGAGCTTGGCAGACTTCTGAAAGAGCAGGATATGCAGAGCACCGGACAGGGACAGTCTGATTTCCCATATCGTTTCTATGTGAGCGATCTGGCAGAGAAATTCAAGGGCTTTGCCAATTCGATTCTGCCATTTGATGTGGAGAAAACGCAGAAGATTGATATTGAGAAATATTGAAAAAGAGAAAGAAATGGAAAAACAATGGAAAAAGAAGTTTTAATTCACGTAAAAGGTTTACATATGATTGACACACCAGAAGGTGATGAGCCAATCGAGATTGTGGTTCCGGGAGAGTATTATTTCCGCAACGGTAGTCATTATCTTCGCTATGAAGAAATGCTGGACGAGCAGGGAAATCCTACTGTAAATTATATCAAGATATCCTCCAGGGGAATGGAAGTCCGAAAAAAAGGACAGGTAAATACACATATGGTTTTCGAGCAGGGAAAGCGTAATATGGCATTTTATACTACCCCGTTCGGAACTCTTGAAATGGGAATTTCAGCGACGAATCTGGAATTGGAAGAAAGTGACGGTCAAATTGCCATGAAAGTGAATTATTCTCTGGACCTGAATCAGGAGCATGTGGCAGATTGCTGTCTGGATATTCAGGCGCAGGGGAAGAATACAGCTGGGTTTACCTTGTAAAGTTATAATTGTTTTCGCAGCTATTGCGGAAATCAACGAATCAGATGCAGTGAGAAATTATGTCGGGAGCGGGCAGATTTCTGACTGCATTTTTGTTTGCGAAAATCAGACCATGTGAAAGCTCTGTTTTCTGGTGTGCAAACGTGATCTGTAAGGTTTTGAACGTGAGATGCTGTGGATTCCCGAGGCGTTTCATTTTATACTATAAACAGTAAATGCCAGAGGCTGAAAAGGGGAAAATATCAGACTTTTGGTGATGCTTTGTGAAGATACATCCATATCGATCAGGAGGAAAATAACCATGGAACATACATTTTGGATCTGGTATCCGGGAGATTTTGAATTATATCATGCAATGAAGCAGAATTTCAGCCGTGTGGAGCGTGGATTTGGCTGGCCGGCATTTTGGAAAAGCGAGGGCTTCCGCAACCGCGTTGCTTTTCGCCGCACCTATGAGCTGGAGCAGGAGACAAGCTTTACCGTATTTTCAAATGCAATCGGTCATGTGCTGGTAACCTGGGAAAATGGGGAGAAGAAATATCCCTTTGGAAAAAAGATTACAGCAGGTCCGGGAAAAGTAAAGGTTTCCATTCATGCAGGATGTGTGGAGGCTTTTCCATGTGCTTATGTGCAGGGGAAGGTGATCCATTCTGACAAGACCTGGATGGCAGAGGATTATTCCCAACCGCTGGTACCGGTTGGCGTGTGCAAGTATTTTACAAAGCCAGAGCAGAAGCCAACTGTTTGGGAGTATACGGAAAAAGAGTGCAAGCCGGTGAAGATCAGTGAGGTAAATGGCGGTGTGCTGGCTGAGTTTGAGACGGAGCTGACAGCGGCTGTTTCTGTAAAGGATAAAAGAAAAACTGCACTGGAAAAAGAAAAAAGGAAAGTTGTCAAAAACATAGAAAACGGTTATGAAGGAAATGCAGAAGAAATTAGTGATGCCGGGAATTGTAGAAAAGAAAGCGATTCCGGGGACAGCTGCGATGTATTAGAGGTTTTCTGCGGTGAGTCCGAGGACGAAGCTCTTGATCTGGAGCATTGCTACTATAGCTGGCAGCCGGATCCTGTAACAAACAGATGTCCTTGCTGTGCAGTCCGTTTTGCATTTATTCCAAACTGCAAAGCCGAAGATGTGGAGATTACAGCCTTTTATCAGTATGTAGATTTCCCGAAACGCGCCTCTTTTAAATGCAGTGACCAGAAGCTGAATAAGATCTGGGAGGTGGCAGAGCATACCTTCCGTCTTTGCAGCGGTATCTTTTTCCTGGATGGTGTGAAACGTGACAAATGGATCTGGTCCGGGGATGCTTACCAGAGCTTTTTCGTAAACCAGTATCTGCTGGCAGATCCTGATATTGACCAGAGAACTCTTCTGGCACTTCGTGGAAATAATCCTATGACAAGACATATTAACACCATTATGGACTATTCCCTGTTCTGGATCCTGGGCGTGCTTTATCATTATGAGGCATACGGTGACCTGGAATTTGTCCGCCAGGTTTACCCGAAAATGTGCTCCCTTATGGAGTTCTGTGAGGGACAGCTGGATGAGAACGGATTTCTTGTAGGTCGTGAAAACGACTGGATCTACATTGATTGGGCTGACATGGATAAGACAGGGGCACTTTGCGCAGAGCAGATGCTGTTCGCTGCATGCTGGCAGACCATGGCGAAAGTCAGTGCGGCTCTTGGAGAAGAAAATCCGGAATATATGGAGAAATATGAGAAACTGATCGGGCAGATCCGTAAATTTTACTGGGATCAGGAAAAAGGCGCATTTATTGATTCCTTTGAATCCGGTAAGAGAAATGTGACCCGTCATGCCAATATTTTCGCAATCCTTTTTCACATTGCAACACAAGAAGAGCAGGAGAAAATACTGACAAATGTAATCAAAAATGATGAAATTCCGGCAATCACAACGCCATATTTTAACTTCTTCGAACTGGATATGCTTTGCCAGACAGGGGAACTGGAACTGGTATTTAATAAGATCCGTGATTACTGGGGGGGAATGTTGGACCGTGGCGCAGTAACCTTCTGGGAAGAGTTTGACCCAGAGGCACCAGTAGAAACCCAGTACGACATGTACGGCGACCGCTTCGGAAAGAGCCTCTGCCATGCCTGGGCTGCCAGCCCGATCTATTTCCTTGCAAAGTATTTCATGGGGCTGAAATTTACCGGAGTTGGCGGAAAAGAATTTGTGGTAGAGCCGCATACGGAGTTTTTTGACAGCTTTGATTGTACATTGCCTGTTGCTGACGGACAGGTTCATATTGTGTGGGATGGAAAAGAGCTGATGGTGGAGAAGACAATATAGTTAAGTGAGTTTGTAAAAAGTTGTCTGGATTTGTCGGAAAAAACTTATTGCATAACGGAGGGCAGTACGCTTATAATAAAAAAAGATACTGATTGAACATTTTGCTAAATTAACCTGTTTTTGTAGATATATTTCCGAAAGGAGGAAATTAATATGGCTGATACAGCAACGATAAAGCAGACGAATTATGCAACTGTTATGGAAGAAAATCAGAAAGAAGTTCGAAAAATGGTAATGAACAGTTATCATGACATGGAGCAGGGAAAAGGCAGAGATTATAAAGAATTTTTTGCAGAGTTAGAAAGCAGGTATCGGAATGCGAATGTATGAAGTAATGATTCTTCCACTAGCAGAAGAGGATATTATTAATAATACAGATTATATTGCATTTGAGAAAAAAGCTCCTGAAACAGCTCTAGAATTGGCAATGGGATTTCGCAATTCCATTGCCAAACTTGAATTTATGCCTAGGCAGCATGAATTAGATGAAGATGAAGAACTGGCATTGAGGGGGATTCGTAAGTGTTATTACAAGAACTATAAGATATATTTCTTTATAGATGAAAAGAATGGCATTGTATGTGTGCTTAGAGTGTTACATATGTTAGTAAATGCAAAGCCGTTATTGTTAAATATCGGATTCTAAAAAGAAGGCAGCTCACAGACTTGATTTATAAAGTTCTGTGGGCTGTTATTAGCGTTAAAAAAAGGACTGTTCACGCTAATTCTTCCACAGAGATAGGAAAAAGCAGTAAACTGTTAACAGATTGAGAATGCCGAAAAAGTAGTTGGTTTAAGGACAGAGATTTCAGAAAGGAGCAGTTTACTGTATGCAGAAAATTGATTTTAACAAGGATTGGATATGCAGGTGTCTTACCCGGGATGAGGAAGCTTATCCGGTGACTTTGCCACATGATGCAATGCTGAGTGAGCCGCGTACTCAGGAGAGTACCGGCGAGGGAAATGTTGGATGGTATATTGGTGGAGATTACGAATATACTAAGAATTTCTTTGTGCCAGAGGAGTATAAAGATAAGAAAGTCCTCATTGAATTCGAGGAGATTTACCACAATGGCGAAGTTTACATAAATGGGAAAAAGGCGGCTTACCGTCCTTATGGTTATACCAATTTTTATGTGGATACAGAGGGCTTTTTCCAGTATGGAAAAGAGAATGAGATCAAAGTCATTGCGCGCAATGCTGACCAGCCAAACAGCCGTTGGTATTCAGGAACCGGTATTTACCGTCCGGCTTATCTGCATGTTGCAGGGGAGAAATATATTCCGGTAAATGGTGTGAAAATCCGTACTCTGAGTTATGATCCGGCAAAAATTGAGGTTGTTGTAAAGACTTCTGCGCCGGGAGAGCTTTCCCTGAAGATTGAGTTTGAGGGCTCTAAAGTACTTAGAGTAATTGGTGAAAGTACAAAAATAGGGAATGTAAACAATGACAGAATAATATCATCAGATAATAAAAACATGCAGCCAAATGGATCAGTACAGACTGGAGAAAATGGTCAGAAGAGTGAATTGGTGCAGGTGGAAGCAGAAAAAAATAATCAGGCAGCAGAATACCAGGCCATCTTCCAGCTGGACGTTCCAAACGCAAAGCTCTGGGATACAGAGCACCCGAATCTTTATACCTGTAAAGCAGTTTTCGGTGAAGACGAAGTAATCGAAACTTTCGGAATCCGCGAGCTGATCTGGAACCCGCAGGTGGGAATGACCATTAACGGAGAGCGTGTGATTCTTCGCGGAGCCTGCTTCCATCATGACAATGGTGTGCTTGGTGCATGTACTTATCCGGAAGCAGAAGAACGTAAAATGCGTATTCTCAAAGAAAATGGATACAATGCAGTCCGCTCTGCACATTATCCTTGCTCTAAGGCACTTCTGGATGCCTGTGACCGTATGGGAATGCTGATGATGGATGAATATGTGGATGTGTGGTACATTCATAAAACTAAATATGACTATGCAGGACAGCTTGCGGACTGGTGGAAACAGGATTTAAAAGACATGGTTGATAAGGATTACAACCATCCAAGTGTGATCATGTACTCCACCGGAAATGAGGTTGCAGAGACCGCCCAGAAGAAGGGAATTGCCCTCACCGGTGATATGACAAACTTCCTTCACAGCCTGGATTCAACCCGTCCTGTTACCTGCGGAATCAACATTTTCTTCAACTTCTTAAGCTCCATAGGACTTGGTGTTTACAGCGATGATAAGGCAGAAAAGAGCGCTGGAAATGCAGAGAAAAATGCCGCTCAGGCAACTGGAAAGAATGAGAAAAAAGTAGTTAAAAGTGGTGAAAAGACAGTAAATAAAGCCACAGAAAATGGAAAAAAAGGATTAGGCAGTACCAAGCCGGAAAAGAAGAAAAAACCAGTAGGAAGCGAGTTCTATAATACTCTTGCCTGTCTGGTTGGAGACTACTTTATGAAGTGCGGTGCTACCCTTTATCCATGCGATTTAAGGACGAAGGATGCCTACGCAAACATGGATATCGCAGGTTATAACTACGGTATTTTCCGCTACAAGCATGACCTGAAAAAGTACCCGAACCGTCTGATTCTGGGAAGCGAAACCTTCTGTAAGGATGCGTATAGTTTCTGGGAAATTGCCAAGAAAAACAAACGGATTATCGGTGATTTTGTGTGGGCAGGATGGGATTATATCGGAGAAGTCGGGGATGGTGCAGCAGAGTATTCTGACTATAAATTTGAAGATCCCGCCACGAGAATGACAGGTGGAAACGGCCGAATTGACCTGAACGGAAAACCGCGTGCAGAGGCTGCATATACCAGAGTCGCTTTTGAAAGAGAAACAGGTCCGTTTATTGCAGTTGATCCTGTTTACCAGAAAGAAAAGCTTCGTCTTACTGGCTGGCAGCTGACAAAAGCTCTGGAAAGCTGGGCATGGGATGGCTGTAACGGAGAACCGGCGAAGGTAGAAGTTTATGCAAGGGCTGCACAGGTTGAGCTGTTTATCAATGGCAAAAGTGTTGGTAAAAAGAAAGTGAAAAAATGCCGTGCAAACTTTAATACCACCTATCAGGATGGGGAGATAACGGCGGTTTCTTACGATGAAAACGGAAAAGAAATCAACCGTTATTCCTTACAGACAGCAGGAAAAGATACGGTTCTTCAGGTGCGCCCAGAGGAGAAAACCGTGAAGCCGGAAGGCCTTGCATTTATTCAACTGCAATACACAGATAGCAAGGGAATCTGGAAACCAATGGAGAAACATAACATAAAAGTAACGGTAGAAAATGGTGTCCTGAAGGGGCTTGGAAGCCCGGCTCCGTATGTAAAAGGGAATTACACGGACCATACTGTGGCGACTTATTATGGTGAGGCGATGGCAGTTGTACAGGCAGATGGAAACGGACCGGTGAAGGTTACAGTGGCAGATGAAGAACGGTTTTATGTGGCAGAAATTCCATGTGAATGAAGTGAAAGGCTTATGATTTAAGGTAGAAAAGAGGTTGAAAAAATGAAGAAAAAAGGTTTTATCATAGGGGGAATTTGTCTTGCTGTTGTAGCTGGTATTCTCGGTTACAATCATGAAGCTGTCCGTGTGGTTTTTCATAATGTATACTCTCCATCAGTGAAATTAGATGATTCTTCCAAATGGAACGGAGGAAAAGCTTATGAGAAGCTGCCATATTCTGAGGCTTCCGAAAATGACTATCTGGATCTGTATGTGCCGGACAGTGAAAAACCTATGCCTTTGATCATACTGGTACATGGGGGCGGCTTTGTATACAATGACAGCCAGTCCCGTCAGGCGCAGCTGATGTACCGCTATTTCCGCGATCATGGATATGCATGTGCATCCGTTAACTATCGTCTTGCCCAGGAAGCAGCCTTTCCGGCAGGTGTGGAAGATGTGAAATCAGCAATCCGTTTTCTTCGTGCAAATGCAGAGAAATATGGATACGATCCGGAGCGTTTTGCAATCTGGGGAGAGTCAGCTGGAGGCTATTTATCTGTGATCTGTGGCGCTTCCAATGATGAGGAATTTAATAGTGTTCCATTTATCGGAGAAGATGAGAACCATCCTGTTTCCAGTGAAGTGCAGGTGATCCTGGACTATTACGGCTGTGTGGAATTCGGAACCATGGAAGATGATTACAGGGAGCTTAGGATCCCCAAAATTGTCCGCTGGGCGGCCAGCCTGTGGCTTCAGGGGGCAATTAAAGATACCGGCTACGAAGATGTGGAATCTTATTGGATGCGCAAGGATGTAAAAACTCTTACTGAGGATGAGAAAAACAATTACAGTCCATTATATTATATTGAGAAAAATCTTACGAAGGAAAACAGCCCGGATATATTGATCTGGCATGGTGATGCGGATTTAGATGTTCCGTATCTGCAGTCTGAGAGACTGAATGCGCTGCTTACAAGAACGGTTGAAGCAGATAAGGTGGAATTTAAGCTTTTTCATAATTATAAACATGCAGCAGATCAGCTGTACAGTGATGAAAATCTGGGAGCTTTGAAAGAATATCTGGACAAGAAATTTGCATAAAAGGAGCTACATACATTAATAGGGAATGGTTTCTGGGGAAAGAGAAACGCATAAGCTGACAGAAACGAAGAAAAATATCTGGCGCATGGGTAGAAAAGCACAATGCCAGATATTTTTTTGCTTTCAAACAAAAAGCCTTGCCAATATTCCCGAAAAGCCTTGTCAATATTCTCGAAAACCTTGAAAAAGCTAATGGGGTTTGTTATTCTATCTATAGTATATTTATAAATAAGAACGGCAGATGCGAGAACATTGTTGATAAGGCGCATCTGATTTTTATATTGGAATATGTTTTAGAACGTGTTTGAAAAAGATTTTCTGCAAGATGCGCGTTACAGGTTGTAGGAGATTGTTGGAATGATTTTTCAAACAGGCTCCAGGGTGCAGACATATTGGCTAAAGGAGAAACTATGAAAATAGAAAAAAAACTATGGATCACTCTGTTCGCATTTGGAATGTTTGCCATCTGTTTTTCGGGATGGATATTCAGTCAGAGTACGGTCAGGGAAAAATTGTTCTGGGATAATACGATCAAATGTGAAACAAAAGAACTGACGGATGGAGAAATCAAATCAAAGAATATTGCTCTGCCTAAAGACTTCAATGTTCCCAAATCAATCCTGTTTAAAACCACACACACCATCGCAGAAGTGTGGCTGGACGGAGAAAAAATATACGAATACGGAAACGAAGAAGATGCGCCCAGCTTTATGAAGTCACCGGGAAGCTGCTGGCACATTGTGGATATTCCGGAAGGCAGCGCGGGCAAAAATCTGGAGGTCAGAATTATTCCGGTATATGACGATTATTATGGAAATGAAGTCAGCATTGCATACGGAACACGAGGCGACTGCATTCTGAAAATCTTAACGGACAGCTTTAAAACCCTGTTGCTCAGCTGTGGAATCCTGTTTGCAAGCATCATCTGCCTGCTGCTCTATTTGGGAGCAGTGCGAAGAAAAAGAAGAGACAAGATAGAAGCGAAAATAGAGATCTTTTTAAACCTTGGATTTTTCTCATTGCTGATCGCAGTATGGACACTGGCACAATGTGGATTCCGGCAGTTTTTGATTCCGGATGGAAGAACTTTGTACTTTGTGGAATATTTTTCATTCTTTCTTTTCCCGGTACCCTTTAATTTCCTGTTATATGATATCTGTAAAAGCAGATATCACAAAGGTGCATTGATCTTTTCCACTCTTTATCTTGTGAATATGGCAGGTGATGTTCTGCTTCAGTGTACAGGAATTATTGATATATTCCGGATGCTTCCTGCAACCCATGTTATTATGGTTGCCAATGCGGTTTACATAGTTGTGCTCATTTTTTACGAAGCAAGAAAAGAAGGCAACGATGAAGCTAAGAAATTCCAGTATCCTATGTGCGCGCTCATAGTATTTGGAATGGCGGAAATGTTTCTTTATTATTTAAGAAAATTCCAACAGACATCCATTTTGCTTCCCATAGGAACTCTGCTGTTTATCATTATGCTGATCTGGATCCAGGTTTCCCAATATTACGATCAATACATCCAGAAGCAAAAGGTGATCTATCTGCAGAAAATAGCCAACATGGATATGCTCACAGAAGCCATGAACCGAAACGCTTACGAGGACATGGTGAAATATCTGGACGAAGGTGATATTAAACTTCGTACAACAGGTGTGGTTCTGTTTGATCTGGATAATCTGAAAGTGATCAATGACAATTTTGGTCATGAAAAGGGAGACGAGGCGCTGAAGCTTTGCTATCAGTGTATCAGTCAGGCATTTCAAAATGTAAAGAATTGTTTTCGGATTGGCGGTGATGAGTTTGCATATGTATACCATAGTGATGAGAAGGATATGATTCCGGAACGGCTGAAGGCGCTTGAGCTGATTTTGAAAAAAACAGCGGAAACGAACAAGCTGGATTATCCACTTAGCATGTCAGCCGGATACGCTTATTATCAGCCTGATATAGACTTTGACTTTAAGGATATTGTAAGACGAAGTGATACCATGCTGTACCGTCAGAAGCGCAGGAAAAAGATGGCACAGTCAACCGGTCTGGATAAAATGCTTTTCCGTATGGGAAAGCAGTCAACTGAAGAGATTACAGATGAGGTGATCCTGCAGGAGAAAAAGTTTCAGAGCATGTCTGTGGATGAGCTTTGCAGTGTGATCGATCTTCTTAGCCCGACTACAGATAATTACCCATATGTGGTTGACTTTCGGTCAGATTTTTATTATATAGCAAATCAGGCTCTTGAACGTTTCTGTATTCCGAAAAATGGTTTTCATAATGTAATTTCGAAGCATAAGGAATTTGTATATGCACCGGATTATGAAAAACTGAAAGCGGAAGTTGATGACCTTCTTGAAACAGACCGCTGTATCCATAGCATAGAGTGTCGATGGCTGGATCTGAAAAAAATACCGATCTGGATTCATAGCAAAGGGTATCTGGTCCGTGACGATAATATGAAACCTCTTTATATGATCGGTTGTGTGAATGAGATTGGCGAGAGACAGAAGGCAGATAATGTAAGCGGACTATTGGGAGAGTCGGGTTTCCGGGAGTATATGAACCAGCTGGATACTCCTTTGGAAACAGGATATCTGCTTCGTATAGGAATCGATCATTTTAAGGAAATCAATGAGAACTTCGGACAGGAGTACGGTGACTTTGTACTTAAGAAAACGGCGGAGTGTATTTCCGGTTGCATATCAGAAGGACAGAAGGTGTATAAGCTGGTAGCAGATGAATTTCTGATTCTGGATGTTTCTTCTGATGAGGTGAAGGATGCGGATAAGATTTATGATAAAGTGAGAGAGGCAATAGATAGATTTATTGAAACCAATGAATTTAAAGTCATGTATACGGTTTCAGGAGGAACTGTACCATTTATGGCATTAAAGGGAAATCAGTGTTCAGAAGCATTGAAGCTGACGGATTTTGCCCTGAATGAGGCGAAGAAGCTGGGAAGAAACCGTTGTTATATATTTAATGGGGAAACCTACAGAAAATTTCTTCGGAAAAGAGAGATCACCCAGGAACTGCGAGAGGCTGTAATCAATGGATTTCAGGGCTTTACAGCTTTTTACCAGCCTGTATTTGCTGAAGATAAAAAAGTGCCTTATGGAGCAGAAGCTTTAATGCGTTTTACCTCTGAAAAATTCGGAATGATTTCACCGGCGGAGTTTATTCCTATTCTGGAAGAAACAGGTCTGATTATTCCTGCTGGCCGCTGGATGATGAAAGAGGCTATGGGAAAATGCAGTGAGATCCGGAAGATACTTTCAAGATTCCGGATGAGTATTAATATTTCTCAGATACAGGCCTCTAAGTCTGATGTGATCCAGGATATCAGTGCAGAAATGAAAAGGGCGGGGCTGCCGCTGGAAGCGGTGATCGTGGAATTGACAGAGAGTGATCTTCTGGAACAAAATATAAATGAGAAACATTTTCTCACAGAACTGAAGCGAATGGGAATCAGTCTGGCGCTGGATGACTTTGGAACCGGATACTCGAACTTCCATTATCTCAGCGAGCTGAAACCAGAGATCATTAAGATCGACCGTTCTTTCACTGCGAAAGCAGTTGCAGATGAGCAGGAATATTATCTTCTGAATCAGTTTTGTACCATGATTCATAATCTGGATATGAAGATTTGTATCGAAGGTATAGAAAGTGCCCAGGAATGGCTCAAAATCCGAAAGCTGTGCCCGGAATTCACCCAGGGATATTTCTGGGGGAAGCCTTGTGGGTATGAAGAGTTTGTGAGAAAATTTGTACAAGAAAAATAAGAGAAATCCGGTACAAAGTGTATAAAAATGCTTTGTGCCGGATTCTTTTTATGTGTGTATAAAATAATCTGCTACAGCACATAAAATTAAAAAAATGTAAAATACAAAAGTTTTAAAAATACATTTTAAAAACTTGAAAAAATATCAGTGATAAGCAGTTAGGAAATGAGTGAGAAAATGGAAAAAATGATAGAGATAATTTGATACTGGATGTTGATGGCAATAAATTAGATAGATTTTGCAAATTGACGTTGCGTGGGATTTAACCTATAATGAAATTAGTTTTATGAGTGAAATGGGGGAAACTATGCGCGTTGATGAGGTCATGACAGAAATTATACAACGGTGCAGATTGTATGGGGCACAGAAGATAATTCTGTATGGATCCCGGGCAAAGGGAACTGCGACAGAGCGGAGCGATATTGACATTGCAGTGTCTGGAGTCGCTTCACACGAAATTCTTGATTTGCAGGAGAATTTAGAAGAGATTCCAACATTGTACACAATTGATCTGGTTGATCTTGATACTTGTCAGAATCAGCTGTTGTTGGAGGATATAAAACAATATGGACGAGAAATTTATAAGAAGATTTGAGTCGTTTAGAAATTCACTGGACTCTCTGGCGGAGGCGAAACAGCGTGATTTGTCAGATTCTTTTGTACTTAGTGGAACCAGTGCTAAATTCAGTATTACATTTGACTTGGCGTGGAAGGTTATGAAAGATATTCTAGTACAGTATTATGCAATAACTGGATTTGTCACTGGCTCACCAAGAGAAGTTCTCAGAGAATCATTTCAGGCGAATCTGATTACTGGTGATGAGTGGATGGATATGCTGAAAGTAAGAAATCAGCTTGCACACGACTATGATGGAGTGATTGTGAAAGAACATTGCGGGACAATTGTTCATGTGTATATTGATAAATTATATGATTTCAAAAAGGCTGTTGAAAAATTGCTGAAAGAATGATACATCGACCGGGGCATGCCCGGTCGGTTGTTTTTAGGGAGTTTGGGTTATGGCTAAGGTGTATTTTGTGAGGGAAGAGATTAGTATAGAGGTTCCGGTGGGAATCAGCGTGCTGGAGGCAGAGATTCGGGCGGGGCTTGCGCCGGATGCGCCTTGTGGGGGGCAGGGAACCTGCGGGAAATGTCTGGTGAAGGTGGATGGAAAGCCGGTGCTGGCGTGCCAGACGAAAGTGGAAAAGGACTGTCAGGTGGAGATTCCTGGGAAGAAAAAAAGAGGTAAAATTTTGAGCGAAGGATTTTTCAGAAAGGTGAATTTCCAGCCAGAATTGCAGGTGAAAACAGTGTGGCTGGAGAAGCCGGAGACTGGGGAAAAAAGTCAGAGTGGCAAGTAGCCTATACAGATGAAGAAATCCTTGATTTAAGACCAATTGTTGGCGTCCATGAAGATTCTGTCCATGGAGTGAATAGTAGTGTTGAAAAAGGTGATTGTATTTTTACTGCGGCAATCGACCTTGGAACGACTACAATTGTGGGGTATCTTCTGGATGGTAGAACTGGGGAAAACTTGGCAGTAGAAAGTAGAATGAATCCCCAGATGCAGTATGGCGGAGACGTAATTCAAAGAGCCAATTATGCGCTGGAACATGGCACGAAACGCTGAGCAAGTGCGTGCAGAAGACAATAAATAAAATACTGGAAAGTCTTATTGTAAAAACTCAAAAAGCCCCAAAATAGCAAGTGGAAGGAAAAAAGTGAATGATCAAACTGTCAATGGCAAGACGAAAAAAGCTGAATGGATGCCAGGAGTGGAAGATATCTATTAGGTAAGTCTTGTTGGAAACACCTATTGTACTTACCTGTATTCCGGTTGTGATCGTGTATATGATTGGACAGAAATATATTGTGGGCGGCATGACCTCCGGTGCGGTGAAAGAGTGATCTGGGGCGCGCAGCGAGGCTGCAAATTATAATTGAAATTCCTTCTAAACCGGGAATGGTTCTTTGATGTTAGGATTTGAAGAGCTGTTTCCGGTATTTTTTTGCCTAAAAGGTGACGACATTTGCCAGAATGCTGAAAAATAAAAAGAAATCTGTTATTTTTATCTGTGAAGAATTTTATTGTATGCAGTCTGCGGTTTCTGAGCTGCAAATTGCGGATTTTTTAGGAAATGCTCAATGAAATATGGTAAAGTATCTGGAGAAAATGTAGGAGTGGGAAAATGATGAAACAGAAAATTGAGAAGACAGCAGATGAAAAAATGTGGAACCGGATCAGCCAGATTCCCGCAGTTATTCTGGTGCTACTTTCCGGAATTGATATTGTCCGGTTTGCAATTCTGGGAGATAAGACAGCATTTATTACATTCAGTATGATTGCGGTGACTTTTATGCTGGTGGCGTATATGGCATGGAAAAGCAGAATGCCTTTTCTGTATCTGGTGATTGCAGCGGCAGCTTTTGTTTTGTATTTTAATACTAATTTTTCTACCAGCACTTATTACTTTAACTGGTTGTTTCTGGTAGAGAGTATTATTGCGGCGCTGGGAGGAATCCTGGGAACCGCAGTAATGATCAGGAAAAAAATCCCTGTGGGGCGTGTGGCAGTTTTGCCGCTTTTTGCAGCTGTTTTAATTCTGGCAGGTTTCCTGGGATTTTGGAAAGTAAGGTATGAGGCAGGGCATGAGGCGCAGGGGCAGGCCCGGGATGAGCTGTGGGCAGTTCCGGCGAAATATGATGCGGAAGAATCAGAACAGGCGGGAACTGTGGAAGAAGTAGTGTACGACACCAAGGCATATGCTACTGATGAGCGGGACGTGAAAAAGACAGCTTATGTATATCTGCCTTATGGCTACAGCGAGGAGAAAGAGTACAATATTCTTTACCTGATGCATGGAACTGGTGATGATGAAAAGTATTGGCTGAAAACCAATCCATATAACAAAAACATGCTGGATCATATGATCGCAGAGGGAGATATTGATCCACTGATCGTGGTAACTCCGACTTTTTATGTAGAAGATGACTGCGCGGATGACCTGGACCAGCTGACCTATTCTTTTGCAAAAGAACTTCGAAACGACCTGATGCCGGAGATTGAGTCTTCTTATTCCACTTATGCGAAGCTTGCGGATGATGAGGGATTTTCCCAGAGCCGGGATCACAGAGCCTTTGCCGGTTTGTCAAGAGGGGCGGTAACGATGTATCATTCTGCATTGTGCCAGAGCCTGGATTATTTTTCCTGGTTCGGGGCATTCAGCGGAAGCAGGACAGACAAGACTGCATTTGAAGATACCATTCAGACAGGCGATTTTGCAGAACTGCCAATTCATTATTTATATGTGGCGAGCGGCAACTTCGACTTCGCCCTGCCTGGACAGGTTCAGGATTACCAGGCTCTGCTGGATATAGAACCCAGATTGCGGTCTGGTGTAAATACCTGTTTTGATGTATTTCCAATGCGGTATCATTCTATGGGAAACTGGCATCTGGCGTTGTATAATTTTTTACAGAAGATTTTTTAGCGGGAAACACGTTGCTGTGAATTGGGAGAACAGCAATCCGCTTTTTTCACAGTTTACGTGTGTTTTCGGGCAGGTTGCGATTAAAATATGGCAGCCTGCTTTTTATTTGGTAAAATACGGGTAGAAAATAGCGACTGAGATATAGTTGGGAATTTTAAATTAAACGAAAATTATAGAAAATTTCAGGAGGAAATCATGAAGCAGTCATTTAACGAAAACTGGGTATGCTACAGAACCGGAGAGAAAGAAAAGGCATTTGCAGTGACTCTTCCGCATGATGCCATGCAGCTGGATGAGAGAAGCGAGACAAGTGCCGGCGGTGTGAATATAGGATGGTATGAGGCGCAGGATTACACTTACGAGAAAACATTTATCCTTCCAGAGAAAGCGAAGGACGAGAAAGTGATCCTGGAATTTGAGGGCGTTTACCGTAAGGCAACTGTATATCTCAACGGCGAAAAAGTGGCTTATCATTCTTATGGATATATCGGATTCTATGTAGATGCCACCAAGTATGTAAAATTCGGGAAAGAGAATGTAATCTGTGTGGAAGTGATCAACCACGATCAGCCAAACAGCCGCTGGTATTCCGGTACCGGAATTTACCGTCCGGTGTGGCTGTATATCGCACCGAAGAAACATTTAAGATTTGACAGCGTGAAGATCACTACACTGGATTATAAGGAGCCGAAAATCCGCGTGGAGGCATGGCCGAATGCTGCCGGTGAGGTGAAAGTGGAGATTCTGGAGAAACAGATTGTTACCAGAAAAGCTGTGGCTGGCGAAAGTGCAGACCAGACAGACGAGACCATAGAGCCGTGTATTGACGAAAATGCAGTACAACCAACCGTTCAAAATTCTGACAAAGCATCAGATAAGATCATCGCCTTGGAAATTCTCCAGGCAGATGGTAAATTTTCCAGAGAAATTGCTCTTCCGGGAGCAAACCTTTGGAGCCCGGAAGCACCGAATCTTTACACCTGCCGCGTAACCTTCGGCGAGGATATTCAGGAAGAAACCTTTGGAATCCGTGTAGTAAGCTGTACTCCGGAAGAGGGCTTCTGTATCAACGGAAAACGTGTCCTGTTAAAAGGTGGCTGTATCCATCACGATAACGGTCTTCTTGGTGCATGTGCGTATGAATTTGCAGAACGCCGTAAAATCAGTATTCTTCTGGACGCTGGCTATAATGCAATCCGTTCTGCACATAACCCATGTTCCAAGGCACTTCTTCGTGCCTGTGACGAAATGGGAATGCTTGTAATGGACGAATATATTGATGGCTGGTATATCCATAAAACAAAGTATGACTATGCAGATGAGATTCTGGATAACTACAGAAAAGACTTAAAAGATATGGTGGATAAGGACTATAATCATCCATCTGTGATCATGTATTCTACAGGAAATGAAGTGTCTGAGACTGCGCAGAAAAAGGGAATTGCCCTTACAAAATCCCTTACAGACAGACTTCATGAGCTGGATTCCACCCGTCCTGTAAGCTGCGGAATCAATATCTTTTTTAACTTCTTAAGCTCTATGGGATTTGGTGTTTACAGCGATAAAAAAGCAGACGAAGCTGCTGAGAATGCCAAGAAGAAAAAGGCTGTGGGAAGTGAATTTTATAACACGGTAGCCGGAATTTTTGGTGCCGGATTTATGAAAACAGGAGCAACTCTTTATCCATGTGATGTGAAAACAAGAGATGCATATGCCAATATGGATGTTGCAGGATATAACTATGGAATCAAGCGTTACCATCATGACTTAAAGAAGTATCCCAAGCGAATTATTCTTGGAAGTGAAACCTTCTGTGCAGATGCGTACAGATTTATGCAGGAAGCAAAACGTGATAAGCGTATCATTGGTGATTTCGTCTGGGCTGCTCAGGATTATCTGGGTGAGGTTGGAATCGGCGCATGGGAATATAAGGATTATGCACCTCGTTTTGATGGCGGCTGTGGCTGGGTAAGTGCCGGATCAGGCCGGATTGATCTCACAGGAAAGCCTCTTGGCGAGATGGCATATACCAGAGTCGCCTTTGAACTGGAGGATCTGGCAATTGCAGTTATGCCGGTTGATCACACAAAGGATGCCCATTCTCCTTCTGCATGGAAAATGACAAATGCAATAGAAAGCTGGTCCTGGGAGGGCTGTGACGGGAATGCTGCAAAAATAGAAGTTTACACCCGTGCAGATCATGTGAAGCTGTATATAAACGGTAAATGTATAGGCACTAAAAAGCCCAAAAATGACTGCAAGGTATTCTTTGATACAACCTATCAGAATGGAGAAATCAAGGCTGTTGCCTATGATGCAAATGACAATATAATTGCAGAAAGGACACTGACAACAGCTGGAAAAGAGACGATTCTTGTGGCAGAACCAGAGCTTACCCGCGTGAATGCAGACACCGATCTTTGCTACGTAAGAATGCGCTACACAGATGAAAACGGCGAGACTAAACCGCTGGCAAGAAATCGAATCAGGCTTACTGTAGAAGGTGGCGAGCTTCTGGCATTTGGAAGCGCCTGCCCATACTATCCGGAAAGCTACCAGAGCAATGAGACAGATACTTATTATGGAGAAGCACTGGCGATTATCCGTCCACAGGCTGGAGCTGGTAAAGTAGTTGTGAAAGCTGAATCTGAGCTTGGAAATGCAGAGACAGAGATTGAAATATTAGATTGATTTAAAGTTCATATGCTTACCAGTTTTGCCAGAAACGGTTCCAAATTTGCCGAATTTTTCACAAATCCCATTCCTTTTGCTATAGTAAATCCAGCGGTTCAAACAGAACTGAAAGGACAGAGTAACTATCTGAAAAGTATGTGTTTATCTGTCAAAGGAAATTTATTAGGAGGAAAGGAAATATGAAAAAGCATACCGGGAAAATCTGGCGTGGTTTGGCAACAACTACAGCCTCACTTCTCACAATCACACTGGGCGGAAGCTCAATTGCAAATGCAAGAGTGGATTTCATTAATGCGACACTTGGAACCTCAAGCTACAAAATCGAGCAGGGAGATTCTGACTCTGATGGCATTTATTATGAATCTGAATTTGATAATGTAGAGGATCTGGTAAAGGCTAAAGAACAGCTGGCTGCTGAAATTTCTTCAGAAGGTTCCGTTTTATTCAAAAATACAGATCAGACCCTTCCACTTGACAAATCCAAAGAAGCTGTTACCCTCTGGGGCTTAAACAGCCATCTTCCGGGAACCGGCGGATTAATTGGTTCCTCTGTTGTGGCTGATTCAGAGAATGGTCAGATCGCTTATGGTATTGAAGAAGCTATGGATGAAAGAGGCTTCACAGTAAATGAAACCATGAAAGGCTTTTATGCAAGTGAAACCTGCGCACCATATTACAGAAAAGCTTCTTTCTTTGGAAATGAAGTTCCGGGCCATAGCCTTGTACCTGCTTTTTCCGCTTCTTATAATGAAGCAGATACATATACAGTAGGTGAGGCACCTGCTGAACTTTACACAGATGATATTCTGGAATCTGCTAAGGATACAACAGCAATTGTTGTTCTTTCCCGAGACAGTTCAGAGGCGTCTGACTACAGCACAAATATGAAGGATCCTAATGGGGACAGCTTCGACACCCCGATGTCTATCTCAGCTTACGAAAAAGAGATGATCCAGCTTGCAAAGGAAAATAGCAATGGCAAGGTGATCGTTTTGATCAACTCTGACGTTCCTATGGAAATCCAGGAATTGAAGGATGATCCGGAGATTGGAGCAATTCTTTGGACTGGACTTCCGGGAATGAATGGATTCCTTGGAGTATGTGATGTACTTTCTGGCGATGTGAATCCATCCGGTCATATTTCTGATACTTATGCCACAAGTTCTGTTTCTGCTCCGGCAATGACCAACTTTGGTCTTTATACTTATACTAATGCTTCCAATGCAGAATCTGGTGCAGAACTTACAGAAGCAGACAAGGGTGACTGGTATGTAGTAGAAACAGAAGGTATCTATATTGGTTATAAATATTATGAAACCCGTTACGAGGATACTGTTCTGGATCAGGGAAATGCAGCCACCACAGAAGGCTCTTCTACTGGCAAAGCATGGAACTATGTAGATGAAGTAACTTATCCGTTTGGATATGGTTTATCTTATACAACCTTTACTCAGGAGCTGGAAAGTGTAGATGTAATATCTGGGGAAAAGGGACTTGCAAAAGTGAAGGTAACCAATATCGGTGACGTTGCCGGAAAAGATGTTGTCCAGCTTTATGTACAGACACCATATATAGAGGGCGGACTGGAGAAAGCTTCTATTCAGCTTCTTGATTTTGGAAAAACAGAGGTTCTTGAGCCTGGCGAATCACAGACTCTGGAAATTGAGTTCGCTCCGGAATATATGGCAAGCTATGATGAAAAAGCTGTAAAAGAAGATGGAACAGAGGGCGCATGGGTGCTGGATTCCGGTGATTATTATTTCACAATCGGAAACGGTGCGCATGAAGCATTAAACAATGTCTTGGCGGTAAAAACAGATTCCACAGACGATCTGATCACAATTACAGACGATGAAACAATTGAGCCGGAAAATGTAGTGACAGTTTCTCTTGGTGAAGATAAAGAGACTTATTCTGAAAACGTAGAGAATGCATTCCAGGATTGCGATATTAACAATCTGATCCCGGATACTGCTGAATACACTACACGTTCTGACTGGAGCAAGGGTTGGAAAGAAGTGGAAAGCATTACTCCAATAGAGGAAATGATGAAAGGTCTTACAAACTCCACTTATGAACTTACTGAGAATAGTGACGAAGAAGTTGTCTGGGGAGCTGACAACGGATTAAGCACCGTTGATTTCCTCCAGTTTAATGAGGATGGAACTTTCGCAGGTGCACTTCCTCTGTCTGATGAAAAATGGGATCAGCTTATGGATCAGCTGACTTTGGAAGAGGCTGCCAACTTTATTGAGAAAGCAGGAGATAAAAACTTTGAGAAGCTGGATTCTATTTTCCTGCCAGAAGCAATCTGGTATGACGGACCGATCGGTTACAGCTACGACCAGATTGCAGAATATGCAACCCGCTGGAATGAATCCAACTCTTCCGAGCCGACTTATGTTTCTTCAGACAACGAATATGCTTCCTACTCTATGAGCTCCATGCCTACAGAACCTGTAGTTGCAGCAACATTCAATAAAGAACTTGTAGAGAGAGAAGGAGAGCTCTTTGGTGAAGATGGATTGTGGTCCAATGCCAACTCCATTGCAGCACCTGGTCTTAACATTCACCGTGCACCTTACTGCTCCAGAAATCATGAATATTATTCAGAAGATGCCATGCTTACCAACCTGTTGGGACAGGCTGTCTGCAAAGGCGGAAAATCCAAAGGTCTTATGATGATGCCGAAACACTATATCATGAATCATCAGGAGTTAAACCGTTCCGGTGTTTCCACATTCTTCACAGAGCAGGCTGCAAGGGAAAATGAACTCCGTGCATTCCAGGGAGCTATGGAAAATAACTATGCGCAGGGAATCATGACAGGCTTCAACCGTCTTGGAACTGTATATTCAGGAGCTTCCGAAGCTTCACAGGTGCAGGTTGCACGTAACGAGTGGGGCTTTGAAGGCTGGATCGTAACAGATATGATCAACGGTGCTGATTACATGAACTGGAGAGATATTGTATTTGGCGGCGGTGGCGGATGTCTTACAACTTCCGCATATGAAAGCGCTAATATTGGTTCCATGACTTCAACCGAGAACCTGAAGCTGATTGCAAAGGACTCTGCTTTCCAGAAAAAGATGAAAGAAACAATTAAATATTTCGTATATAATACAGTTGCAAGTAATGATATGAATACAATTACAACCTCCACTAAATATATTCACGTTCTTACATGGTGGCAGATTGCCTTTATGGCAGCAGAGGTGGTATTTGGACTTCTGACACTTTTGTTTGCAGTTATGTACCTTCGAAATTCACTTCGCAAAAAGACAGTTTACGTGAAGGAGGACAAGTAATATGGGATATCTGAAAAATAAAACATTTGGTTTTTACTTAAGCTTTGTGGCTGCAATCCTTGCGCTGATCGGCCTTGTAATGTACCGCCAGTCAGGACATACAGAATCTTATATTGAGGTTCTGCTGCTTGTAACAGTGGTTCTGCAGATTCTTGCGATGATCGTTTTGAAGGTGGCACCTGATTTTAAGTGGACAAGCCTTCTGCTTACTGCAAATGCAATTCTGACTGCAGCAGCACTTGTTAACAGTTTTTATACACAAGTTGATTTTATTGGATATGTGGTATCAGGACTTTATGAGTTTGCAACCATAAAAAAATTCATAATTTCAGCCGTACTTATGGCACTTTCCATGATTGCATATATTGTTTCCTCTTATTCTGGATTTCAGAAATGCACTTGTAAGGATGAGACAAAAGCTTGATTTATCTGCTGTAAAATATGGCACAAATTAATATTTACATGGTATAATGAAAAAGCCGGAATGCCCAAAAGGACTCCGGCTTTTTCATTATACCATGGAGGATAACTATGATTACCATTGCTATTGTGGAAGATGATAAGAAAAGTGCAAAAATTCTTCAAGACTATATATTACGCTATTCAGAAGAAAAACAGGAACCGTTAGCTGTAGAATGCTTTGAAAACGGATTAAATTTTATCAGCGATTATAAAGCCAGCTGCGACATTGCTCTTATGGATATTGAAATGCCTCATATGAATGGTCTTGACACCGCCAGAAAACTGCGGGAATTTGATAGCCAGATTCCTCTTATTTTTATTACCAATATGGCGCAATATGCCATTAACGGATATGAAGTGCAGGCTCTTGATTTTATGGTAAAGCCTATTGAATATTTCAACTTTTCGCTGAAACTGGACAAAGCGATCCGAATCTGTAAAAAGCTTCATGGTTATCAGATATATGTTCCTTCTGAACAGGGAACTGTTAAAATTGATATTGCAGATCTGATTTATATTGAAAGTGCAAAGCATTATCTTTATCTTCATACTTCGAAAGAGACCTTTCGCCTGCGAAGCACAATGGGAGATTTTATAGCACAGCTTCCGACAGGTCGCTTCTCCTGTTGCAGCAAATCCTTTTGTGTAAATCTGGAATGGATTTCCCGCTATCAGGGAAACAGCGTGTTTGTAAATGGAAAGGAATTATCGATTTCCCGTTCTTATAAAAAAACTTTTATAGATCAAATGACAATGTACATTAACCGGGGAGGAAACTGACGTGGCAATTTATGAAATATTAGCTTCATCTACAAGTGAAATACAGGGAATTACCTGTTTTATCATCCAACTTTTTATAGCGGAAGCTATGTTCTTTTTCCATCTAAAAAAAAGGAAACGCTTCTGGTTACGCCTGCTTGTAGGGGGAACTGCCTGTCTGCTTTTGGGAGTTACCCTTCCAATTGTAATTGGTCAATATATAAGCGGAATTCGAACCTTTATTGTGCTTGTTTTTATGCAGCTTTACATGTGGTTTTGCTTCAGGCGTTCTTTTTTGGATATTTTATTTTGTACAATTGGAGCTTTTACTGTACAGAATCTTGGAAGCAATATTCAGGTGCTGATTTGTATCGTGACCAAAACTTCTTTCAAGATGCTTTCCACGGAAATGGTCATTGGATTTACCATTGTATATATTATTTGCTATCTCACTTGTGCAGCAAAAATAAAAAATTTTCCGAATATCAGCCAGAACAGAGTCCGTGTACTTTGGGTAGCCATTATTTCCTTATGTGTCTGCTGGCTCCTTCAAAGCTGGCTGATCAGTGAAAAGCTGGATATGGTTATGGCGTGCCGTGTTCCATTTGCATTCTGCTGTATTTTATCTCTTTTTATTCAGTTTGGGCTTCTGGAGCAGTCCCGGCTCAATGAAGAAAATCTGGCTCTTGAGCAGTTAATAAAGGAAAATGCAAAACAGTATGAGTTGTCAAAGAAAACAGTTGAAATCATTAACATGAAATGTCATGATCTTAAGCACCGGATTCTGGAATTGGAACAAGCCGGAAATGCAGATCATGGCCAGCTGGAAGAAATACGTAAAGCAGTAGATATTTATGACGGGCTTGCGAAAACAGGCTGCCAGCCATTGGATATTATTCTTTCAGAAAAGAATCTTCTTTGTGAAAAATATCAAATTAAGTTTTCATATATGATTGATGGAGAGAAGCTTACTGGTATTAAAGCGGGAGATATCGCTGCCATATTTGGAAATGCTTTAGATAACGCTATTGAATGTGCAGCGGAGCTGCCAGTTGAAAAGAGAATTATCAGCCTTATCGGATATGCGAGACAGGATGTGATGGGGATTCATATTGAGAATTATTGTGAGGATGAACTGGAATTTCGTAATGGGCTTCCGGTGAGTACCAAAGGAGATGATAATTATCATGGCTTTGGCATGAAAAGTATTCAATATGTGGTGGAAAAATATGGCGGAAATCTTGTGGCGAATTTGGAAGAAAAGATTTTTAGTGTAGATATTATTTTTCCAGTTCTAGATTAGAGCCTTTTTCAAACTGGGGAGGTGCCTTTTTTTGAACGCAGATATGCATTCCCCCGCTTCAAGTGCGCGGAGCACTAAGCGGCAGGTGAGGGGGGATGCTTCTGTCAGTGGGAGCCTTCAGCTCCTACTGACAGATCACGAAGCGACTGCGTTCATGAGCAAGTAGCGAAGCGGACCTGGAATGTCCGCTTTACTAATATACGACAGCAATAAGTTAACTGGTAGTATTCCGGCGAATCAGCACCGGAGTGATCTGTTTGTGAATTGGCTTTTCCAGTGGCTTAGGCGCTCGCTTTTTTTGCTCTTCCATCTGCTGCACCAGAAGCTCCATGGCAGTCTGTGCAATAACATCAATTTGCTGACCGACAGTTGTGATCGGAAGGATTGATTCACTGGCAATTGGAGAGTTATCAAAACCTATAATTTCGTAAGTAGGTGGTAATTTACCATATTTCTGGAAAATTAAATTGAGAAACATATTGGCATAGGTATCATTCGCAAGAAAGATACCTTTTTTTTGATTCGGATACTTTTCTTCAATTCTTGTAAAGATATGTCTTATCACATTTAAAATCTCTTGATAAGAATTGCCGCTTACGCTTAGATCAATGTCATAAGGAACCTGATATTCTTTACATGTTTCCTCAAATGCACGTATACGATCATAAGCTGGGACTGTTTTTTCAACATTGGCATTGATATGAATCAATATATCACATTTATCACGAATTAACAGGGAGGTAGCCTGAAGGGAACCCATATAATTGTCAGTGGTAATGCTGCTGATATATTCTGCCTCTCGCTCAATGGCAATGATAGGAATCTGATAGGAAGCCAGTTTTTTGGATGACAGTGTATGGCTTAAAACAATAAGCCCCTCAATCTGATAGGAAAGAAGCTCTTCAATATACTGTTGTTCCTCTTCGGCACCGTGTTCACTGGAAAAAACAAGAAATTTGTAATGGTAGTTACTATAGCTTGAAAGAAGCTGTGTCAGCATTTCAGAGTAGTAATGCAAGTAGAGATTTGGAATAATGATTCCGATAAATTCACTCTTACCATTTGCCAGAACTTTTGCAAGTTTATTTTTTTTATAGCCAAGGGTATCAAGGGCCTGTGAAATCTTTTCCTGATTTTCAAGCGTAAGAGAATCGGGATGATTGAAATACCGTGATATTGTAGTTTTTGAAAAATGAGTATATTCTGCAATATCTGCAAATGTCACCTGTTTTTTTGCCATAAAAATTTAATCTCCTTATAAATAAATGAGAATAATATTTGGGAATCTTTTAAACTGGGATTATATTATTTTTTTAGTATAGCAATTATTTAAAAAAAAGGCAATGCTAAAATAACCGATTACGTAACCGGTTATTTTAGCTTGAAAAAGTGTTGACATATGAACTTGGATGTAGTAACATCGAACCATAAAGTAACCGGTTACTTAACCGGTTCCGAGAACGAAAAGGGAAAGGAATGGAGGAGAAGTGCATGAAAAGAATGCAGAACCAAACAATGCCCGTGAAAAAGCAAACGTGGAGAGATAAGGCTACATATGTGAAGAAAAACTGGCAGTTATATCTTTTTTTCTTAATGCCAGGACTTTTACTGACAATCATTTTTAAGTATCTTCCTATGGGGGGACTTCTGATTGCATTTGAGGATTACAACGTAATCAAGGGAGTGCTTGGAAGTCCATGGGTTGGACTTGAATATTTCAGGCGGTTTTTATCTTCACCGGATTTTATGAACTACCTGCTGAATACACTAAAATTGAGTATTTATGGACTGCTGTGGGGCTTTCCGGTTCCGATCATTCTGGCATTGCTTTTAAATCGTATCCGCAGAACCGGAGTTAAGAAGAAAGTACAGCTTCTGGTCTATATGCCGAACTTTATATCTGTAATTGTACTTTGTGGTATGGTACGTATGCTGCTTTCTCCGGTTGGACCTCTGAATAAGCTTTTAGGAATTAGTACAAACTGGATGACAATGCCATCTGCTTTCCGCACCATTTACATAGCAAGTGGAATCTGGCAGACAGCAGGCTGGGCCTCTATTATGTACACGGCTGCTTTATCCAATGCAAGCAAAGAACTGGAAGAAGCAGCTATTATGGATGGCGCAAATCTTCTGCAGCAGATCTGGTATGTGGAGCTTCCTGCAATCAAGAATATTATTGTAATTCAGTTTATTCTGCAGGCTGGAAATATTATGAGTATTGGATTCGAGAAAGCCTATGCATTACAGACAGATATGAACCTGCCGGCATCAGAAATTTTATCAACATATGTATACCGTATTGGTCTTTTGAACGGCGATTATGGTTATTCGACGGCTGTTGGTCTGTTTAATTCAGTAGTAAATGTAATTCTGTTAGTTTTTGTAAACTGGGTGGTAAAGAAGCTGAACGACGGAGAAGGATTATAGGAGGAAGCGAAGATGGAGAAAATAAAGAAAAAATATTCGAAGACAGACTGTCTTATCCTTGGAATTGGATTCCTGATTCTTGGACTGTTTGTACTTTCTATTGCAATTCCAATCGTGTATGTAGTGCTTGCCTCTTTTATGGATCCTACAGTTTTGAATAATCAGGGACTGAGTTTTCATATTAAGGACTGGACTTTGGATGCATATCGCAGAGTACTGGAAAATGAGATGATCTGGCGTGGATTCCTGAATTCTTTTCTGTATTCACTTGCATTTACAGCTATTTCTGTTTTTATAACATTGCTGGCAGCGTATCCATTGTCCAAGAAGGAATTTGTGGGAAGAAAACTTTTTAATCTTATTTTCCTGATCACAATGTTCTTTGGCGGTGGAATGATCCCGACTTTTATTTTAATCAATCAGCTGCATATGGTAAATACAGTCTGGGCAGTTTTGATTCCTGGAGCATTTAATGTATGGAATATGATCCTTGCAAGAACATACTACCAGTCAATCCCGGCAGAATTAAGAGAAGCCTCTGCAATTGATGGAGCCAATGAGATCCAGCATTTCTTCAAAATCATGATGCCGGTATGTAAGCCGATCATTGCAGTACTTGCACTGTGGTCATTCGTAGGAATGTGGAACAGCTATTTTGATGCAATGATTTATCTGAATGATGCAAATCTTCAGCCTCTGCAGTTAGTACTTCGTTCCATTCTGGTACAGAATACTCCGCAGCCAGGTATGATTGCAGATATTCAGAGTACTGCTGAAATGGCAAAGGTAGCGGAACAGCTGAAATATGCAACCATTGTAGTATCAAGCTTACCGCTTTTAGTAATGTACCCATTCTTCCAGAAGTATTTTGATCAGGGAATTATGGTCGGATCAGTAAAAGGCTGATAAGAAAGGAACGATACAGATATGAAGAAAAACAGAGTAAAAGGTTTACTTGCACTTGGACTTTCTTTGACGATGATGATAAGTACGGCAGGGTGTGGAAAAGAGCAGCAGCTTAATGCGGAGATCAACCCGGACACACCAGTATCTGAGGTACAGTTTCCATTAAAGGAAACAGAGGAGCTTTCTTTTATTACAAGTGCACCGGCTACTTCCACACAGGATCCCAATGAAAGAGTGATTTTCCAGCGACTGGAAGAACAGACAAATGTTCATATTGACTGGACCTGTTTTGTATCAGATCAGTTTTCCGATAAAAAGAATCTGGCCCTGGCTCAGTTTGGAAATCTGCCGGATGGTCTGTTTAATGCAGGTATGAGTGATTATGACCTGCTGCGTTATGCCAAGCAGGGAATTATTATTCCATTGGAAAATCTGATTGACAAATATATGCCGAATCTTCAGGCTGTGTTTGAAAAATACCCAGAGTACAGGACTATGTGCACAGCACCGGATGGACATATCTATTCTTTCCCGTGGATTGAACAGCTTGGTGCAGGAAAAGAAGCAATTCAGGCGATTGGAGATATTCCATATATTAATAAAAAATGGCTTGACTACCTTGGACTTGAGATTCCTACAACAACAGACGAACTGGAACAGGTACTGATTCAGTTCCGCGATCATGCAGAAGAACTGGAGAAAGAATTTTCCATTGAAGGTGATGTAATTCCAATGTCCTTTATTATCAATAACGGAGATCAGGATCCTGCGATTTTAATAAATGGATTTGGAGAGGGTTACGGAGACACAGGAGATCATTTTGCGGTAACAGATGAAGGAAAAGTAATTTATACAACTGTTCAGGAAGGCTACAAGGAAGGAATTGAATGGCTTCATAAACTGGTGACAGAAGACCTTGTAGATCCGGAAGCCTTTACACAGGAGTGGTCTACTTATGTTGCAAAAGGAAAGAATCACCGTTACGGACTCTGCTTCACATGGGATATTGCGAATATAGATAACAATACAGATTATGTGATGCTTCCCGCACTGACCGGGCCGGATGGCATGAGAAATATTACCAGACAGAACAACAGTGAAACCAGTGGATTTGACCGTGGAAGATGTGTTCTTACATCCAGCTGTCGTAATACAGCACTTGCTGCTGCATGGATTGATCAGATGTATGCACCCCTCCAGTCTCCGCAGAATAACTGGGGTACTTATGGCGAAGAGGATTCCTTTAACATTTTTTAACTGTCTACAAACAAAGACGGCGGCGAAATGTTAAAACATATGGATCTGGGAGAGCAGTCTCCAGTGGAAGTGCGTGAGGCGCAATCTGTAAATGGCCCTCTGGCTGTGCTGAATGAATATTATGATGTATATGTGACACAGCCGGAAGATGCGAAATGGCGTCTGGATAATATGCATGAGACCTATGTACAGGATATGAATAGCAAATATGTTTATCCAAATGTATTTATGAGTATTGATGATACAAACAAAGTATCACAGTATGATACCGATATTAAAAAATATGCAGAACAGAAGAAAGCTGACTGGATCCTGAATGGAGGAATAGAGGAAGAATGGGATTCCTACCTGGAAAAAATGGAGAAGTACGGACTTTCTGATTATCTTTCAATCAAACAGAAATATTTTGATCAGTATCAGGAATCCTTAAGCGCGGAAAAGTAACAAAAGATGTAAGAACTGAACAACGACTTTGACAGGAGATTTTTCATGAGCGAAATGTTAGAAAAGGCAAGAAAATATGAATTTACACAGGGACAGCAGATTAAAGCGGAAGACAGACCGGCTTTTCATATAACTCCTTATGTTGGATGGATGAATGATCCCAATGGATTTTCCTGCTATAAGGGAGAATACCATTTGTTTTATCAGTACAATCCATATAACACACATTGGGACAGCATGCACTGGGGGCATGTGGTAAGTAAGGATCTGCTGCATTGGGACTATCTCCCGGCAGCATTGGCACCAGACCAGGATTACGATAAAGTGGGCTGCTTTTCCGGAAGTGCCATAGAGCTGGAGGACGGCAGACAGCTGCTTATGTATACAGCTGTGGACCGGGAAATACTGGAGGACGGAACCGCAAGGGACGTTCAGACACAGGCGGTGGCTGTGGGAGATGGAAAGGATTACGTGAAGTATGACAAAAATCCGGTCCTGACCTTTAAAGATCTGCCGGAAGGCGCAAGCAAAGCAGATTTCCGTGACCCAAAAATCTGGAAAGAAAAAGATGGAAACTTTTATTGTGTTATAGGAAGTCGTCCTGCTGATGGAAGCGGACAAATTCTTCTTTACAGAAGTAAAAATGGTTTTGAATGGGAATTTGTAAGTACTTTGGCAGAGAATAAAAATCGCTATGGAAAGATGTGGGAATGTCCGGATTTCTTTGAACTGGACGGTAAATATGTGCTTCTGACAAGCCCACAGGACATGATTCCGGAAGGAATGGAATATCATAATGGAAATGGAACATTATGTATCATAGGAGATCTGGATTCTGAGACACATACTTTGAAGGAACAGTCTTATCAGAGTGTGGATTATGGAATTGACTGTTATGCAATGCAGACATTGCTTGCTCCAGATGGAAGAAGAATTATGATTGCCTGGATGCAGAACTGGGATACTCTTGCTTATCGCAGAAATGAATCTAAATGGTTTGCACAAATGAGCCTTCCGAGAGAAGTGTCTGTGAAAAACGGAAGATTGTATCAGGTTCCGGTCAGAGAACTGGATTCCATGCGTGCAAATAAAGTCGAGTACAGGGATGTTGTGATTAAAGACACCAGAATCACACTTGACCAGATTGAAGGACGTACCGTAGATCTGGAGCTTGTAATACGACCGGTAGATAAAGATAAGCTTTATAAAAAATTCGAACTCTGTTTTGCAGAGAATGAAAAATATCATTCCACTTTACGATTCCGTCCAGATGAATCAGTTTTGAAAATCGACAGAAGCTTCTCCGGAAGCGAACGTGCAGTGGTTCATCAGAGAGAATGTCTGGTAAATGGTGACTGTAATGAATTGAAATTGCGAGTGATTCTGGATAGATTCAGCGCGGAAATATTTATCAATGACGGAGAACAGGTTATGTCTGCTGTTATTCTTACAGAGCAGGATGCAAAGGGAATTTCTTTTGCTGTGAATGGTGCTGCCAGAATTGATGTAGTGAAATATGATCTGGCATAAAAGTCGTATAAGGCGGTTATGAATAGGTATTGTTTACAGCAGTGAGTTCAGTTCATGGCGTTGCGTCTGACTGGGCTGAATGCCAAATATATGAATCAGGAGATGCATATGAAAAAATATGATGTAACGGCACTAGGCGAATTATTGATTGATTTTACTGAAAACGGAAAAAGCAGTCAGGGAAATCCACTTTTTGAAGCAAATCCCGGAGGAGCACCTTGTAATGTACTTGCAATGCTGGCGAAGCTGGGACATAAAACAGCGTTTATCGGGAAAGTGGGAAATGATTTCTTCGGAGAACAGTTGAGGGCTGCAATAAAAGAAGTTGGAATTGATGACACTGGATTATGTACAGACGAAAAGATACATACAACCCTTGCTATGGTACATACATATCCCGATGGAGACAGGGATTTCTCTTTTTACCGTAATCCGGGTGCAGACATGATGCTGAATAAAGCTGAAATTTGTGAAGATATTCTCAAAAATACGAAAATTTTTCATTTTGGTACATTGTCTATGACACATGAAGGGGTGCGGGAGGCAACGAAAGAAGCAATTCATATTGCAGAAGAAGCTGGCGCTATTATTTCATTTGATCCCAACTTACGTCCACCGCTCTGGGAGTCTATGGAAGAGGCGAGAAAGCAGGTATTATATGGTCTTGGTCATTGTCAGATACTGAAAATTTCAGATAATGAAATTCAGTGGCTGACAGGAGAAGAAGATTATAGTGATGGCGTAAACTGGATTAGAGAACGTTATCAGATTCCGCTGATTCTTGTGTCTATGGGAAGAGAAGGAAGTCGTGCTTATTATAATGAAATGATGGTGGAAGTAAAGCCGTTTTTACAGGATAATACCATCGAGACAACCGGAGCAGGAGATACATTCTGCGGCTGTGTATTGCACTATGTCTGTGAACATGGAATTAATGGACTAAAAGAGGAAAATCTGGCTGAAATGTTAACGTTTGCCAATGCAGCTGCCTCAATTATCACAACAAGAAAAGGCGCACTGAGAGTAATGCCGGAAGAAAAAGAAATAAAGCTATTAATATAAAATATTCAAAAGAATAGGAATACAACAAAGGGACTTCTTCGGAGGTCCCTTTTAAAATGGGAAAATGTTAATAAAACTTTTTCTTGCTAAATTGTAAAAGTTTGCTAGAATAGTTGTAACAAACACAGTCAGAAAGAACGTTCACAAACGAGGTGACCGCTATGATTACACTGAATGATTATTTATATTCCGGAGATACGGTTTTAAAAATTTTACAGAAATATACAGAGGATCTGCGTAAGGAAGCGAAGAAGAACCATAACGAAGTCGATTTGGTGCACAGCAACTTTCTGCTCCAGATCACGGAACTTCTGGAGCATAATGATTTCCTTACGGCCCAGTCCCAGAAGATCCGGGAATTTTACAAATATATGGCCCATGAATATCCATTTCTTGCCTTTACATTTAAAGGCAGGATTAAGTCATTGATCCGGGCAGAAGAGAAATTTAATGGATATGTAGTGGAATATATTTACGATTATTACCGGGAAAATGGTACCTATCCGTCGGTTGCAGAGCTGAAAAATAAGCTGAGCTGCTTTCGTGATTTTATTGCTTACCGGATTGTGGTCTGTATGCCAAGATGTCACTTGAAGCCAGGGGAAGAACAGGAGCAGGCGTCTATCCGCTATCTTTATGAGATCGCAAATGTGCTGCCAGGATTTCTGGAAGAGAGAGGCTTTACAGCAGAATCGGCTCAGGGAGTGAAATTGAGTACTTCTGATCAACTAAATGATGATGTAAAGCCTTATTACAGAGATTATATTTGTGGTACCAGTGAATATGGGTATCAGTCTTTACATATTACATTTTATGATAACAGCTCCAGATCCTACATGGAGGTACAGCTCCGTACCCAGAAAATGGATGACATTGCAGAAATCGGTCCGGCCAATCACCTGGGCTATGAGAAACGCCAGCAGGACGAGCGTGCCAGAAGAGATGTGATCCCGGAAGGGGAATGTGTTTACTTTGATGAGGCTTATGAACGGGGAATGAAGCTGCTTTCCCTGGAATTAGCAGATCTTGATGTGAATATGTTTTCTGCGGTAAATAACAGTCTGATCAACGATGGCTGTGGATTGTTCCGAGGCAGATTGATTCTGCCTTATGAGCATTTGTCCAGATTTCAGAATGATGTGATTGATTGAGAAAAAAGTAAGTGGAGCAATAAAGATGTTAAAGAAAAAGATGTTAATTGCTTTAGGGGTGGCAGCAGTATTGAGTGTGAGCTGTGTAAGTGTGACTGTCTGGGCTGAGGAAAACGCAGAAGAGCAGACAGAGGAAGCAGAGGACAGTTCTAATTCTGAAGGAGAGGAAGATGCTGATTTAGAAGAGTCTGACAATCCGGAGATTGAAGAGGGATACACTACAGAACTAGAAGGCTGCACAAAGGTGGTTTCCTGGTGCAAAAATGGAGACAATAATATTTACGGACAGTTCTATTATCCGGAAGATTTTGACGAAACAAAGACTTATCCAGTAATCATTATGAGCCACGGAATCGGTTCTACTTCCCAGATGGTAGAGCGTGCAAAATGGCCGGAAAAGGCGGCTCAGGATGGATATGTGGTTTATACATTTGACTTCTGCGGCGGTTCCCTTAACGGAAACAGTGACGTAGATTTCATGGATATGACAGTGATGACTGAGAAAGAAGATTTAAGTGCTGTTATGGACTTTGTGAAAACAAAGGATTATGTGGATCAGGATCATCTTTTCCTTCTGGGACAGAGCCAGGGAGGACTTGTAAGTGCTCTGACTGCTGCAGACAGAAAAGATGATGTGGCTGCTATGATCCTGATTTATCCGGCGTTTTGTATTGCGGATAATGCCCGGGAAATGTATGATTCCGCATATGATATTCCGGAAGACAGAGCTGAGATGCCGGTAGGAACTGTGGGTTCTGAGTATGTGAAAACAGTTTATGATCTGGATGTTTATGGCACTATCAGCGCATATGACGGAGACGTGATGATCATTCACGGAATCAATGACAGCCTGGTGCCATACAGCTATTCTGAAAAGGCAATTGAGGAAGCGTATACAGGGGAAGGTTCTGTTCTGATTCCCATTTATGGAAAAAAATCTACCCATGGTTTCGAGATGAACTTTGAAGAGGGAAGAGACTATGCGGAGACAGTTGGATTGGAATTTTTGGATGTGCATTTGAAAGAGGAAGAATAAAGGTTTAGGAAACCAAAAAGTGAAAAAAACATGTAGGGCGTATTTATAGATCGTTATGAATTAAAGGCATTGCAAGGATATTATACCGCGTACTAAAAGTTAGATTTTAATGTCTGACTTTTGGGCGGCATGTTCTACAATGCCTTTTTTTATTTAAGTATATATTTTATAAAAATAATATTGTATAAAATAAATACAAATGGTATAATATTAACGAGGAATGATTCTTAAAAAATATAAACTCCTTGCAGTACATTATATTTTATGTTACGCTGAATTCACATCTCAGGAACTCTATGTACTATTCGTAGGCGGTTCAGCTCATGAACAGCAGTCTATTCATTGCCATTCGGTGAAGTATTCCTGTGAAATAAGCGTAATAAAGAAGGTGGTGAAACTTGGGTGTAAAAGACCAGGGACTACAGGAGTATCTGAAAGATAACGAACGCTTTGCAGATTTTGTGAATGGTACCTTATTTGCAGGAAAGCAGATTGTGGATCCATGTTATCTTAAGGAAGTACAAAGGAAGAAGAGAGTATCATATAAACAGTCGATTATGGCAAAAAATATACAAAAGAAAAACAGTTCTGAAAAATACGGCGAAGAGGAAATTGCCAGGGAAAAAGGTGTTTTTGAAGAGGGAGAATTCGGGGATGACAGCGCGAAGCTCATGTATCTGGAAAGAGAGCGCGATTTCCTTCGTCTCCACGATAAGCCAGGCTGTAGATTTTTGTTGGCATGTGAAGTTGAATCTGGGGCAAATTATGAGATGCCTGTGAGATGTTTTACATATGACAGCATAGAATATACAGATCAGCTAAAAGAGTGGAAAAGAAAATCCCAGCAAATGTTTTGGGGAAGAGGAAAACGTGGGAAAAAACGGCGCCGAATCCGTCGTCCATTGCTTCCGGTATTTCATCAGGTATTATACCTGGGAGAGAAAAGGTGGAAGAGTAAGTTAAAATTACAGGAAATGATGGACATCCCGGAAAATGTGATGAGTTTTTCAGACAGGCTTCCTGATTATGATATTTGTATGATAGATATTCATGAACAGAATCCTGAGTTGTTTCACACGGAATGGAAAGATATTTTCCAGCTTATGAAGCACAGCCGTAAAAAAGACGAATTGAGAAAATACGTAGAAGAGAGTACCGAAGAAATACGAAAGCTAAGTCAAGAAACCAGATGGCTTCTGGCGATATTACTGGAGCAATATGAATTTGTTGATGAAGAGGTTGTGGAGGTGAAGGATATGTGTAAGGCATGGGATGGCGCAATGCAAATGTATGCAGATGAAGCGAGAGCAGCAACGCGGAAAGAAATGAAGAAAGAGATGAAAAAAGAAATGAGAAGACAGGCCAGAGAAAAAGATCGCAGGACCGTTTTTAACATGTTTTCTCGGGGGTATTCACAGAAAGAAATTGCGGCAATTTCCGAGCTGCCGCTTAAAAAAGTACAGAAAATGTGTGAAGGGTTTATCGAGAATACAACAATGGCAGTACATACTTCTTGATTTGGATTAGAAATTACAGAATAGTAGCTGAGAAAGTTTAACGAGAAAAGGCATTGCAAGGAATTATATGGCGTCTGTAAACGATTTGATTTTGGAGTCAAACGTTAGGGAGAGGCTATATCCTGCAATGCCTTTTAAAATCCTTCAAATTTATATGAAAACTGCTAGAGCGTGTTTGAAAAATCATTCCCGCAATCTGCACGCCCCACTTTGCGGGAGATTTCACCCGAATTCGGTTGCCGTAGCCCGCTACGGCGCCCTCATCCGGGCGAAATCTCCCACAAACTGTGACGCACATCTTGCAGAAAGCCTTTTCCAAACACGCTCTAACAGGTACGCTTATGCATCTTGTTTCTCCGGAAACATTTTCCCGAAGAGAAAACGGATCAGCGGTCCACAGTACATAAGCTGCCAGAAGAAGGCTACCGGGAAGTTCATGAAAGTGGTCTGGAGCCATACGGCAACGAACTGGGAACCCGCATTTTTAAACAAGATTGTGGCAATTAAGCTCATGATCGGGCACATAATGCAGATGATCATAACAGAAATTGCAACTGTGATGGCGAAAGGTCTGTCTTTAGGTGTGACAATACGAAAAGCAAGCTTATGGGCAAGGTTATCAACAATAAAGAACTCCAGTACAAATGCAACCGGCCACATAATCTTCATTTCGCCGAAAGCCATGAGAAATACCTGGTTGCTCATTCCACCGATGTTCAGGGAAATGTTGTAGCAGATCATGGCGTAGACCATAAGGAAAGCCATCATCAGAGTGAAAATAACATTTTGAAACTTAGTTTTTGGCATAAAATTGTTCTCCTTTTTCTAAAAATGGGTACAAAAAAGACACATGTGTTGTTCGTTATCAAGTGTACACTTGTGTCGTTTCCAATTTTATACCAGAGCTAATTTGTTATTGAATTGTTTACCGAATGATTATTATACCAGATAAATGGGAAAATGCAATAAAAAAATCGATATATAAGATGGACTAAGAAATGATAATGGGGATTTTTTATAAGTCAGAATGCAGTTTTACTTAAGTTCCTTGGTTATATTAAACTAGTGGTTTATTGCAGAATATATAGTTCTTCTGGTAATATAAAACATGTAAGAAATCATATCGGTCATTATCCCGTTAAGGAGGCGGAGCGGACTGTAAATCCGCTGTTATCATAACACGAGTGGGTTCGATTCCCTCATGACCGAGTATACTCCTGTAGCTCAGCTGGATAGAGCACGCGTCTACGAAGCGCGGTGTCGAGAGTTCGAATCTCCCTAGGAGTGCTTCCAATGGCAGATGTCTTGGAATAAAGTGAATCAGGTAAGGAAATGGTGCAAAGGAAGAAAGCTGTCTGTGACTAGACGGCTTTTTTTCATTGAGATTCAACTTCTGGATTTTGAAGATGTGCTATTTGCGATGGATTTCTTACACTTTACGTAAAAAACAGGTACAGAAATTGCAGGGTGTTATAATAAATCCATATTATGAATTATGTAAAATAATCGATGGAGGATGAAGGTATGAAAACAAAGCAGGCTGTAAATCCGTACCTGCCAAGCTGGGAATACGTGCCGGATGCGGAGCCGCATATTGTGGACGGACGTGTATACATATATGGTTCTCATGATCTTTTTAACGGCTTGAATTTCTGTCTGGGCGATTATGTATGCTGGTCAGCACCAGTAGACGATCTTGGCAACTGGCGTTATGAGGGTGTTATTTTCAAAAGAGAGCAGGATCCGGCAGCGCCGAAGATCCGTCTTACAAATGGTCTGGCAGCACCGGATATGATCCAGGGACCGGACGGAAGATTTTATCTTTATTATTTCATGGGCGGTACCAAGATGATCTCTGTGGCTGTCTGTGACAAGCCGGCAGGCAAATATGAATTCTATGGTTATGTAAAATATGCAGATGGTACTCCTATTGGAAAGAAAGAGGAGCCGCTGCAGTTTGACCCGGGCGTTTTTATGGATGATGATGGAAAGCTGTATCTTTACACAGGCTTTGCCCTTCAGGGAAATCCCCTTCTGCTTGATGGCTCCAAGCCGACTGAGCACGGTGCAATGTGCTTCGAGCTGGATCCGGCAGACATGCTTACTGTAAAAATGGGACCGAAATACATTGGAATTGCCAGTGAGAAAGAAGCACCAGGAAGTTCTTATGAGGGACATCCCTTCCTGGAGGCAAGCTCCATGCGTAAATTCAATGGAACCTATTACTTCATCTACAGCTCCCTGAACAGCCATGAGCTTTGCTATGCAACAAGCGATAACCCTACAGAGGGCTTTGAGTTTGGCGGTGTTCTGGTCAGCAACGGGGACATCGGCCTTCCTGGAATCACAGATGTAAAAAATGCAAGAAACTGTACCGGAAACACTCACGGAAGCCTGATCGAAATTAATGGAAGCTATTATGTTTTCTATCACAGACACAGTAACCGTAAGCAGTCTTCCCGTCAGGCCTGTGCAGAGCGCATCCGCTTCGAGAATGGCAAATTCTATCAGGCAGAGATGACCTCCTGTGGTCTGAATGACGGACCGCTTAAGGGAAAAGGAAACTATCCTTCCTACATTGCCTGCAACGTATATGGCAAAAAAGGAACCCGTTTCTTAAGTATGATCAAACATCCAAAGTCCGGACATCCATATCTGACTCAGGATGGAAAGGATCGTGAACAGGGGTCAGATCAGTATATTGCCAATATGTGTGACGGAGCAGTTGCAGGCTTCAAATATTTTGACCTGCGTGAGACCTCTAAGGTTCGTATTAATATTAAGGGAAAAGCAACTGGAGTTGTTTATGTATCCACAGAGGAAGGCGGCAAGCCAGTGGCAAAGATTCAGGTGAAACCTTGCAAGGAACAGCACGGTTTTGCAGCTGATGTAAACGGACTCGGTGAGAAAGAGGCACTGTACTTCAGTTACAAGGGAACTGGCGCATTTAATTTTATGTCTTTTGATCTGAAGTAAGATTCCATTAAATGTGCAGGAAATATTCTGCCTGCAAATGGAAGACAGAGCTTAAATAAAGGGAAAAAGAGTTTATCTTAAGAGTCAAATAAACCCAGGAGGCGAAATATTTGAACATTACTAATTTTGCAAAAAAACTTGCAGAAAAGCCGGTTTTTAAAACAAGAATCAAATCCGATCAGGTGAAGCTTCCGGAAATTGCCATTGGATATTTTCTGGCGCCCTTTTGCGCCATGTTTGCCAATGCCATTTTCGGTGCCTATCTGAACCGTTATTATGTGGATGTACTTGGCTGGACGAAATTCGGAGCATTTGCCACACTTCTGCCAATCGTATCTGTGATTTTCGTAGTTCTCGGAAATCTGATGATCGGGCAGTGGATCGACAACACCAGAAGTACACAGGGAAAAGCAAGACCTTACCTGATCATTGCAGCACCAATGCTGATCATAGCCATTATTCTTATGTTTATGACACCAGCTAAGGGCAATAATGCGGTGCAGATGATCTGGATCGCAGTGTCCTATAACCTGTACTATGCACTTGCATATCCATGTTTTTACTGTGCACATAGCTCCATGGTTTCTCTTTCTACCAGAAATTCTGAGAGCCGCGGGCTTCTTGCAACACTGTCAAATGCAGCAATGGTTGCTTCAGCAGGAGTTGGAGCCAGCATTGTAGTGCCGATTCTTCTTCAGAGCTTTCTGTTTGTGACAAAGGACGGCGGAATCGATGTGGACGCAAGCTATTCACACTGGAGGATTATTTCCATAGTTCTTTGTCTGGTAAGTGCATTTGGCTGTATGCTGGAATATTATTTTACCAGAGAGCGTATTACAGAGGAAACCATCAATCTGAATGTGAAGGAAGAGAAGCTTCCTCTGAAAAAACAGCTGGAAGGCTGTATCCACAACAAATACTGGTGGATCATCATTCTCTATTTCCTGATTTTCCAGTTTGGTCAGCTGATCAAAAACAGTTCCATGAGCTTCTATGTAAGATGGATGTTTGACAGTGTAATTAATTCTGCAAATCCGGAGCAGACTTCCGGTGCATTAATGTCAACACTTGGTTTGGTTGGTGGAATTCCTACTGCCGTTGGTATGGTAGTGGCATGGCCAATTGCCCGTAAACTTGGAAAGAAAAGAGCCGTTGTTACAGGACTTTGTTTCTCCGTTGTAGGCGGCCTTGTCTGTTTCCTGAATGTACACAGCTTCGGAATGGTTGCTGCAAGTATGGTATTGAAAGGAATCGGAAGTATTCCGGCAATGTATGTGACGATGGCGCTTCTTTCTGATGTGCTGGATCACCTGGAAGCGAAGAATGGTTTCCGAAGCGATGGATTTACAATGTCTGTTTATAGCTCCATTATGGTAGGTCTTAGCGGACTCTGTATCGGTGTGCTGAACAGTCTTCTTACCTTTGCAGGCTACAGCAATACCGGCATTGCCTGCAATCCGCAGACTCTGGAAATCATTGAAAATGTGGCAAACTATACAGGGCAGATCGTTTACCGTCAGATGGGCGGCGTGGAGCAGGTGCTTGCATTTGCATTTCTGGCGGCAGATGTGATCACCTATGCAGTTGTTATCATTCTCATGAGCCGTCTGGATGTAGAAAAACACATTGAAGAGGACCAGAAAAAGATCAAAGAAAATCAGAAGAAAGCAGCTAATATCTAATTGTTTCAGAACCTGTTTCCTGTTATACTATTCTTAGTTAACACAAGTGATTCCGGCTCCCTGGTGCAGTGTCACTGTGCCAGGGAGCCGTTTTAGCCGAATAAGCTGCGAAGAAGCTATTCGATTATGAGAAGGCAGCAAAGCGGATTGGAGTATCCGTTTGATTGAATAGGATAGGTGAGAAATAATTATGATAAGAATTGCAATTGTAGAGGATGACAGGCATGACCGGGAGGCGTTGAAGAAATGCCTGAATCGTTATGAAAAAGAGAACCAGATGAAATTTTCCGTAACAGAATTTCAGGACGGAGAGGATATTGTGACCGATTACACTGCCAGCTATGACCTTATTATTCTGGATATTGAGATGGCGTTTCTCAATGGAATGAAAGCAGCAGAAAAAATCCGCGAGCTTGATACAAATGTAATTATTATTTTTATTACAAACATGCCTCAGTATGCCATTCAGGGATATAAGGTAAATGCGCTGGATTATATTTTGAAGCCAATTTCCTATTTTTCATTTTCAGAGAGTATGGTAAGGGCTCTGGCAAAGGTGAAGACACCGGAGAAGGAGTACATTACCATTGTTCTGAAGGGAGGTAAAAAGAAGCTGGATGTGGCGCGGATTTGTTACGTGGAGGTTCAGGACCATGTGCTGATCTACCACACTCTGGATGGGGATTTTGAGACAAAGGGTACTATGAGGGATACAGACAATCAGTTTGATCCCAGGAAATATTTCCGGTGCAACCGCTGTTATCTGGTAAATCTGGAATTTGTAGAGACTTATCAGGGCAGTGATATCATGGTAAATGGCGATACGATCCAGGTGAGCAGAAGCAGGCGGAAGCCCTTTCTGGATGCACTGAATGAATACATGAATGAGGTGGGAAAATGAGAGGTACGGTAGTCAACACTCCCGGATATTATTATGCCATTTCCTACTGGCTTTCTGCACTGGTAATGATCCTTGTGCATGGACGAGGGAAAAGGGACCTGTGGAAATATCTGTATGGGGTGCTGAGCTTTATCATTATTTTTACAATTATTTTTTTTACAGATGGAATAAAGCAGATGTTCTTCATGCCTTTTATGATATGCGTGTTTTTATTGCTGTTGTTGTATATCAGGATGGCAGGAGAGCTTCCGTGGCGTGAAACCGGATTTTTCTGTGCGAAGGCATTTATCAACGCAGAATTTGCAGCCTCTTTGTGCTGGCAGATTCATTATTTTTATACAGGTGATTTCAGTGGTCAGGAGGTGGGAACACCAGAGCAGATGTTATGGCGTGTACTGCATATGATAGTTATTTATGCAGTACTGTATATCCTGATTTATTTGCTTGAACGTTATCTGAAGAAAGATATTGAGGAACTGCAGATCACCCGCAGAGAATTACTGGTTGTATATTTTGTAATGATTATGGTATATTGCATCAGCAACGTAAGCTATGTGGATGTAAAAAGCATTTTCAGTGCGGGAACAGCTATGGATGTGTTTATTATCCGCACATTGGCAGATCTCAGCGGCATGGCAGTTCTTTATGCTTATCACATTCAGGTAAAAGAAATCCAGATGCGTTTTGAGAAGGATACGCTTCGGAATATTATGGATATGCAGTACAAAAATTACAAGCTTTCCAAGGAGAGTATCGATATTGTAAATCAGAAATACCATGATCTGAAGCATCAGATCAATCTTTTAAAAAGCGGCGCAGATTCTGAAAAAGCAGGGGAATACCTGGAACAGATGGAGCGTGAGATCAAGATTTACGAGACACAGAATAAAACGGGAAATAAGGTCCTTGACACCATTCTTACCAGTAAAAGCATGCATTGTCAGAGACATGGTATTGAGCTGAAATTTATGGGTGAGGGACAGTTGCTGAATTTTATGGAGGATATGGATATCAGTGCTCTTTTCGGAAATATGCTGGATAATGCCATTGAAAGTGTGGTGAAGATCAAAGACCGTCAGAAACGTCTGATTTCCCTGCACGTGATTCAGGATAAACAGTTTATCCGTATTCGCACAGAGAATTACTGTGAGGAGAATGTTCAGTTCCAGGATGGAATCCCGATCACCACCAAGAAAGATAAACGGTTCCATGGATATGGAATGAAGAGTATGAAAAAAATTGTAGAGAAGTATGGCGGTTCAGTTATGGCGGGCAAGGCGAATAACTGGTTTGAGCTGAAGATACTGATTCCGATGAAACATTAGACGATTTTTAGGAGGAAAGATAATGCCATCATATAGTATAATTGAGAACTTCGAAGTACATAAAAATAACCGTTTTCTGGAAATTGCAGAATCCTTAAAGCCAGAGCTCCGGCATAAAGAAATCAAGGCTGCAAAGGAAATTATGGTGGGAAAAGACCGCCAGATGAGAACAGTTATTACAGAAGAGTACCCGATTGAAAATCTGTATGCAAAATCTTTAAAAAGAGATGATACAGTATTTGTGGATTTCGGGGATCATGCGGTAGGTTATGTGACTCTGGAGCTTAGTAAAACTGGAAGCCATCAGGATGCACCGGTTTATTTTTACCTGAAATTCGGTGAGCGTCTGGAGGAAATGACGGACAAAACTGCCGATTATGACGGCTGGCTCAGCCGTGGCTGGATTCAGGAGGAGTATATTCATGTGGATGTACTTCCGGCGAAGGTGAAGCTGCCAAGAAGATATTCTTTTCGTTATATGGAGCTTCGTGTAATTGATACTTCTGCCAAGTTCCAGATGAAAATCAATGGTATTTCCTGTGATACGGTTTCTGCTGTAGACATGGAGTCTGTAAAGCCGGTGGATTTCGGAGATCCGCTTCTGAATCAGATTGATCTGGTAAGCCGAAAAACCCTGAAAGAATGCATGCAGGATGTTTTTGAGGATGGACCGAAGCGTGACCGCAGAATGTGGCTGGGAGATCTGAGACTTCAGGCGAGAGCCAATTATTACACCTTTAAGAATTATGATCTTGCCAAACGCTGTATGTATATTTTTGCAGGACTGCTTTTTAATGAGGGAAAACTAAGCGCCTGTGTATTCACAGAACCGGAGATGGAGCCAGATGATACTTACCTTCTGGACTATGCATTGTTTTTCTCATCTGTGCTTCTGGATTATTATGAGGCAACCGATGATCTGGAAACCTTAAGGGATCTCTATGATGTGGCAATTGATCAGATCCGCATTGCCATGACACAGTTAAATGAGAAAAATGTTGTGGAGGATTTAGGTGATGCATTCTGGTGCTTCCTGGACTGGGGAGATGGTCTGAATAAGCAGGCCGGAGCTACAGCAGTTCTTATTTACTGTATCCGTTACGGAATCCGCCTTGCAAAGATTCTGGATAAACAGGAGGATATCAGCTGGCTGGAAGAGAAGCAGGCCATGCTGAAAGAGGCAGCGGTGAAAGAGTTCTGGGATGAAGAGCTTGGAATGTTCGTAAGCGGTCCGGACCGTCAGGCTTCCTGGGCAACCCAGATCTGGATGATTCTGGCCCGTGTCTTTGACAAAGAGACAAACTGTAAATTGATCCATCATGTAATGGAAGTGAATCCGAGAATCCGCATGGTAACTCCATATATGTATCATCACTATATTGATGCGCTTATCCGCTGTGATGAGAAAGAGCTTGCACTGGAAGAGATGAAACGCTATTGGGGCGAAATGATCCACGACGGTGCGGATACCTTCTGGGAACTTTATAATCCTTATAACAGGGAAGAATCTCCATATGGTTCCAGTATGGTTAACAGCTACTGTCATGCATGGAGCTGTACGCCGACGTATTTCCTTAGGAAATTTTATATGGATAATGAGAAATAAGATTGAGAATGAGGATCTTGCAGAAATGCAGGATCCTTTTTGAAATGAGAGAAAGATTCCTGATAAAATACAACACATAGGAAATAATGACTGGCATTACAATATGGGGAAAGGAGCATTTAAATAGCCCTGCCATCATAATGGCAGGGCTAAAATAATCATTTCTTTTTATTCTTTTTGGATTTCTTAGTCTCATTCTGGGCTGCCTGAGCTTCTTCCGCAGATTTCTTAAAGCGTGCGAAAAATCCTTTTTTCTTCTTAACCGGAGCGTCCAGGTTACCGCGGATACCTTTTACACCTACTATGTAAAGTCCACTTACTTCAGCTTTGATCTCTTTCTTCACAGGGATAAGGTCGAATACCTTCTCATCTGCGATAAGAATGGAAATCTTCGGTCCAACTTTAGCCTTAACGATCGGCATCTTGGAGCGGCGGAGAAGCTTCGGTGTCTGGTCGATGACCATCTGTGGGAGACCTGATTCCTTAAGTGGCATTCTCTTCTTATCAATAACGAGCATGGAAACGGTCTGTTTACTTGCCTCGATCTGTGCCTGCTGTTCTTCCTGCTTCTTCTGGGTCTTCTTACCAAAGAAATATAAACCAACCAGTAATCCGATGAGGATTACGAGAATCACCAGAAGGACGATTGTTACTGGATGCATACTTATCCTCCTACTATATTATAAAGTTTCTTAATAACTATTCAGCCTGCACGGTTCCGCAAAGCGTGTGACCGTGAAGGTTACTGTTCGTTCCGTTACCAGTGAACAGTAACCTGTGAAGAAACTGAACAGTTACATTCTTGTTTCACATAAACTACATTTTAACATCATTTTTTGGAAAAGGCAATTGTTTTGTTATCTCCTTTGAAAAGCTTATAAGCCGTGAAAGTATATATAACCGGTACCGCAAATGCTGCAAGATTCATAAGAACCAGTATAATACTTCCCTTAATATGAAAGAAGTGGGCAATCTGGGGAATAAAGGCCAGAATTCCAAAGATAACGGTGCTCATTCTTCCTTTTTCTGCATTCATCACGCCTATAATTCCAATTGTAATCTGAAGAAGTGTAAATGCATAAGTAAGTGCAAAAGCCTCTGTAGTATCACCATGGCTTACATGTCTGCCCACAATATTAGTGGTTCCGATCCAGAAGCGGGCTGCGATCAAAGAAGCAGAACCCAGGGCTATTTCAAATAGTGCGCTGATGCGCATAATATCTGATCTGTTCATATTTTTCTCTCCTCTGAGTGACGGATAATTTCCGTTATTTCTATTAAATTAGATTTTATCATGTATCTTTTATTTTAACAATAAATGGCAACGGAAAGCAAGGATAATTACAGTGAAAAGGTGGTAATTATTTAAAATATCATGTATAATAGAAATCTACTGGTTACAGAATGGATAGACCTGTCTGATATGGTTATACTATAAGTGCCTGCGGTAACTGGTACTATTTTTACGAGGCATTTGAAGGGGGAGCTAAATAAGGAGTTATACATTATGAAGAAATCGGATACAGAACAGGAACAGCCTGGTCTGGAAGAGAATAAAGTTCCCGACAGCCAGTCCAAGCGGGAGCTTGACAGAGAATTACAGGAACTGGCAGAGAAGGAACACCAGGAAGAGATATATTACGAAGAACGACGGCGCGAGAGACATGAGCGCAATCTGAAGAGAAAGAAGAGGCAGATACGGAATCGTAATCTGGCTCTTATTATTACTGCTCTGGCAGTGTTGGGCGGTGTGGGATACTTTTATAGAGAGCAGACGGGGTTAAAAGACGGCATGGAAACGCTGGTAGCCAAGGTAAGGGATTTGGTTCCTGATAAGAATTCCGGTAAAGAGAGCAAGGCAGCAGAAGAACTGGCAAAGGCTGACCAAAGCACCGAAAACCTCGAAAGTACCGAACCCCCCGAAAGCACCGAAAAACCAGATATTAATACAGAGGAAGCTGCTGACAGCTCAGACAGTACAGATATACAACCGGAATCTGGTGAAGGTACGGCAGATGACAGTGATGAGACAACTGGAAATACAGATGACAATTCAGAGGATATTGCACAGGATGAATCCGGGAATATGTCTGATGAAGAGAAAACAGAAGATAATTCTTCAGACTCTGTAAATCAGCCAGAGCAGGAAGCAGAGCAGGAAGCAGCCCAGGCGGCGGCCATAGATTTAAATGGGGTTATGCCACAAGCAGCAGCAGCCGGTGCAGGTATCATCAGGAGGCAGATCCGTCACGAGAAGAAAGTACTGACCACAGCCAAGGAGAAAGCAGCCCAGTATGATTATGACGGTGCAATCAGCCTTTTGCAGAAGGACAATGCATATGTGAGAAATGTCCATTTTCAGAATGCTGCAGAGAAATTCCAGAAGAAAAAGGATAAATGTGTAGCCTGGTCTCCGGAACAGGTAACTCACATTTTTTATCATTCCCTGATCGTGGATACTTCCAAGGCGTTTGATGGAGATTACAAGACAGATGGTTATAATCAGGTTATGACCACTATGGATGAGTTTAATAAGATAACCCAGATCATGTATGACGAGGGATATGTAATGGTAAACCTTTATGATCTGGCAGACGTTGATGAAAATGGGAAAATGCAGGCAAAGCAGGTTTATCTTCCTAAGGGAAAAACACCGTTTGTCCTTTCGCAGGACGATGTATGTTATTACCACTCCCAGGATGGAGATGGAATTGCCACCAAGCTTGTTATAGATGAAGAGGGGAAGATCCGCAACGAATATGTACAGGATGATGGAAGCACAGTTGTAGGTGACTATGATGTTGTACCGCTGATCGACCGGTTTGTGGAGGAACATCCTGATTTTGCATATCATGGACATAAGGGAATTGTAGCGCTTACAGGCTACAATGGAATCCTGGGTTACCGCACAGATATCAGCTATCAGACAAGACCAGATGATCTGAATGATGATAAAAAGGCGTGGCTTGACGCGCATCCTGATTTTGATCTGGATATAGAGCGGGCAGAAGCGAAAAAGGTTGCAGATGCTATGAAGGCGGAGGGCTGGACTTTTGCCAGCCATACATGGGGACATAAAAACATGTCCACAGTTTCCATGGAACGCCTTGAAACAGATACACAGAATTTCAAAGAGAACATTGACCCTCTTATTGGCGGAACAGATATTATTATCTTTGCTTTCGGAGCAGATATTAATAACGGCGGAGAGTATACTGGCAATGAGAAATTTGAATATCTGAAATCCCAGGGATATGATTATTATTGCAACGTGGATTCTAATCAATATTTTGTACAGATGACAGATGAATATTTCCGGATGGGAAGAAGAAACGTGGATGGATACCGAATGTATTACAATCCGGACATGCTGGCAGATCTGTTTGACGTAAGCCAGGTATTTGACCCATCCAGACCCACTCCTGTACCGCCTATGAATGGGGGCTGATAAGACCAGCTGCAAAGAGGGCATGGATTCGCATGATTTTGCGCTGAGATTCTCGGGTTTTATGTGAACTTTGTTCACATAAAACACCTCGCGGAACGTTACCAGTGAACAGTAACGCGGCGGAGATAAAATAAAAATGATTGCCTCAGTGGGCTTCCTTTTTAATAGAAAATGTGATAATTTTATAAAAGAGTAACTGAAGGGAGTATGAAATGAAAAGAAAACTATATTTGACAGCGTTAGTAATGTGTATGGCACTTGCTGTAAATGGCTGCGGAAGTGATAAAGAAACTACCAGTACAGAGAGTGAGAGCACTGCAACAGAGCAGCAGGCAGAGGATTCGGCAGAGGAAGAAGAGGTACAGGAACCTTATACAGATTCTACCGGTGCGACACGCCTGGTTTCAGTGGATAATGTGGAGAAATATGTTACAATTGCAGACTATAAGGGGATAACTCTTGATAATTCTGTACCAGAAGTGACAGATGAGGATATTGAGAATCGTATCGCAGAGAATTTGAAAGACAATTCAGTGGAAGTGACAGATGAGAACGCTGTCATCCAGAATGGTGATACCGCTACTATTAATTTCGTAGGTACAAAAGACGGGGAAGCTTTTGAAGGTGGAACTGGTAATAATTATGACCTTGTGATCGGAAGCGGCACAATGATTCCCGGATTTGAAGAAGGAATCGTGGGAATGAAGAAGGGTGAGACTAAAGACGTATCGGTAACCTTCCCGGAGAGCTACCGCAACAGTGAACTGGCTGGACAGGATGCAGTATTCCAGATTACCGTGCAGAGCTTTAAGAGACCACCGGAACTGACCGATGATTGGGTTGCAGCGAATACCGATTACAAGACAATTGATGAATATAAGGCTTCTGTTCGCGCACAGCTGGAGCAGGAAGCACAGGATCAGGCCGACAGCAGTCTGCGCAGCACTGCATGGAATACTGTTTACACCAATTCTGAGGTTGTGGAATATCCAGAGAAAGACGTAGAAGAGGCAGTGAAGATATTTAAGAAACAGGCAGAAGCATACGCGAAGCAGGGAAATATGGAGCTTGAAGACTTCGTAGAGTCTCAGGGCGTTTCCATGGATGATTTCGAAGCCCAGTGCCAGCAGTATGCCCAGGCCAAGGTAAAACAGAATCTGCTTATTCAGGGAATCATGGACGCAGAGGGAATGACTTTGGAGGATGAGGAAAGTCTTGCAATCCAGAATCAGCTGGTAGAGCAGTATGCTTCTGGCGATCTTGCAGTTCTTATCGATACTTACGGTCAGGTTGCAGTGGATGAGAGTATCGGACTTATGAGAGTTCAGGATTTCATTATTGCAAATGCTAATTATGATCAGACAGCAGCGGATACATCTGCTGAAGGTGAGGATGCACAGGCTGCTGAGGGAACAGAAGCAGCAGATCATGCAGATGGCAGTACGACTGACGGACAGAGCACTGATGGCGGGGATACAGCAGAAGAGCAGGAAGCTGGTGCAACCGCAGATACAGGCACAGCAGCGGATGCTTCAACAGATACACAGGATGACAGTACGGAGAATTGACGGTTGCCGCTTATAACAGAAACAGCAGCCAATGAATCTCAGGAGGGAATGGAGTTATGATTATTAAAAATGGAGAAGTTTTTCAGGAGGATGGAAGCTTCAGATTACAGGATCTGTATGTGGAGAATCATAGAATCGTGGCTTCAGAGGATGAGGTTACGGACAAGACGATTGTAGACGCGGCTGGGCTCAGGGTGCTTCCGGGGCTGGTGGATATTCACAGTCACGGTGCATTTGGACATGATTTTTCTGATGCTGATCCGGAAGGACTTAAGATTATTCTGAAATACGAAAAGAGTCACGGAATTACTTCCTATTGTCCTACTTCCATGACATTGCCGGCAGAAGAACTGAAGGAAATTTTTGCTACTATTAAGACTGTGGGAGAAATGAAAGACGGAGCTGCTGTCCGGGGAATCAATATGGAAGGCCCATTTCTGGATGCGAAGAAAAAAGGCGCCCATGTGGAGGGCTATATCCGCAAACCAGATGCCGGATTTTTCCGTGAACTGAATGAATATTCCGGAAATATGGTGAAGCTGGTAACTCTGGCACCGAATGTGGATGGTGCTATGGAATTCATTGATGAGGTACATAATGAGGTGTGCATTTCCCTTGGTCATACAGCAGCTGATTACGATACAGCAGCGGAGGCCATGAGAAGAGGTGCACACCATGTGACACATCTTTATAATGCCATGCAGCCACTGGCGCACAGAGAACCAGGACTGATCGGAGCTGCCTGTGATGATGGGCAGTGTATGGCAGAGATGATCTGTGATGGCATTCACATTCATCCCGCTGTGATCCGCGCTACATTTAAGATGTTTGGACCAGAGAGGATTGTACTGATCAGTGACTCTATGATGGCTACTGGAATGGAGAACGGAACCTACCAGCTGGGTGGACAGGAAGTAACGATGAAGGACTGTAAGGCAACTTTGAAGGACGGTACGATTGCCGGTTCTGCTACGAACCTGTATGATTGTATGCGCAAGGCTGTTTCTTTTGGTGTTCCCCTTGAAGAAGCGATTTTTGCAGCAACACGAAATCCGGCAAAGAGTATTGGTATTTATGATGAAGTTGGTTCCCTTTCTGTTGGAAAGAAAGCGGATATTCTTCTTGTAACAGATGATCTGGAGCTGAGAGAAGTGCTATGACAGAACTTTTTTGCGGAAAATTTTTTCCACTATGTAACGAGAGATAAAGAGGGAATATGAATGGATAGAAGGGTTTTGCGCGAAAGAATGCGCAGGAAACAGCGCCAGATAAGACGAAGGAAGATCATTAAGCTGGTTACCTATGTTGTGGCAATGGTGCTGGCTGTGATTTTTGTAATAAGAGGAGTGATTTTTCCAATCGTAAGTCGTGTGGGAGGAAAGAGTACTGGAAAATCACAGAGCGTGCAGGCGGATGCAGGTGACGGAGCTGCTTCGAATGCGGATTCCAATTCTACAGATGCTCTGAGACAGCCTCTGAAAGGACAGAGCGATGTGACCAAGGTTTCTTCACTGACTCCAGGCTGGCATGAGGATTCCAGCGGACGCTGGTATCAGAATGCAGATGGTACATATTATACCAATGGTTTTGCAGAGATTGACGGAGTGAAATATGCATTTGATTCCAATGGATACATGCAGACCGGCTGGGTGACCAAGGGGGTAAACGATTATTATTTTAATGAGGATGGTTCTTACAATGCTGAGAAGAAACGCCCTTTGATCGCACTTACCTTTGATGATGGTCCGGGACAGTATACAGACAAGCTTCTGGACTGTCTGGAGGAGAACAATGCACATGCTACCTTCTTTATGTTGGGACAGCTGGTTGGACAGTATCCGGACGAAGTGAAGAGAATGGTGGAACTTGGCTGTGAGATCGGAAACCATTCCTGGGATCATCTGGATATGCTGAATCTGAGTATTGATGATGTTATAAAGGAATTCGGCGATACCGATCAGGCATTGATTGATGCCTGTGGACAGGAGTCCACGGTAATTCGTCCGCCTTATGGAGACTGCAATGATGAAATTATTTCGGCAGTTGGGAAACCTTTTATTTTGTGGTCTATTGACAGTCTGGACTGGAAATATCTGGATGCAGATCTGGATTACAATGGCATTATGAATGACAGCAATCTGGGAGACGGAGCCGTTATTCTGATGCATGATATTCATGGTCCTTCAGTTGATGCGGCACTCAGACTGATTCCAGATCTTATTGCACAGGGATATAAACTGGTAACGGTAAGTGAGATGGCAGCGGCGAAGAATGTTACCCTTCAGCCAGCAAAATATGCAGAGTTCTGGCAGAGCGCCCTTGATGCAGGTTATGTGCCTGGATATAATGGAAATGGCTCTTCTGAGGACTCTTCCACAGATGGAACTTCTGATGGCAGTTCAGATGACAGCAGTAATGGAGATGAGAGCGACTTCAGTGATGGTTCCGGTGATGGAAGCGACGGCAGTGAAAGTGACGGATACACAGATGGCAGTGAGAATAGCGAAGGGGATTTTAGCAGCGACTCAGGCGAATAACGGAGAAAATAAGAGGCTCTAGAGCCTGTCTGGCATATGTGTTAAGCTTCGGGACTTCCGGAAATCGCAGATGCTGTATAGTGTGAATGATAGTATACGCTTGTACTTATGAGAAAAATGTCAAAGTACAGGCGTATTTTTTTACAGTAAAAATGAATTTTGATGTAGATTTTTTATGAATAATAGACAAGTTTTTGGTGGCATGGAGGAAAAGAGTATGCTATAATGTGCATAAGAATTTGAAAGTTTAGGGAGGTAACTTTCTGATGGGAGAGAAATTACAGTTTACAGAGCTTGACCAGTATCTCTTTGGTCAGGGAACCCATTATGATGTTTACAGAAAGCTTGGCGCACATCCTGAGAAACAAGGGAAAAAAGAAGGTGTTTATTTTGCTGTATGGGCACCTAATGCGCAGGCTGTTTCTGTAATTGGAGAGTTTAATGACTGGAATGAACAGGCTGCTCCAATGAAAAAGGCAGGTCCGATCGGTGTATTTGAGACATTTGTCCCTGGAGCAAAAATTGGACAGCTGTATAAGTTTTTTATTGTAGGAATGAACGGGGAGCATATTTATAAAGCTGACCCTTATGCAAATGAGGCAGAATTAAGACCGGGAACGGCATCCAGAATCACGGATATCGGGGATTACAAATGGAAAGATACCACCTGGATGAAGAATCGTCAGAAATTTGACGAGACTAAGGATGCCATGGCGATCTATGAGGTACATCCTGGCTCCTGGATGAAGCATCCGGCTACAGAGGAGAATGAGAAAGGCTTTTTCAATTACAGGGAACTGGCGGTGAAGCTTGCCCAGTATGTGAAGGATATGGGCTATACACATGTGGAGCTGATGGGGATTGCAGAGCATCCCTTTGACGGTTCCTGGGGATATCAGGTCACCGGTTATTATGCGCCTACTTCCCGCTATGGAACACCCCAGGATTTCAAATATCTGGTAGATTATCTTCACAGACAGAAAATCGGGGTTATTCTGGACTGGGTGCCGGCACATTTTCCCAAGGATGCCCATGGACTGGCGAATTTTGACGGAACTGCAGTTTATGAGCATGCAGATCCCAGACAGGGAGAGCATCCGGACTGGGGAACCAAGATCTACAATTATGGCAGACCGGAGGTAAAGAACTTCCTGATCGCAAATGCTCTGTTCTGGATCGAGGAGTGTCATGTGGACGGTCTTCGTGTGGATGCCGTTGCATCCATGCTGTATCTGGATTATGGAAAGAATGATGGTCAGTGGGTAGCCAATAAATATGGCGGAAATCAGAATCTGGAAGCAATTGAGTTTTTTAAGCATCTGAATACAGTGGTTCTTGGAAGAAACCATGGTACTGTGATGATTGCAGAGGAGTCTACCGCATGGCCGAAGGTTACAGGTAAGGCAGAGGATGACGGCCTTGGATTTTCCCTGAAATGGAACATGGGCTGGATGAATGACTTCCTGGAATATATGAAGCTGGACCCCTATTTCCGTAAGTTTAACCATAATAAGATGACTTTCTCCATGACATATGCTTACAGTGAGAAATATGTGTTAGTAATCTCCCATGATGAGGTGGTTCATCTGAAGAAGTCTATGCTGGAGAAAATGCCAGGTGAGCTAGATGATAAGTTTAAGAATCTGAAGGCTGCTTATACATTTATGTTCTGCCATCCGGGCAAGAAGCTTTTATTTATGGGGCAGGAATTCGGTCAACTTCGAGAGTGGAGCGAGGAGAGAGAACTCGACTGGTTCCTTCTTGGGGAAGAGAAGCATCGGGATTTGAAGGATTTTGTGCAGACATTGCTGAAGATGTATCGCAAATATCCTGCGCTCTATGGAACGGATACGGATCCGTCTGGCTTTGAGTGGATCAATGCAGATGACGGGGACAGAAGTATTTACAGCTTCGTAAGGAAATCCCCTACAAAAAGAAATAACCTTCTGGTAGTATGCAATTTCACTCCTGTAGAACGTCCGGATTACCGTGTTGGTGTGCCGAAGAAGAAACAATACACACTGGTTCTGGATGAAAACGGACAGACTGCGAAGAAGGTATTTAAGGCAGAAAAGCAGGATTGTGACAATCGTCCGTTCTCCTTTGCTTATCCGCTGCCAGCTTACGGGGTTGCTGTGTTCCAGTATTAGAAGCTGCCAAATTCCGCAAGGAACAATTCTCACAGACAATTTTCAGATTGCTGTGATAATTTAGTATTAAAAATACCCAAAGAATGGGGCAAATTCGGGTTTTGTTTGTGACTGTTGGGGATTTTTTCCCAGAAGGTGAAAAACCTGTTGCTATTTGGAAAAAGTTGAGATATAATGAGCCCGAACAAAAAGAAATGGAAAAAGTTGTACATGTTGAAAGGAGAATATTGACATGAAGGTATCTAATATTAAAGACATTCAGAAATTTTTTGATGTAGTAGACAGCTGCGCTGGTAAAGTAGAGCTTGTAACTGGCGAAGGTGACAGACTGAACCTGAAATCTAAATTATCACAGTATGTATCTCTTGCGAACATCTTCTCTAACGGTGAGATTCCGGAGCTTGAGATCGTTGCATATGAGAAAGAAGACATTGATAAGCTTATGCACTTCATGATCAACGGCTGATTTGCATAAAACTGTGAAATTGGGATAAATATATTAGGGGATGTGACTTGGTCATGTCCCCTTTTTCTGGCATAATAGAAAGGGGAATACAAAATGGTAAAGATTGACATTATCTCCGGTTTCCTTGGAGCTGGTAAGACAACTCTTATTAAGAAACTGCTGAAAGAAGCATTTGAAGGTGAGCAGGTAGTTTTGATCGAGAATGAGTTCGGTGAGATTGGTATTGACGGGGGATTCCTGAAAGATGCCGGAATCGAGATCCGTGAGATGAACTCCGGATGTATCTGCTGTTCTCTGGTTGGAGATTTTGGTGCTTCCCTGAAGGAAGTTGTAGAGAAGTATCATCCGGACCGTATCCTGATCGAGCCATCAGGTGTTGGTAAGCTTTCCGACGTTATCAAGGCTGTACAGGGTGTGGAAGAGGATGTTGATATTCAGCTGAACAGCTACACTACAGTTGTTGATGCCAAGAAATGCAAAATGTATATGAGAAACTTCGGCGAGTTCTTTGACAATCAGGTTCAGTATGCAGGCGCGATTATCATGAGCCGTACCGATATTGTAGACGAGAAGAAAGCAATGGAGTCTATGGAGCTTCTTCGTTCTATCAATGAGAAGGCAGCTATTATTACCACTCCGATTGAGAAGCTGGATGGAAAGAAAATCCTGGAGGTTATGGAGCATCCGGTATCTCTGGCGGATGAGCTGCTGAAAGAGGAGCATGAGCATCATCACCATCACGATCATGACGACGAGTGTGACTGTGGACATGACCACGATCACGAGCATCATCATCACGACCATGATGAGTGCGGCTGCGGACATGACCACGATCACGAGCATAATCACGACCATGATGATGAGTGCGGCTGCGGACATGACCACGATCATGAGCATCATCATCACGACCATGACGAGTGTGGCTGCGGACATGACCACGATCATGAGCAGCATCATCACGACCATGATGACGAATGTGGCTGCGGACATCATCATGATCATCACCATCATCACGCAGACGAAGTATTTACCAGCTGGGGACGTGAGACTATTAAGAAGTTTACAAGAGAAGGGCTTGAGAAAATGCTGGAGAGCCTTTCCGCTTCTGAAGAGTATGGCGTGATCCTTCGTGCTAAGGGAATGCTTCCGGCAGAGGACGGAACATGGATCTACTTCGATATGGTTCCGGAAGAAACTGAGATCCGTGAAGGTTCACCGGAGTACACCGGACGTCTTTGCGTAATTGGTTCCAAGTTAAATGAAGAGAAACTGGTCAAGCTGTTCGGCGTAGCTTAATGATTGACATATAAACGGGATAAAAGACTTTTGGTAAGCTTATTTGTTGCTGTTTATAAGCGATATATGCGAACGTACTGCTTTTAATTAAGAAAAATACAGGGAGGTTTCTGTAAATGGATGAAATTACAGTACCGATTTATCTCATAACCGGCTTCCTGGAAAGCGGCAAGACCTCTTTCCTTAGCTTTACCCTCCAGCAGGATTACTTCCGTACAGAGGGAAAGACACTTCTCATTCTCTGCGAAGAGGGAGAGGAAGAGTACGATGAAGAGGCTCTTGCAAAAGATAATGTTGTAGTTGAGGTTATTGAGAAAGAAGAAGATTTTACACCGGAGCGCCTTCAGGCACTGGATATTATCCATCAGCCGGAGCGTGTGGTTATGGAATATAATGGAATGTGGCTGGTAAGCAAATTTGAGGAGATGAAGCTCCCGGCAGGCTGGGGAATTGAACAGCACATTACCTGTGTAGATGCAAGCACATTCCAGGTATATATGCAGAATATGAAATCCATTTTTATGGATATGGTTCGTAATGCGGATATGGTTGTGTTTAACCGCAGCAAGAAAGAATATCCTCTTGCAAACTTCCGCAGAAGCATTAAGGTTGTAAACCCAAGTGCAGAGGTTATTTTTGAGGACGAAGAAGGCGAGATGACGGATATTTTCGCAGATCAGATGCCATTTGACCTGGATGCAGAGATTGTAGATATTCCGCCTGAAGATTACGGAATCTGGTTTGTAGATGCTATGGATCATCCGGATCGCTATGTGGGAAAAACTCTTCGCTTTAAGGCTCGTGCAAGACGTCCGAGAGGAATGGGCAGCAAGTTCTTTATTCCAGGACGTACTGCCATGACCTGCTGCGCAGATGATACTTCATTCCTGGGCTATATCTGCAAGAGTGCATATGCCCCGAAGCTGAAGCCAGGTGAATGGGTTGAGGTGACTGCCAAGGTCGCCTTTGAAAACCGTTCTGAGTACCAGGGCGAGGGAATTGTTCTTTATGCAGAGAATGTGACCCCATGCGAACCTCTGGCTGATGAGATGGTTTATTTCAACTAATTTGATGATACCAGTGTCAAAAGGTCAAAAAGCTGTTCGTGCTTGCACGATAAGGCTTTTGAACTTGGGACACGCCAAATATGAGAAAGTAGCGATTTACGCAGTAAATCAGCGGATTTCGAATATTTGGAGGATTGCGGGAGCAGCGTAGCAATCCGGGTATCAAATGAGTGTCAAAAGACCTTTTGACACTCATATCATTCGATAATAAATGAAAGTCATCTGTTTTATGCTATTGGCTAAGCCGGTTGCGGCAGTGATTACAGGGCTGTGGCTGACCAGAGCTTTGGAATTGCTGTGGAGGACTTTCGTAGTAGAATAAGGAAAATAAGATTATGTATTTAGTTGTTGGACTGGGAAACCCCGGGAAGCAGTATGAGGCGACCCGCCACAATATGGGTTTTGATACGATCGATGTGCTTGTGGAACGTCATAAGATTCCGCAGGGCGGCGTAAAATTTAATGCTATGTACGGTTCCGGATTCATCGGAGGAGAGAAGGTAATCTTTATGAAACCTTTGTCCTTTATGAATTTAAGCGGTGGTCCGGTACAGGAGATGGCTGCTTATTTCAAAATCGATCCGGAGAGTGAGTTGATCATTATTCAGGACGATATTGATCTGGAGCCGGGACAGCTTCGTATCCGGAAGCAGGGCAGTGCAGGCGGCCATAATGGTCTGAAGGACATTATTGGCAGACTTGGCACACAGAAATTCATGCGTGTAAAAATTGGTGTAGGAGCCAAACCAAAAGGATGGGATCTGGCAGACCATGTGCTTGGCCGTTTTTCATCCGGGGACCGCAAGCTCGTGGATGAAGCAATTGAGTTTGCAGCAGACGCTGTAGAAAAAATCATAACAGATGGTCCGGATGCGGCGATGAATGAATACAACCGAAAGAGGGTTACTGAGTAACAAAGGAAGTCCAGCAACAAGCTGGGCTTCTTTTGCCCCTGGAGCGTCCCCCAAAAGCTTTGTGAAAATTATGACGTGCAGATAGCTTGCAGGAATGGTTTCATGTTTTGGGGGGGCTCTGAGGTGAGGCTTTTGAGAAAAGGAGGAAAGCCATGCTTTCATTTACCCAGCCCCTGAAGGGGATGGCAGAATTTGAAGAAATAGAGAAAAGCCTTGAGAAAAATCAGGGCATTGTGCAGATCACAGGCTGCCTGGAATCCCAGAAGGCACATCTGATCCATGGGCTTTCCGGCAAAACACCTATGCGCCTTGTGATCGCAGGAGATGAGCGCCAGGCTAAGGAAATCTTCGAGGACTTGCGCTTTTATGACAAAAATACCATGTTTTACCCGGCGAAGGATCTTCTCTTTTTCCAGGCAGATATTCAGGGAAATCTGTTGATCCGCCAGAGAATGTGTGTGATAAAGGCACTTCTGGAGCAGAAAGAACTGACGGTGGTTACTAGCATTGACGGCTGTATGGATTATTTGATGCCTCTAGAAGAAATTGGGAAAAAGGTGCTTCATTTCTATTCTGACAGCGTGATCAACATGGATGTGCTGAAAAATACCCTTGTGCAGCTTGGATATGAACGCGTAGGACAGGTGGAAATGCCGGGACAGTTTTCTGTGCGCGGTGGTATAGTAGATATTTATTCCCTTACAGAAGAGAATCCATGGAGAATTGAGCTGTGGGGAGATGAAGTGGATTCTATCCGAAGCTTTGACGCAGAGAGTCAGCGCTCTCTGGAAAATCTGGATGAGATTGCCATTTATCCAGCTGTGGAGTGGAATGACGGCAAAAAGATGGTATCTTTTGTGGATTATTTTCCTAGGGAAAAAATGCTTCTGTTTCTGGACGAACCCAACCGTATTCTGGAAAACGGACTGGGCGTAGAGGAAGAGTATGCCGCCAGCCGCACACATCGTGAAGAAAAAGGGGAAAAGAACCTTCCGGTTCAGTGGCTTTGTGAATTTTCCAAGGTTCAGAAAGAACTGAATAAGCTTCGTGCTGTGTCATTGTCAGCACTGGAGCCAAGAGGCGTGGAGTGGAATTTTGCCCCGGAGAAATACAATCTGACGGTGCAGAGCGTAACTTCTTATAACAGCAGCTTTGAGCTTCTGGTGGAGGATCTGAAAAAGTATAAGAAAAAAGGCTACCAGATTGCCTTGCTTTCCGGTTCCAGGACAAGGGCGGAGCGTCTGGCGAAAGATCTGCAGGAGCATGAGCTGAATGCTTTTTACGGTTCAGATTATGACCGCGTGATCAATCCAGGGGAAATTATGGTCCTCTATGGACACGCCCGGAAAGGCTTTGAGTATCCACTGATCAAATTTGCGGTGATCACAGAGTCCGATATTTTCGGTCAGGAGCAGAAAAAAAAGAAAAAGAAAAAAGTCTACAACGGCAAGCGGATCCAGGATTTTGCAGAGCTGTCTATCGGGGATTATGTGGTCCATGAAAAGCATGGACTGGGAATTTACCGTGGAATTGAAAAAGTTGAAGTAGATAAGGTCTTAAAAGACTATATCAAGATTGAATACCGTGACGGAAGCAATCTGTATATTCTGGCGACGCAGCTGGATGCGCTGCAGAAATATTCCGGCGCAGATACAGCCAGGGCACCGAAGCTGAACAAGCTGGGAACCCAGGAGTGGAATCGCACGAAGTCCAAGGTAAAGGGCGCTGTCAAAAATATCGCCAAAGAGCTGGTGGAGCTTTACGCTGTGCGTCAGGAAAAAGAGGGGTATGTGTGTGGCCCGGATACAGTGTGGCAAAAGGAATTTGAGGAAATGTTCCCATATGAGGAGACAGAGGATCAGCTGAACGCCATTGAGGATACCAAGCGGGATATGGAGAGCACCAAGATCATGGATCGTCTGGTGTGCGGAGATGTTGGATATGGTAAGACGGAGGTTGCTCTTCGCGCAGCGTTTAAAGAGGTGCAGGAGAGCCGGCAGGTTGTTTACCTTGCACCAACTACCATTCTGGCGCAGCAGGTGTACAACACCTTTGTCCAGAGAATGAAGGAGTTTCCGGTGCGCGTGGATCTGCTTTGCCGATTCCGTACACCTGCCCAGCAGAAAAAGACTTTGCAGGATCTGAAAAAAGGACAGGTAGACGTTGTGATCGGTACTCACAGAGTTCTTTCTAAGGATGTGGAGTATAAGAATCTGGGGCTTCTGATCGTTGACGAGGAACAGCGTTTCGGTGTTACCCATAAGGAGAAAATCAAGCAGCTGAAAAAGGATATTGATGTTCTGACTCTGACTGCGACTCCCATTCCACGAACCCTTCATATGAGTATGATCGGAATCCGTGACATGAGTGTGCTGGAGGAGCCGCCTATGGATCGTATGCCGATCCAGACTTATGTAATGGAGTATGATGAGGAGACTGTCAGGGAAGCTATCGGAAGAGAGCTGCGAAGAGGCGGCCAGGTTTATTATGTTTATAACCGGGTTACAGATATTGATGAGGTTGCCCTGCGGATTTCCAAACTGGTGCCGGACGCAAGGGTGGATTTTGCCCATGGACAGATGAGCGAGAGAGAACTGGAACGGGTTATGTACGATTTTATCAATGGGGACATTGATGTGCTGGTTTCCACTACTATTATCGAGACAGGACTGGATATTTCCAATGTAAATACCATGATCATCCATGATTCTGACAAGTACGGACTTTCCCAGCTTTATCAGCTGCGAGGCAGGATCGGACGTTCCAACAGGACGGCGTATGCGTTTCTGATGTACCGAAGGAACACCATGCTTCGGGAGGTGGCGGAAAAACGACTTTCTGCTATCCGTGAGTTTACAGATCTGGGAAGTGGATTCAAGATCGCCATGCGTGACCTGGAGCTTCGGGGGGCTGGAAATCTGCTGGGAGCACAGCAGCATGGGCATATGAACGCAGTGGGCTATGATCTTTACTGTAAAATGCTTAGCGAGGCGGTCAAAGAGGCAAAGGGTATTCATACTATGGAAGACTTCGAGACTACCATTGATCTGAATATGGATGCTTTTATTCCGGATACCTACATCAGCAATGAATTCCAGAAGCTGGATATTTATAAGCGCATTGCAGGGATTGAGTCCCAGCAGGAGTATGATGATATGCTGGAAGAACTGATCGACCGGTTTGGGGAGCCGCCGAAAGCAGTGCTGAATCTGCTGGCTATTGCAAGACTGAAAGCACTGGCACATCAGGGCTACATTACGGAAATCAAGCAGATGCAGCGTGAGATCAGGATCACCCTTTACGAAAATGCACATCTGAACCCGGAAGGAATTCCGCCGCTGGTTGCCAAGTACCGCAGACAGCTGCAGTTTAAACCGGATAAAGAGCCGAAGTTCCTGTTTGCACCAGTGGGGGATATTGTGCAGGCGCTGACGGTGTTTGCAAAGGAACTGATGGAATTGGTGGAAGAGGAAGGAAAGAGCGAAAAGTAGTAGACGGCTGGGCTGTTGAATGCTTTCGGATATTTTGATTTAAAGTAGTCTCTGGGTGGGGAAGATCCGATGGAAATTCGCGAAAATTGTGTGAATTCTATCAGATTTTCCCCTTTCTACTTGCCCTCATGGGAAAAAAGTTTTATACTCTTATTAGCGTGTCCGCATTGGGAAATCATGCTGGCTGTGCGTGGTGACTAAGCGGCACATCAGTGAAAGGGTAATTGGTGATCAATATGAAGAAAATCGTGAAGAACACAACCGTAGTGGCATTAAGTGGCGTAATGGCAATTGGAATGCTTTCCGGATGTGGAAGTAAGTCTATAGATGGAGAGAAGACTGTTGCAACTGTAGATGGCACAGACATTCCTATGGGTGTTGTAAGTCTGTATGCACGTGAGTCACAGGCACAGACGGTTGCTATGTATAAGAGCTTTATGGGAAGTGCAGGAAATATCTGGAGCCAGGTAGTAGATGAGGATGCTGGTACTACATACGGTGAGCAGGCTGTAGGACAGTTCCTGGAGCAGGTTGAGCTGATGTACATCATGAAGGAGAAGGCAGCTGATTACGGTGTTGAGGTTACTTCTGATGATGAGACTGCTATTGCAGATGCAGCAGCACAGTTTATGCAGGATAATGACGAGGACACTCTGAAGGAGCTTGCTGTTTCCGAAGACCAAGTTAAGACTCTTCTGGAGCTTGAGACTTATCGTCAGAGAATTTACGATCCGATCCGCAATGAGGCTGAGGTTAACATAACGGATGAGGAGGCACAGCAGTCTTCTTTCAGCTATGTAAGTATTTCCATCAGTGGAGATGACCTTACCGATGATGATATTGCTACCCGCAAGGAGCAGGCACAGGAGATCCTGGATAAGATGAAAGAGGATCCGACAGCAGACATGGGCGAGACAGCCAAGGCTGTTGATGATACTTACAGCGGACTGACCGGAACTATTTTCACAAATGACAGTGATGATGAGGATATTTCCAATTCTTATGATGACGCTGTTGTAGAAGCGCTGAGAACTCTGAAGGACGGCGAAGTTTACGGCGAGCTGGTTGAGACTGATAGCAGCGTATACGTGCTTCGGATGGACAAAGTAAATGACGAGGATGCAACCGCTTCCAAGAAAGAGTCCCTTGAGAACACCAAGCGCAGCGAATACTATTCCGAGACAACTCAGAAATGGCTGGATGATGCTGATATTACTGTAAATGATAAGGTGCTTTCTACTTTGACAATTACAGATGAGCACAGTTTCACAATTAAAGAGACTACAGCGGATACAAGTGAAGATGCAGCAGCAGATACAACAGATGCTACTGAGGATACTACTTCTGAGGATGCCGAGGCAGCAGATGAGAGCGATGATGCTGATACTGCTGAGACAGATGCTGCAAAGAGCGACAGCGCAGAGGAAGCTGATACTACAGACAGCGCTGACAGTACAGACGAGACTGCAGAAGCGAACAGTGCAGACAGCAAGGCCGAGGACAGCAGCGAGAGCGCTGATTCTGAGGAGAACGCAGAGGATACTGCAGAAGAGACAACTGAGGAGAACTAAAAGTGAGATAAAGACCGAAACTTGTTATATCGTATGTATTGCAAAATGTTTTCTGAAAGAATTGAGATTATATAAAGTGGAGAAAATGATAAAAGAGCCTGCCTGGGGTGATTCGGGCGGGCCCTTTGTCTATACAAAGTAAAATACTTATGAAAAAAGCTTTTCGCTACAAAGTAAGGTTTCAGAAAATGCAGGTACAGCAGATTGAACATGTGGATAACAATTACACAGGGGGACAACATGAAAAAGATACTTCTTATTGCAACCGGGGGAACCATTGCTTCCAAATATACAGCAGAGGGGCTGGCACCGCAGATTTCCGCAGATGAGCTGTTGGAATATATTCCTGAAGCCCGGGAATTCTGCACCATTGATACCGTTCAGCCTTTTGCCCTGGACAGTACCAATGTGTGTGCAGACCATTGGCTGAAGCTGGCCAGACTGATCGAATCCAAATATGAATTTTATGATGGCTTTGTGCTTTGCCATGGAACGGACACTATGGCATATACAGCTGCTGCTTTGTCTTATCTGATCCAGAATAACCGCAGACCTATCGTGATTACCGGTGCCCAGAAACCTATTGACCTGGCAATTACAGATGCACGTTCCAATCTTCTGGACAGTCTCCGCTTTGCCTCTCACGACCGCGCTCATGGAATTTCCATTGTGTTTGGGGGAAAAGTGATCGCAGGAACCAGAGCAAAGAAGGAATTTTCCAAAAGTTACAATGCCTTTTCCAGTATTAATTATCCGGATATTGCATCCATTCACGATCAGAAGATTATTTTTTATATTGATGACAAAGACCAGTCCACCAAGCCACTGGTGTTTTATCATGAGATGAATCAGAAGATTTTTCTGCTCAAATTGATTCCGGGGATTGACGGGAAAGTATTGGATGCTCTTTTTCCCTCTTATTCCGGACTGATCATTGAATCCTTCGGCGTAGGCGGTCTGCCTCATTACGAAAATGATAATTTTATAGATGCGATCGCGCATTGGATTGAAGCTGGCAAGCCTGTGTGCATGGCGACCCAGGTTACCCATGAGGGAAGCGACATGGAAGTTTATCAGGTTGGAAAGGTCATCAAGGAACGGTTCCCGGTGCTGGAGTCGTATGATATGACGCTGGAGGCGTCTGTGACGAAAATGATGTGGGCGCTGGGACAGACACGGGATATGGAGAAGTTTAAGGAGTTATTTTATACGACCATTAATCATGATTTATTGTTTCTGTAAGTAAGTCTTGAAATTTTCTGGAGTGTTAAGCTAAAATAAAAAAGCTGAAATTATGGAGCTGATAATACTTTCAGAGAATCTTTATGGATGGAGCGCAAGGCAACAGACTCAATTCATATCAGAGATGGGATATCGGTTTTGAAAACATATTTTCTGGAATACTGGAGGACATATATAAATGAACAAAAAAGAAATTTCTGAAATCAAGAAACAGCTGACACCAGCCAATTGCAACATTACCAGAATTTGTGGATGCTATGTGGATGCTGAAAAGAATAAAAAAACAGAACTGAAAGAAGCGTTCCTTTCCCTCTCCGAGGAAGAAATGTTCAAATATTTTGAAATATTCAAGAAAACCCTTTCTGGTACTCTTGGAAAGAACCTGATGAATATGGAATTCCCTCTGGCAGAGGAAAAAGAGGGTGGCAAACACGAATTCCTCATGAAGCTCCGCGCCAGTAAACTGAAGGATGACGCTTTAATTGAGAGCTTTTATGACAAAATTATCGAAAATTACGATTATCCGGAAAATTACTACATAATCCTGGTACACGCTGTGTACGATATCCCGGGAAGAACTTCAGATGGAATCGATATGGATGATGCTTCTGAAGAGATTTATGAGCACCTTCTTTGCAGTATCTGTCCGGTGAAGCTGTCTAAGGCAGGTCTTTGCTACAATGCGGAGGCAAATCTGATCCAGGACCGTATCCGTGACTGGATCGTGGAAATGCCAGAGAACGGCTTCCTTTTCCCGTTATTTAATGACAGAAGCACAGACATCCACGGCATGCTCTACTATTCTAAGAATGCAGAGCAGCTTCACGATATTTTTGTGGATGAAGTGTTTGGCTGTACTGCTCCGCTTTCCGCAGGCGGACAGCGTGATTCCTTCAATATGCTTGTAGAGGAAACCCTTGGGGACGACTGTCAGTATGACACCGTTATAGGAATCCATGAGAAGTTGAATGAGATCATCGAAGCCCAGAAAGATTCTCCAGACCCGGTTGTGCTCACCCAGTCTGAGGTGAAACGTCTCTTTGAGGACTGTGGTGTAGAAGACGAAAAACTGGAAACCTTTGATAACCAGTATGAGGCTGTTGCTGGGGAAAAAGCCACCATGGTAGCGTCCAACATCACCAACACTCGTAAGTTCGAGATCAAAACGCCGGATGTAGTGATCCATGTAGAACCAGATAAAGTGGAACTGGTGGAGACCAGGATCATTGACGGCCGCAAGTGTCTGGTGATTCCTATGGAAGACGTAGAGATCAACGGAATCCGTGTGCGGATGGGTGGGGAGAACGGTGAGGAATCCGAGGAAGAGTTTGAGTAATATTCTTGGTTGTGATAAAATTTTTTTGCCGGATATGAAGTATAAAAGGCTTGTTGTAAAAGAAATAGTTGTAAAACAAATAGTTTTAAAACAGGAAGGATGCAATTCTTGGCGAGTTGCATCCTTCCTGTTTTTGCCTGGATGAGGGTTTCACAATTTGGGAATGTAAATTGTGGGAATGATTTTGGGGCGTAGTCTGGAATTAAGAATATCAGAAGTAAAACCTAAACAATTCTACAATTGTAGAAAAAAGTGATTGACATTTAACTTCTACAGATGTAGTATATAACCAACTTCTACAAAAGTAGAAAATGAAAGGGGATTTTACCATGAAAATAAAAATGGTTAAAATGATAGCACTTATGGCGGCGGTGACATTAAGTGGTTGTTCAGCTGGAACTTTAGAAAATACCGGAAATTCCGCCTCTAATTCTGCTGCAAATATGGTATCTTCAAATAAAAAGGCTTCTTCATCCACGAAGGGATCAAATACTGCAAGTTCCACTGGTACGGCAAGTAATACTACAAGTGGTGCAGCAGGTAATACCGCAAATAGCACAGCAAGTAATACCACAGCTGGCACAGCAGGTAATGCCACAGCTGGCGCAGCAGGTAATACCACAGCTGGCACAGCAGGTAATACCACAGCTAGTACAGCAGGTAATGCCACAGCTGGTACGACAAGTAATACCACAACTGCCCCAACAGATGATGCATCCGATATTCTTTCCACCACAACAATCACCCTGTATGATAGTGATGGAAATACAGTTTCTGTGGAAAGAACAATTTACAAAAATTATGACTGCGAATATGTAGATGCTGATGGTATGGAATACAGCACCGATGATGATGTCTATTTTACAGATGAAAATGGAAAGACCTACCAATCCTTAAATGACAGTACCCATTATTTTGGTGCCGAGTTAGAGCAGCATGTATTACAGGATGCCAATGGAAACAGTGTGACAGTTACAGAAACAACTAATGGAGATTATTACTATATGGATGATAATGGCACTGGTTATATTGACAACGGCGACGGAAGCTGGAGTGATGAGAACGGCAATAGTTATACAGAATAAGAGGAGGAATGCGGCTGAAAGCTTTTTTCAAAAAGGTGTCAGGCTGTATACCATTCTCGGACTGTAGAAATGTGGTGTTTGGCTTTTTTAGTCAGACACCTTTTTTCGTATTAAAGACTGGCAAAAATCCTCAGTGGAATAAATCGCAGTGCTGTGTTAATATAGAAGAAAATTGTTATTGTTCATTGGTAACGCAAAATCGCAGAAAGGACGGCTGGCTTATGGGAAGCTACCTGAATCCGGGGAATAATAAATTCAAAAGAGCGGTGAATTCGGATATTTACGTGGATAAAACAGGATTAATGAAATATACAAATAGTATTGTCGATACGCTGCAGTCCTGTGTATGTGTCAGCAGACCAAGGCGTTTTGGAAAGTCTATGGCAGCAGATATGCTTACGGCTTATTACAGTAAGGGCTGTGATTCCAGAGAACTCTTTTCCAGTTTGGAAATTGCCAAGGATGAAAACTTTGAGGAACATTTGAATAAATACGATACCATTTTTCTGAATATGCAGGAATTTTTGAGCAGAAGTTCAAATGTGAAGGAATTGTTGGAGAGAGTAGAAGGCAAAGTAATCCGCGAATTGAAGAAACAGTACCCTGATGTGGAATTATATGACGAAAATGATCTGGCGGAAACTATGCAGGATATTTTTGCAGAAAGTGAGTGCCCTTTTATAGTTATCATTGACGAGTGGGATTGTATTTTCCGGGAGTTCAAACATGATAAGGCTGCGCAGGAGATTTACCTTGATTTTCTGCGTGATCTGCTTAAAGATAAAGAATACATTTATCTTGCCTATATGACGGGGATTTTGCCAATAAAGAAATACGGAACCCACAGTGCACTGAATATGTTCGATGAATTTTCCATGATTGATCCAGGCCCATTGGCTGAATATGTAGGTTTTACAGAAAAAGAAGTAGAAGCACTTTGCCAGAAGTATCAGATGGATATTAATGAGATCAAAAACTGGTATGATGGTTATTCTTTTGAAGAAGTGGAATCTGTATACAGCCCGAAGTCGGTTGTGAGCTGCATGCGCCTAGGAAAACTGGGAAATTATTGGAATCAGACAGAGACTTTTGAGGCATTGCAGATTTATATTGATATGAATTTTGAAGGACTCCGGGATGATGTTCTGAGAATGATTGCAGGAGAAGCAGTACCAGTAAATACAGGAATTTTTACCAACGATATGATAACTTTCAGAATTAAAGATGATGTGTTGACATTGTTGATTCATTTGGGGTATCTGGGGTATCATTATGCAGAAAAGACTGTTTTCATTCCAAATAATGATATTCGCTTAAAATTTATCTGTGCATTTTTAGATATATATGTAAAAGCTAGTTTGAAAATACAATACAGAAAAGAGGAATCCATATGACTCTGGCACAACTTCGTTACGCGATTACGGTGGCAAATTCCAATTCCATGAATGAAGCTGCCCGGAATCTTTTTATATCACAGCCCAGTTTATCCTCAGCAATCCGTGAACTGGAGGAGGAAATCGGAGTAGAGCTTTTTCGCAGGACCAACCGTGGAATTTCCGTCACCCCAGAGGGAGAGGAATTCCTGGGCTACGCCCGCCAGGTGGTAGAGCAATACGAACTGATCGAATCCAAATACGTTTCCAAAGAACATACCAAGAAGAAATTCAGTGTTTCCATGCAGCACTACACCTTCGCAGTAAATGCCTTCGTGGAAATGGTGAAGCAGTTCGGAATGGACGAATACGAATTCGCCGTCCACGAAACCCGCACCTACGACATCATCACCGACGTAAAAGATTTCAAAAGCGAGATCGGCATCCTTTACCTGAACGACTTCAACCACAAAGTCCTGGAGAAACTTTTCCATGAGTTCAATCTGGAATTCCACCCAATCCTGGAATGCAGCATCTATGTCTACATGTGGAAAGGCCATCCCCTTGCTGACCGCGACCTGATCACCCTGGAAGACCTCCGCGAATACCCTTGCCTCTCCTTCGAGCAAGGCACCTACAACTCCTTCTACTTCGCCGAAGAAGTCCTGAGCACCTACGAATACAAACGCCTTATCAAAGCCAACGACCGCGCCACCCTCCTGAACCTGATGGTAGGCCTCAACGGCTACACCCTCTGCTCCGGAATCATCTGCGAAGAACTAAACGGCTCCGACTACTGCGCCGTAAAGCTTGACTCCGACGAGGTCATGACCATCGGCTACCTTGCAAGAAAAGGCACCACGATCAGTAAGTTAGGACAGAAGTACCTGGAAGAAATTGCCAAATACAAAGACAAAGCATTACGATAATCCACATACTTACATAAACTTCCATTTGGAACTAAAGCTGAACCTAACCACCCACTACATCCCCCCACTTTCAGTTTGGGCGGAAACAGCGCAGCGCCTTCCCGCCCAAACGTCCGCTGCGCTCAACTGCCCAATACCCAGTACACAGCCAGTGGGGGAGGGATAAATCTAAGCGAGCCATTTAAGGAGCGCCCTTAGTGGCGGTGAGATCCATGACTTACGGAGACTTATGCGAGAGGGCTCTCCCGAGCGCATTAGTCGCAGTTAGTCATTAGCTCACCAGAACGTTGCGACGGCGAGCGTGATTTATCCCTCCCCCGCTGGCGTCCACTTTAGCTATAGCTTTACCCTATAACTAGCCCTAACTTTTATGAATTAACACTTTTACTCCAATTGTGTTATAGTAACCATATCGACGATGAAACACCACTTAAAGGAAAGAGGAAAGACATGTCTTCAATATTAATCCAAGATGTGAGCAAAACCTTCGAAACCAAAGACGGTTCCGTACAAGCCCTGAAACACGTAAGCCTCTCCATTGAAACCGGAGACATCTACGGAATCATCGGAATGTCCGGTGCAGGAAAAAGTACCCTGGTACGATGTATGAACTTTCTGGAAGTACCATCCGAAGGAAAAGTATTAATAGACGGAAAATCCCTCAGCGAATTTTCCCCAAAAGAACTCCGCAAAGAGCGAGAGAAAATAGGAATGATTTTCCAGCATTTTAACCTGCTCATGCAGAAAAACGTACTGGAAAACGTCTGCTTCCCACTGTACATCCAGGGGAAGAAAAAAGCCGAAGCAAGAGCAAAAGCCCTGGAGCTTCTGGAAATCGTAGGACTGGCAGACAGAGCGAAAGCATATCCCGCACAGCTCTCCGGTGGACAGAAACAAAGAGTGGCAATCGCCAGAGCCCTGGCCTCCGATCCACAGATACTGCTCTGTGACGAAGCCACAAGCGCTCTGGATCCCCAGACCACATCCTCCATACTTGAACTTTTGCAGGACATCAATCAGAAATTCGGAATCACCATTGTGATCATTACCCACCAGATGTCAGTTGTCCGTGAGATTTGTACTCATGTGGCAATTATGAAAGACGGTGAAGTAAAAGAACAAGGCCTTGTAGAAGAAATCTTCAGCCACCCAAAATCACAGGTAGCCAAAGAACTGATTAGCAAGGATTCTGGAAACGACGTAGAAAGCAAAAAGCTTACCCAGTCCGAAATCCAGGACGGCGAAATCGTTCGAATCGTATTCTCTGAGAACTCCGCATTCGAACCAGTAATCGCAAACCTTATATTAACCTTCCACGAACCTGTAAACATTCTGAAGGCAAACACCAAAAACGTAGGCGGTGTAGCCAAAGGAGAAATGATCCTCCAGTTCATGAGTGACAGTACCAATGTACCGGAGATGAAGAAATTCCTTACAGAACGTGGACTTGAGATAGGGGAGGCGAACTGATTATGTGGACGAAACAAGTAACCGATATGATAATCGCAGGTGTAGGGGAAACATTATATATGACCCTGTTTTCCACCTTCTTCGGATATGTATTTGGAATGCCCCTTGGAATCCTGCTGAAAGTATCCGACAAAGAGGGTCTGCGGCCAAACGCAGTACTATATAAGATCCTAGATGTGATCGCAAATATTTTCCGAAGCATCCCATTCCTGATCCTGTTGATCCTGCTCATTCCATTCACCAGATTTCTGGTAGGAAAAAGCTATGGAACCACAGCCACTATCGTACCCCTTACCATTGCGGCAATCCCTTTTATCGGACGAATGGTAGAGTCTTCCTTAAATGAGGTAGACCCGGGAGTTATCGAGGCTGCAAGATCCATGGGAGCAAGCAACCTTCAGATCGTATTTAGGGTAATGCTGGTAGAAGCAAGAACATCCCTGATCTCAGGAGCTACCATTGTAACAGGAACTATCCTTGGTTACTCCGCAATGGCAGGAACTGTAGGAGGAGGCGGACTTGGAGACATTGCAGTCCGTTACGGATACAACCGCTGGCAGACAGACATTATGCTGGTGACAGTTATCCTTCTGGTAGTACTGGTACAGATTTTCCAGACTATTGGTATGTTGATCGCCAACAAGCTGGATAAAAGAAAATAAGTCAAAAAATGATTGTAATGTAGAAACTAAATATATTTTTAAAAAAAGAGGAGGAACTTTATTATGAAAAAATTAATCGCAGCAGCACTCACAGGAGCATTAGTACTTGGAACCGTTGGAACATCCGTTGTTTTCGCAGCAGATGATGACAAAACCATCACAGTAGCAGCATCCGAGACACCACATTCCGAGATCCTTGAAGCAGCAAAACCGATCCTTGAGGAAGAGGGATACGACCTTGAGGTAACGGTATTTGATGATTATGTACAGCCAAACGAAGTTGTAGAGAGCGGCGATTTCGATGCAAACTACTTCCAGCACATTCCATATCTGAACAGCTTCAACGAGGAAAAAGGAACCCACCTTGTAAATGCAGGCGGAATCCACTACGAGCCATTTGGAATTTATCCTGGAACAAAATCCAGCCTTGATGATATCGCAGATGGCGACACAATCGCAGTACCGAACGATACCACAAACGAGGCAAGAGCACTTCTTCTTCTCCAGGACAACGGAATTATCAAACTGAAAGACGGTGCTGGCCTTGAGGCAACTGTAAACGATATTGAGGAGAACCCATACAACGTAGAAATCGTTGAGCTTGCAGCTGAGCAGGTAGCACGTGTTGCAGAAGAGACTTCTTACATTGTCCTTAACGGAAACTATGCACTTCAGGCAGGTTATTCTGTATCCAAAGATGCACTTGCATATGAGACCTCTGATTCCGAAGCTGCAAAAACATATGTAAACGTAATCGCAGTAAAGGAAGGAAACGAGAACAGCGACAAGATCAAAGCTCTTGTAGACGTATTAAAATCTGACGAGATCAAAGATTTTATCAACGAGAAATATGACGGAGCAGTTATCCCGTTCGAGGACAGCGATGACGCTGAGACAGGAGATGCTGAAGCAGCAGATGACGCTGACGAGACTGCAGCTGCAGAAGCTGACACAGCAGACGAGACAGCCGAGGAGACAGACGCTGAATAATCTGTAAAAATTAAACAGGGTTTTATTAAGAGAGTGATTATAAATCGGATTGAAATGCATTGGAAAAGATACATTTCAGTCCGATTTTTGCCTGTAAAAAAAGCAGTGTCCAATATATGGAACAGTACATAATTATGGAATAGGGTGACCTTCAGCCCTCTGCAAAAACAGTTGAAAAACCTTATAAAATCTGCTATTATAAAAACGAATTTTTGTAGGTATCGAGGTGAGGCCAAGTGAAAAAAAACGAATGTGCGAACCGGCTTGTCTGCCTGTTTTTCAGTGTGGCAGTTGCGGTTTTGTGTGTGCTTTTTGCAGGCATGGAAGCGAAGAGCATTATGCATGTTTACGATCTGAAACCGGCCTCAGCTTCTTTGATTTCACCAGAGCTTTCCAGAAGCACCCGGACAAGTGCAGAAGAACTGACAGGACTTCGGCAGGTGTCTGTAAGGCTGGAGGCGGACCAGCGCCTTCGCCACAGGTCAGGCGTGGAAATTGTGGTGCTCATCATGTTGGCAGTTCTGCTGGCGAATACCGTATTTTATAAAGCAAAGAAACGTCTGCTGACCAGAAATGATGCTGACGGCAGACGGTTTATTATCTGTTACATCCATCATCAGGATGGACAGAAACACTGAAGATCATATACCATTGTTTAATATTGCTGATTGCTGCAAGTGTTTTCATTATGAGTAAAGCATTGCAGTGGAGAGCAATTATTTTCCATGTAAACAAACGTATATGATTGGAGGTATGACACTATATGTTACTTAATATTTTTATAGGAGTAATGATTGTTGCAGCCATTGCTGTCGGCATCTGGATGGCATGGTTTGACAGTCATGGAGGAAAGAAATGATAGCACAGATTTTTGCAGTAGTAATTTTCCTGGCGATGTTCATTCTGATCATCACAGAAGTATGGGAAAGACATATTGTTACGCTGGGATGTGCGCTCCTTACATTGATTCTTGTATTTGGAATCTGTATGCACAGCCCCTCAGCAATTATTGAAACACTGAACATACATAGTATTTTTTCACCGGGATTCTGGCACACAGCAGGTGAAGCAAGCGAAGCTTCTGCTGGAATCAACTGGGAAACTATCGTGTTCATCGCTGGTATGATGATCATGGTAGAAGGCATGGCAAACTCCGGATTTTTCCGCTGGTTATGCATGAAGATCGCGAAACTGGTTAAATACCAGATTATCCCGATCTTTATCACATTTATGCTCCTGTCCTTTGTACTTGCTATGTTTATCGATAGTATCACCGTAATCCTGTTCCTTGCAGCGGTTACCGTAGAACTGTCACAGCTGCTGAAATTTAATCCGGTACCAATGATCCTTGCAGAGATCTTCTGCGCCAACCTTGGTGGATCCGCTACCATGTGCGGAGATCCGCCGAACATTATCATTGGAACATCACTTGGATTTTCCTTTGCAGATTTCGTGACAAACACAGGTCTTATCGCGGTGATCGCACTGGTGCTGGTTGTAATCTATTTTTACTTTATTTTCCGCAAAGAGCTTACCGAAAATGCGGGAAAAATTGATCCGTCTACGTTACCGGATCCGGAAGAAGCGATTGTAAGCAAGAAGGGTTTCACCATCAGCTGTGTGATCTTCCTCTGCGCTGTTGTCCTTCTGGTAACACATTCCCAGACAGGGCTTACCGTATCCTGTATCGGTGTATTTATCGCAGCAGTGACACTGATCACTTCCGGAAAAGATGCTTTGGACCTTCTGAAAAAGGTTGATTACAAGACACTGCTGTTCTTCGTAGGACTTTTCGTAGTTGTTGGCGGTCTGGAGCAGACCGGTATCCTTACGATCCTGGCTGGATTTATTGGAAAAGTCAGCGGCGGAAACCTGATGGTAATGATCGCCATCATTATCTGGGTATCTGCTATCGCAAGTGCATTTATTGATAACATTCCGTTTGCAGCTACCATGATCCCGGTTATTGACAGTCTGGCAGCCGCACAGGGAGTTGATATTTCCATTCTGGCATGGGCTCTTGCAATGGGTACTGACATCGGCGGAAGTGCAACCCCGATCGGAGCTTCTGCAAACGTAGTCGGTATCGCAACAGCAGCCAAGAGCGGTCACATGATCAAATGGGGAAAATACTGCAAGGCAATGGCACCTGCCACGATCCTGGTTGTCCTCGTTTCCATGCTGATGATTTATGCTAGATATTTATAATGCCATAAGGGGGAAGTGTAGAACTGTCAATTATCAGAGAAAAAGCAGTGCCAAAGATCTGGCATGCCATGAATAACTGACAGTTGGTCTTGCCCGCTTTTAACGGCATTTTATCCGGAAAAATCCGTGAAACAAGAGCGGATTTCTCTGGTTAGAAGGGAGGATACCATGAAAACACAAAAACAGGTGATCATTTCCATCGGACGAGAGTTCGGAAGCGCAGGCCATGAAATTGCAGAGCGAATCGCCAAGCGCTATGGACTTTCTTTATACGATCACAATCTTTTACGCGAGGTGGCAGACAGCCATAACGTAAATCCAGAAGAGCTGGAAATCTTTGACGAGATGAAGCACAACAAATTTCTTTACCGCACAGTGAAAGGAATGAGCAGTTCTCCGGCAGACAACGTTGCTATGATGCAGTTCAATTTTCTTCGGGAAAAGGCTGAAAAAGGAGAATCCTTTGTAGTTGTAGGACGTTGCTCTGAGACAATCCTGAAGGATTATGAGGGCCTGATTTCCATCTTCATTATTGGAGACATGGATCAGAAAATTGCCCGTGTAGCCCGTCTTTATGGAAAAACCGATAAAGAAGCTGAGCGCTTTATCAAAGAGAAAGACAGAAAGAGAAAGAAATACCACGACAGTCATTGCAATTCCAAATGGTCAGATTCCCATACCTATGATCTGAGTCTGAACAGCAGCACTCTTGGCGTGGAGGGAAGCGTTGAATTTCTTTCATCTTATATTGACAAAAGGATATCAAAAATGAAATAATAAGCTTAATGACAAAGGTTCTGCCAGGACGCATACAAGTGTCAGGGCGGAACCTTTGTGGTTTTTGTGGCCGCAGTCAGTAAGAGTAGTCAGAAATAGTTCTGATGTTGGGAAGGTGCTACCCTAAAGCCACGAACTCTCATTTATCCAGGAGGAAAATTTATGTTCACTGATGACGAAAAAGACTACATTATGCGTATGATCAAAGAGATTGCCCGTGTCCTTGCCAGCGTCATGCTTGGGAAAAAATATGTCCAGGTGGAATTGCCGGTAGAATCCAAATATCAGATTTCCGGAGACAAGCTTCACCATATGAAAACCATGGTGGACAGAGGCGAGATCAACGAGGCAGAGAACGAACTTCTTGACCGGATCGATTACGCTGACAAAGAAGCTCTGGCAGAAGCTATGTTTTTCTACGAATATGCTGCATCCAAAGGGGATGAATTTCTGGAAGCGCACAACTATTCCCTGGAGGAAATAAGGGATGGGATCCAGCAGCTGGCAGAAGATGCTGGATATGGAAATATTATAAATATGCTTGATATAAAATAGAATCTCTTGTGATATATGAAATACTGCGATTTTATTAAGTCTGCGCCCAAAAGTATTTTTGCCAAGTGGGAGCGCCATAGGCGTGGAACAGCTGACTTTCCTATATGGAGATGTCGCCGACAGGCGGCATGTCCGTTTAGAGTGAAATTGTGATCACGCTTAAAATGATGAGGAGATTATAAGATGTTTCTTGAAAAAAACAGAGACCGGATAGAAAAAGACTTTGAAGATTTTTCCAGGGAACTGCCAGGAAAAGCGGAAGAGATAAAGAAGAGAATGGAAGCACTAAGTCCTGATATTGTGATCGGAATGAAATATCTGTACAGCAATATGCCCTACAGCGATGTGGGAAACTATACCTTTGACACTTATCTGGATTATGTGCAGCAGGGAATCTATCTCTGGGAAAATTCCCCTTATGTAAAGAATTATCCAGAGCTTTATTTCCTGAATTACGTGCTTTTTCATCGGACAAATGATGAAGAAATCAAACCATGCCGTACCTATTTCTGGAAAAAAATAAAGGATAAGGTCCAGGGGAAGGCCATGGTGGAAGCTGCACTGGAAATCAATCACTGGTGTGCGGGAGAAGTGATGTACCAGGGAACGGACATGCGTACCGGCTCCGCACTGGAAATTTACAGAAGCGGTGTAGGCCGCTGTGGTGAGGAAGCCGTCTTTGTGGTAAATGTAATGCGAAGTGCCGGAATCCCTGCAAGACCAGTGTATGTGCCGAGATGGTCCCACTGTGATGACAACCACGCCTGGGTAGAGGTCTGGTGCGATGGCGACTGGCATTATCTGGGAGCTTGCGAGCCAGAAGCTGTTCTGGACAAGGGCTGGTTTACCAATGCAGCATCCAGGGCCATGATGATCGGCTCCAGATGGTATGACCGCGCTATGCCAGACGAAAAAGTGATCGGAAAAGACGGAATGAACCGGATCATCAATCTTCTTGGTAAATATGCCAAAACCAGGTGGATCACTATTACAGTGGAAGATCTGGATGGAACTCCGGCTGCTGGGGCAAAAGTACGGGCTGAGGTAATGAACTATGGGGAATTTTCCCCGATTGCAATAATGGAAGCAGACAAAAATGGCTGTATTTCCTTTGAAACCGGTTTTGGAAGCCTGCTGATCTGTGCTGTTTATGATGGTGCTTACGGGGAAAAGGTAATCGACACAAGAGAGGACGACCATTTTACCTGTACTCTTGGTGAGGAATATGAGGATGAGCTTTGGGTGGATTTTGACATGAATGCACCGGAGGATACCGGCAGAATAAGATGGAATATTACCCAAGAACAGGAAGAAGAGAATAATCACCGGATTGCCGCTGAGGCAGAACACTGCCGCCGTAAGATTGAGAAATTCCAGCCGCTGTGGAAGCGCTGCCTTTTTGGACATACCATGAAGGAAGTGGAGCCTATGATGGCTGTTTTGTCTGAGAAAGACAGAAGGGATGCTTTTCCAGAAGTGCTGGAGGGCCATTATCAGGAGGCCTCGGTTTATCGCGAATTTAATCCAGATGAGATTTACATTCCATATGTATGGAATCCCCGCGTGGAAAATGAGGTCCTTACCAGGTGGAGGAAGAAGATCCTGGGCTATTTTGACAAGGGGCAGAGGGATGCTTTTGAAGCGGATCCCAAGAGCATCTGGACCTGGATCGAAGAGAACATTTCAGTCCGCAATGACAAAGAGCGCCTGACTGCATACACCACTCCTGGTGCAGCACTGGAGCTTGGAATTGCCGGAGAGAAATCCCACAAGGTGCTTTTCGTGGCAATCGCCAGAACCCTGGGAATCCCGGCACGTCTGAATCCTGCTGATGGAGCTATTGAATATTGGGATGGAATGAGGTTTGTAGCAGTATTGGAAGAGAGCCGGAAGGAATCCCATCTTACAGTCTTCGCCGGGGAAAAAGGGGACTGGAATTATTTCCAGAACTGGACCATTGCGGTGACAGACGGAAGAGGATACCTTACCCTGGATTTCAGCGACCGCAAGTGGGAAGCTGGAAAACTGGAATTGGATATTATGCCGGGAGATTACCGGATCCTGACTGGAAACCGTCTGCCAAATGGAAACATTCTGGGAAAAAGATACGATTTTCATATTGAAAAAGATGAGACGAAGCGGGTGGAACTGGAGCTTCGGGAGTATTGTCTGGAGGAAATGTTCAACCGTCATTCCATTCCGGATTCCAAGCTGACCGATCGGGCTGGAAATCAGGTGCTGGTGTCTGAATTGACGGGAAGAAGGCGCTGCGAACTGTCTGATGCAGAGCACATAGATGTTCCTTGCAAGGCAGACGAAGGGCTGGATGCGGCTGTAGCCTTTGGAGACGCTGCCAAACGGGAGAATAGTCTGGTTGCGCGCAATATTCTCTTCTGGTTAGAAGAGGGCCGCGAGCCTACCGAGCACATCCTCAATGAAATGATGGATTTGAAAGAAAAATATGAAAAAATCCAAAAGCAGGTTATATTTATCCTTCGCAGTAAAGATTCTTTAAAGAATGCTACTATGGTGAAATGTCTGGAACTGTTCCCTGAAATTCAGGTGTACTTCCACGATTTCGGCAAGGACAAGGAAATGACCGCCCGCCGCATGTACGTAGATTCCGAGAAGCTGCCGCTTATGGTCATTACCGAAGGCCCTTGCCAGGGCATTTTTGCAGCAGCTGGATACTCTGTGGGTATGGCGGATATGCTGATGAGGATTTTTGAGGCATGAACCGGGACCAGATTAAATATGCAGCCATGTTTACCATGCTATTAAACCATATTGCAAACGTTTTCCTGGAACCAGGTACCTTCCTTTTTGAGGTGATGGTGGACGTGGGTTATTTTACCGCTATCACCATGTGCTACTTTCTGGTAGAAGGCTACGGCTACACCCGCTCCAAAGAGAAATACGGCAAACGGCTTCTGCTGTTTGCCCTGATCTCCGAAATTCCCTTCTGTCTTGCATTTACAGAAGAAGGAACTATCAGTTTCGTAAGTATGAACATGCTATTCACTCTTTTCCTGTGCTTCCTGATTCTCTATGCAATGGAAAAAATCCCTTCAGGAACCCGGCGGATACTCTGCATCTTGGGCCTGGTATTTGCCTCCGCCTACAGTGACTGGGCCCTTCTTGCCCCCATCTTCACCTACTGGTTCGCAAGCGGTGGCCTCCGGGATGCACAGGGGAAAATGCTGCCAGCCGGCGGCCGGAATGCTGATCAGAAAAGCCATCTGGCTGGCGGCCAGAATCCTGAACGAAAAAAACTTTTATGGAAGGTTTTCGGAAAGGCAATGCTGTTCTTTGGTCTGTTAAACCTTGTAGAAAACATGGAGCAGACCACTCCTGCCAGGGCTGTTATCCAGTCCCTCGGCGCCACCGCCGGAATTTTGCTCTCAGCACTTTGCATCATCTATCTCTACAACGGAAAGCGCTCCGAAAAACATCGAACCTTTTCTAAGTGGTTCTTCTACATTTTTTATCCGGCACATTTGCTAATATTAGGTATATTGAGAATTGCTATTTAGTGGGTTGAAAAGTTCTTCAGGAGGGACGCATTTGGACAATGTGTATTACTCACTCGCCGGCGCAACGCTGCAGCGAACTAATCGCTAACTGCGACTAATGCGTTCGGGAGAGCCCTCACGCATAAGTCTCCGTAAGCGCTGGATTTCGCTTACGCTAAGAGCGCGCCTGAAATGGCTCGCTGGAGTAATACACATTGCCCAAATGCTGTGTGTCGGCTGGAACTTTTCAACACACTAAATAGCAACTGAGAAAACCTTGTACAATAAAACCGGCTATGCTAAAATAAAGAAAGATTTCAGGGACAAAGCAGTTTGTCCCTTGTTTTACGTTTAAAGAAAGGACACCCCTATGTTTCACATAATCCCCGACAACTTTTTTGTCCCATTATCTTCTCCAAACCGAATTGTATACTGGGAATGTATCAGCCGCCTTTTTGCCATTATGGAACACCAGTTCTCCTTTGGCGTGGAAAGAGAAGTGCTGGTAGACGAGCTGGAATTTTATTTTGGACAGGAAAATGCGGCCCAGCTGGTGGAAGAAGAATTCCAGGCTGATGACAGCCGAAGCCGGGCTAACGGCATTTTGCGCCGCCTGGAATACTACGGCTGGATCGAAGTGGAAACAGACAAAAGCTACGTACAGCGTGTAAACTTCAAGGAATACGCTGTGAAAATAATCAAAACACTCCTGGATATCGCAGATGGGAAACAAATTGAATACCAGGGGTACATTTATACCATCTACAGTCTGGTAAAAGGCACCATGGATAAGCCGGGTATCGTGCTCATGCAGATCTGGGAAAACACTGACTACCTGATCACTGGTCTGAAAAACCTCAATTCCAACATCAAACACTACATTGATGACCTTACCAGACACAGCACGGTTGCCCAGATTATGGATGCACTGTTTAACGACTACATTACCAATATTGTAGACAAAGCCTACCACCGCCTGTTGACTTCTGACAATGTTTCCAAGTTTCGTCCGGAAATTATGCAGTGCCTGGAGAAAAGAAGCCACAATGAGGAATTTCTGGAAAAGGCATCTGCAGAGATTGCAGCTATCCGGGAGGTTTCCGAGGAAGAGGGGCGGGAATTGACCTACCGTTATCTTCACGAAATTATTGAGGCTTTCCGCAATATGGACGAGATTCTTCAGGAAATCAACCAGAAAAATACCCAGTACCAGCGAGCTGCCATCAACCGTGCCAAATTTCTCCTGGCAGGAAATGAAGATGTGCGGGGGCAGCTGAAAGAAATACTCATGGGAATTAATGAAGAAATCAACCGGGAAAATATGGATCTTGGGGGAATCTACCGCATTGATTTTCTGGATGATCTGGTGCGTATTTACCAGTGCTCTATTCTGGAACAAAGTTCTCTGTATCTGGCAGTAGAAGGCAAAAAGGAATTCATCCCCTCCAGTCTGGAGAGTGAGGAACCAGACGAAGAGCTTCGCCGTGAGAAAATGAGAAAGATGGCAGAAAAGATCCGGAAAGTGATTAGTGTAGAGAAAATTCAGAACTACGTAAACCGTTATCTGGCGGAAAAGGATGAGCTGGAAGCAAGCCAGCTTCCTCTCAATAATGAAGAGGATTTTATCAAACTGATTTATGTGCGCCTTTACGGTCAGCGCAAAAATATGGGATATGTAATAGAAACGCTGGAAGAACGGGAAGTAAACGGCTACCGTTTTAAAGATTTTCGGATACGGAGGAGAGAAAATGGAATATCTGGAAGGAATGCTGCAAAGAGAAAAGGATAATTTCAGCAGGGTTTGCAACCGTCTTCTGGGAACCTGCTTTTTGTGCAAAGGAAACCAGAATACCAAAGCAGATTATTATTTTGTGCTGAAATACAGGAAAGAATTTAAAGAATATCTGGGCGTTCTTGGCTATCGTCTTGAGATAAACGAGGAATATGGAGTGATTCAGCTGACCAGTCCGAGAGGGTATAACCGGATGAATCTGAAGCTTTATGATTCCATTGTACTTCTGATCCTGCGAATCCTTTACGATGAAAAGAAGCGTGAGCTTTCCGCAATAGAGGAAGTAATCGTAAACCTTGGAGACATTCAGGATAAGTTTGTGAGTCTTAATATCCGTGACAGATTAATCGACAAAACCACCATGCGAAATGCCCTGAGCCTGTTCCGAAGATATCAGATCGTGGAGCTTCTGGATAAGGATATGGGAGATGAAGAATCTCGTGTTCTGATTTACGACTCCATTCTGATGGTGGTACGTGCAGAAGACATTAAGGCAACATATGAGAAACTTGAGACATACAGAAAGGGAAGAAACGAAAGCGATGAAGAAACTGACGAGGATGAAGCTGATTAACTGGCACAGGTTTAATAACTGTACCATAGAGTTTGGAGATTCCACTCTTTTATCTGGTGAAAACGGCGCTGGAAAATCCACTCTTCTGGACGCAATCCAGTTTGTGATCATCTGTTCCACCGGTTATTTTAATAAGGCGGCCCACGAGAATGGCAAGCGAAGGCTTACCGGATATATCCGTTGTAAAACAGGAAAGGAAAACCAGCCTTATGAGCGTACCGGTGAGATCAGCGCTCATGTTGCCCTGGAATTTTATGAGGAAAGCAAGGATAAATATTTCATTATCGGTGCTGTTGTGGACTCTGCTTCTGAGGGCCAGGAGACTACAGTGCGGTATCTGATGGAGAATACCAGGATCTCAGATGATCTTTTCCTGTACGGAAACCAGGTGAAATCCATTGCAGAATTCCGTGGTTCCAACATTGATATCCGCCAGTGGTGCAAGACCAATGTAGAAGCCCGTAGAATGGTCACAGCAAGACTTGGAAGGATTGAAGATAAGTTTTTCCGTCTGATTCCAAAAGCGCTTGCATTTAAGCCAATCGACGATATTAAGGACTTTGTTTACTCTTACGTGCTGGATGAAAAAGAAGTCAATATTGATGTACTTCGGGAGAATGTGCGTACTTATCAGGATATGGAACGTACCCTTGATAACGTGAAAAAACGCATGAAAAAACTGAAAAAAATACAGGAATTGTACCAGCGTGTACAGGAGCGTATTGAAAAGGACAGGATGTACGAGTATTTCCTGAAACGTAGTGAGCTGGAGCTTGTGGAAGGACAGCTTTCCAATCTGGAAACTGCCAGAAAGAACGAAGAAATCCGTCTTTCCCAGGCGAAAACCCAGCTGGAAATGCTTCAGAAAGAGCGCTCTGAAAAGCAGGAAATTGCCACAAATATCCGTGTAGAACTGCGCCATAACCAGGAATTTGTAGCTTTGGAAGAGGAGAAAAAAGAGCTGAAAAGGCTTCGGGATAAGAGACAGGAAGCTCTGAATGAGGAGACGGAATTGAAGAAGAGCGTGGCTCAGGCGGCCAGGGACTGCGAGAGTTTATTGCAGACTATGGGGGCAGGGAACACTTCCAGATATTCTGCAGCAGTTTCTACCGAAATGAGTCAGTCTGCAAATGCAGAAAATGAAACTGGCGTAGATTTCGCTTCCTGTATCCGTGAATACCGGAAAAAACTTCAAACTCTGGATGGTGATATCAATGTAACAGAAATAAAGAGCCTTACAGATGATGTAATCCATTTCAAACAGATGCGCTATGGAGAACTGCAGGAAGAGCAGGCGCAGCTGAAGATCCGGCTGAATCAGAACCAGACAGAATGGGAGAAATTAAGCAAAAAGATCAATAAACTGAAACGCAAAAAGCTGACTTATCCATCTGGAGTAGAGCTTCTTGTGGAGTCTGTACAGGAAGAATTTGCGGGTATTGGAAGAGAAATCCAGCCTGGAGTGCTCTGCGAAATGCTGGAAATTAAGGATGAGGAATGGCGAAACGCAATAGAGGGGTATCTGAATACGCAGCGTTTTTATGTGCTTGTAGAACCGGAGAACTTCGATATTGCACTTGGTATTTATGACCGTCTTCGAAGAGAGAAAAAGGTTTACGGAGTAGGTCTGATCAACACGAAAGATCTGGAAAAATACGACACTGCGCCTGCTGGAACTCTGGCAGAAGTAGTCACATCCCAGAACAAATATGCCCGTCAGTACAGCAACATGCTCCTTGGAAAAGTACAGATGTGCGAGCGTTACGAAGACCTGAAAAAGTATTCTGTTTCTATCACAAAGGGCTGTATGAGATATCAGAACTGTGTGGCAAGTGCCATCAAACCAGAGGTATTTCGTGTGCCGTTTATCGGCAAAAATGCTTTTACCGTACAGCTGGCACAGGCTGAAGAAGAATTTCAGAAGCTTAGTGAAACAATGGAAAATCAGGAGAAAAAGCTGTCTGACACAAAAGAGATTCTGGGACTTCTTTCTACAGAAAGTGACGTGGATATTAAGTACCGTCTGGATGTGATCGCTACCCTTCGTATGTTAAATAAATCCATTGATAAATGTGAGGAAAATATACGAAAACTGAAAGAAAATTCCACCCTGATCCAGAAGCAGCTGCAGCTGGATGAGCTGGAAAAAATGCTTAGGGGATTGGATTACACCATCAGCTCCGACACGGAAAAAATCGGTGGAATGCGTGCCCGGATCCAGGATTTGGTTGCCAGAAAACAGACACTTCTGGAAAAACAGATTACCGGAAAGAGTGAGGTAACCACTCTTGCAGCAGATGCGGGAGAACGTTTAAATAGCTGGAATCGGGAATATAAGGAGGCTCTGGGAGTAAGATCAATTGAGCAGTTTCAAAGTGAATATTTTTATAAACTGCCTTCTAATAAGAGAAAATATAACAGTGAGAGATGTCAGATTGCCAAAGACAATATGATAAATGCCATGGTGGAGTATAAGACCGAGCATGATTTTGGTGCAGCTGCCAGTCTGGATGGTTTTCCTGAATTTGAGGCGGTATATGAACGTTTGAAAAACTCTGAACTTCTTGATTATGAGGAGAAAGTACAGTCTGCCCATAAAGCGGCAGAAACAGAATTTCATGAGCAGTTTCTGGCGAAATTACAGGAGAATATGAAGCTTGCCCAGGGGGAATTTAAGGAACTGAACAAGGCGTTAAAGGGCATTGATTTTAGCAGTGAACGCTATGAATTCCAGTTTATGCCAAGTAAAAAATACCGCAATTATTATGAAATGATCATGGATGATTTCAATGTGACACAAGGCGAATCCCTATTTTCGGGAATCTTCCATGAGGCTCATAAAGATGTAATCGAGGAGCTGTTTGAACAGCTTTCGGTAAGTGGAGATAACAGTGCACAGGCTCTTGACGAGTTTACGGATTACCGTACTTACATGGATTATGACATTAAGATCATTCATAATGACGGCACCTATTCTTACTATTCCAAGGTATGTGAAGAGAAGAGCGGCGGTGAGACACAGACCCCGTTTTATGTGACAGTGGCAGCCTCTTTTGTGCAGCTTTACAGCAATAATATTGGTGGCGAGGCAGCTGGACTGGTGCTCTTTGATGAGGCCTTTAATAACATGGATGATGAAAGAATCGGCGGCGTTTTGGAATTCCTGAGACGCCTTCCATTACAGCTTATTATCGCCGCTCCTCCAGATAAGATCCAGTATATCGGCCCGGCTATGGATGAAGTGATGCTAGTAATGACAGATCAGAAGCAGAGTTATGTGGAGGAATATCACAATGCAGTATGACTAGTACATCGAATATTAAGTAACTGCCATATTGACTTGTCTGATTTTTCATCTGCTGCGTTGTCGTCGGTCGCCGTAGCCACCGCTACGCCTCCTTTCTCCGCCTTGCATATGAAGAAATCATCCTGCGTCAATATAGCAGATACTTAATTTTCGATGTACTAACTGGTATTAGAGCGTGTTTGAAAAATCATTCCCGCAATCTGCACGCCCCACTTTGCGGGAGATTTCACCCGAATTCGGTTGCCGTAGCCCGCTACGGCGCCCTCATCCGGGCGAAATCTCCCACAAATTGTGACGCACATCTTGCAGAAAGCCTTTTTTAAACACGCTCTAGAAAACCTGCTGGATTGCAGATGAATCCTGAAATTAACAGTTGCGCACAGATAGCTGAGGTATTAAAATATATGAAAATAACACAGCTGAAGCTGGAACAGGAATGCCAGCATGTCTGATAAGAATGCTTTTGAGTGGTGAGTAGAGTTCACAACAGCCTTCTGTGAGCATAGCTGCAAAAAAGGAGGTACCGCATATGACAACATTGGAAATTCTGGACCGTCTGCAAGGTGATGCACTGAAAGATGGTGAACTTCGAAGAAAGCTTCTGGCAACCCGTTTGGAAAAGGATCCTCTCACTGTTTTTTGCAGATTATGCAGGGAACTTGGTTATGAATTGTATGAAATGGACCTGGTATCTGCCGGAGAAGACTTCTATGCCACCATGCGCCGCAGTACCAATGGCGGTGGAGAAAACTCCCCGAAGCTGGAGGGGGAAGATGACTTCTATGAGCTTCTGATGGCAAGCCTGGAGGCAGCAGAGAAAGCAGAATAGAATTTGCTCAAATTGACATCAACTATAAGTGTTTCAGATAAGTCAAAAGCATTATGTAAAATGTTATGTAAATTAAAAAGACGACAGTTGAAAACCTCAATTTCGTTGAAGATTAGAGGAAAATGTCTGTTATAGGCTGAAAAAAAGGGAGTATGTATGGCAGAATTAACGGAATTGCAGAAGCAGTTATTCGAATTACAGGATATAAAATATCGGGATTTCCACAGCAAATTAATGCCCGAAACAGCCAAGGAAAAGATTATTGGAATCCGTACTCCTGTGCTTCGGAATTTTGCAAAAGTATTCGCCGGTACTCCGGAATTAGAGGACTTTTTGCAGCAGCTTCCTCACCAGTTTTATGAGGAAAATAACCTTCATATGATGCTGATCACTGGGATAAAGGACTATCCGAAATGTATGGAAGAAGTACAGCGATTCCTGCCCTATATCGACAACTGGGCCACCTGTGATTTCCCAGAGCCAAAGTGTTTCCGTAAGAACAAAAAAGCAGTATTAGAAGAGGTCCGGAAGTGGATCGCCTCCACTGAAACCTACACTATTCGCTACGGGATCGGCATGCTTATGCGCCTTTTTCTGGACGAGGATTTTTCCCCGGAGTATCTTGAAATGGCAGCTGGCGTACAATCACAGGAATATTATGTAAACATGATGATTGCCTGGTATTTTGCCACCGCTCTGGCCAAGCAATGGGATGCTGCAGTACCTTATATTGAGCAGCACAGACTGTCGGACTGGGTACATAAAAAGACTATCCAGAAGGCAGTGGAAAGCTATCGGATTACGTCTGAACAGAAGGAATATTTGAAAGGCTACCGTTAAAAATAGGATTTTATGGTTTAGAGACTGAGAAATAAAAAACGCCAGAATGAAAAGCTTTATCATGCGGTAAAGCGAATTTCATTCTGGCGTTTTGTATTTATGCAGGCATAAGATCCTGGTGGCTGCCGCAAATCAGCGGAAGCTCTTCAGCCAGTTCACCAGGGAATCATGCCAGATATTGTCATAAACGGTTTTCTTCATCTGGTCGGTTACCGGACCATTGTTTGCCATTTTCGCAAGGATTCCGGCTTGAAGCTCTTCTACGGTCATGTCCTCTGGGGACTTGGACCAGTCTACGGTTATCTGAGATTTTTCGGAGGCTGGTTCGGATGCGGTAGTAGTATTAGATGTTGTACCATCAGCTGCTTTTTCAGAAGCATTTGCGGTGCAATCAGAGTTACCTACAGTAGTCGCAACCGTTTCCTTTATGCTGTCCGTATTCGCAGCATTTTTCAGTGCCTGAGAGATCGGAGTTGTATTTTGCTCTGCGACAGTGGCAGCAGCTTCCTCTTTTGTCTGGTCTGCGTTGTCAGCCTTAACTGTTGTATTAGTAGTTTCCGGTGCCTTTGCATTCATCTCTACCGGCTTATACTCTGGCATATCCCCAGTCGGAACCCAGATATTGCCGCTGTTTCCGGCAACGGTTACATGAATGCGTCCATTTTCTACAGAAACTTTTTCACCGGTCAGAGTACCTACATACTCAGCTGCATTTCCAGCAGCCAGATCCATAGAAGCGGCATTGTCATCATTATTTACAGTGACGATCACACGCACCCCATCCAGGTCACGGGCAAAAGCATACTGGCGGTTGGTGAGCATAAGCTCTGCATAGCTTCCATAATTAAGAGCCGGTGTATTCTGGCGGACTTTTCCAAGAGCAGCAATAAGAGCTGTGCAAGGATTTTTCTCCACTGCGTCAGCATAATCAGCAAGATTTAAGGCTGGTCTTAAGCTGTCATCTGAGGTTCTTTCCTTACGTCCCTCAATTCCAAATTCAGAACCATAATAAATACTTGGAACTCCCGGAAGGGTGTAGAGAAGCACATGAACTGGAGCAAAATGCGCCTTATTGGAAAGTTTGGTGTAAATTCGTTCTACATCATGGTTGTCCACGAAATTATAAAGATCAAGGTCGCCCATGTTCTGCAGATATTTTACAGTGTGCGCGATCTCAAAATAGTTATGGTCATTGTGTCCGCTGTAAAGAGCCTTGTGAAGTGCATAATTTGTAACACTGTGAAGGGTGCTGCCATTTACCCAGCGGCTGTAATCGCCGTGGATAACTTCGCCCATCAGCCAAAAATCCGGTTTCACTTCCTCAGCGGTGCGGCGCAACTGTTTCATAAAATCAAAGTCCAGAACGTCCGCAGCGTCAAGACGGATACCATCCACATCAAATTCAGAAACCCAGAAACGGATCACATCGCAGATGTAGTTCTGCACATCAGGATTGCGCTGGTTTAATTTTACCAGAAGATTATATCCGCCCCAGTTTTCATAGGAAAAACCATCGTTGTATTCGGTATTTCCAGAGAAGTTCACATTACAGTACCAGTTTACATAAGGTGAATTCTGTCGCTTCTCCTGAATATCTTTAAATGCGAAAAAGTCACGTCCGGTGTGGTTGAATACGCCATCGAAGATAACCTTGATCCCTTTTTCATGGCAGGTTGCAACGAAATTCTTCAGATCCTCGTTGTCACCCAGACGGGAGTCAAGCTTCCTGTAATCAGTAGTCTCATAACCATGTCCCACACTTTCAAATAAAGGACCTATATATAAAGCGGTGCACCCGATTTCTTTAATATGATCGATCCACGGAAGAAGCGTATTCAGCCTATGCACAGGCTCCCCATACTCATTCTGCTTCGGCGCCCCCGTCAAACCCAGTGGATAAATGTGATAAAAAACTGCCTCGTTATACCAACTCATGTCTAACACCTCTGTCGTTTAAAATAAATTTGTACATTCAACGTCTTCTATAATAGCAGATTTTAGGAGCTTATTCCATATAAAATTGAAATCCACCCAAAACCCGACGCTGCGCTAATCCCGTGGGGCGAAGCCCCACCGCCCCAAGGAGTAAGAGCGGGCGGAGCCCTCGGCACATGGGGCACCACGCAAAAAATCCACCGTCCCGGAAACACTGCCGGTTCGGTGGATTCCCATTTCCACACTTTTAGGAAAGCAAAAAGTTCTCTACAGCAATGGCCGTAGACCCGATATATTTTTTCTTTTTTCGGAAGGTGCTCTTCACGCAGAACTGTTCCGGCAGGGTGGAGTTTATTTCAACTAACTGTTCGGTAAAAAGAGACACAATAGAATCGTGCTCGAAAATATCCCCAAAAAGCACCAGCTTATCCGGTGCCAGGATAAGAATGGCATTGTTGGTCACTTCTGCAAGATCAAAAGAGCACTTGGAAACATACTCCCGAAGCTCCTGATTGGGATGATTCAGATAACTCTCCAGATTGGCAGAGCAAGGCTCTCCCACAGTTTTGGAAAATTCCAGAATATCCTTCCCATTCTCAGAGTGCATCAGCTCTTTAATGTGATCAATAATCGCCGCCTCAGAAATCAAAGTCTCCAGACATCCATTCCGTCCACAGATACATTTCGCTCCTTTTCCCTTGGCAAAGTGATTATGCCCAATCTCAGAAGACTGATAATTATATCCCTTGTAAATATGTCCGTTGATCGCAGTAGCAGAACCCACTCCAGGTCCCCACTTCAGCATCAGGATATTCTGTGCGTTCTCAATATTCGTTCTATAAAGAAGCTCACTCTGGAGAAAGGCACAAACATTGCTCTCCACAGTAATAGGAAATGGAAGTTCATTCTCCAGCAGTTCCTTAAAAGGAACCGGCCCCTCAAAAACACGATAAGGGTGAAGGGCAATTCCCTCCAGGTGGTTTACCGGTCCGATCACAGAAACACCGGCACCCAGGATCTGATTCAAATGGATAGAATGATTCCACAAAATCTTGATACACTCCTTGGCAAGCTCTGAGCAGAACTCCTTCTTATTCCAATTAGAAGAAAATGTAAAAGGCTCTTCCACAATGAGCTTTCCGTGAAGGTTGGTAATGGCGATATTAACAGATGCCGGATGTATGTCAAAGCAGACGATGTACTTCCAGTCATAATTAATCTTTAATGGGCTTTGTTTGCGTCCCGCCTTCTTATTAGGAGAATCTACACTTTCTTCACACTGTATGATAAGACCACTTTCTAAAAACTCGTTTACTATAGATGTCACTGCCGCTGTTGATATTCCGAGAAAACTGGCTATTTCCGTGCGGGAAAGGGATTCGTTGGCGAAAAGCAGCCGCAGCGCATTCAGGCGGTTATTTGCTTTTGTCTCAAGGAACGCAGAATTGATATTATTCATACGGTACGAATGCTCCTTCCTGTCTTATGGAATGCATTTATAAAGAATCTTAATTATTTGAATAGTTAAGATTCTTAATTAAATAAAAATGCTTACTGTAATTATACGAGATATATCTATATAATGCAAGGGAAAAAATGGGAAAATCCAAATTAGTCATATTATTGAATGACAAAATGCACAAAAACAAATCAAAATATATGTATAATTGTACAGATTGACAAATGAATAACGATATAGTATGATACAACCATATTAATTAACAAAGTTGATTAATAAAACGTACACATATTCAGTAAACAAAATGAAGGAGGTATTTTATGAACAAAACAGCAAAGAAGGTTGTAGCAACAATTTTAACAACGGTCATGACAGTGGGGGCTGCCACCGTTGTATCCGCTGATGATCTTTCCATTACATTAAGCCATCAGCCCTACAGCCACGCACTACCATCTTACATTGGGGAAGAGGAAGGAATCTTTGAGGAGAACGGACTTAACACAGAAATCCTGTGGTTCTCATCAGGAAACACCCAGAACGAGGCACTTGGAGCTAACGAGTGGGATGCAGGAGCTTGTGGAACACCGCCGGCAATCGCAGCAGGAATCGCTTACAACGCTAAGATCGTAGGATTCAGTGTTGATGATACAGTTTCCGTTGACTACTGGGTACGTGCAGACAGTGACATCGCAGCGATTTCAGGAGAGGTTGAAGGATATCCGGACATCCTTGGAAATGCAGACACATGGAAAGGCAAAACAATCCTTTGCCCAACACAAACAAGTGCTCACTATATGCTGATCGCAACCTTAAGTGCTATGGGACTTACCCAGAACGATGTAAGTATCGTACACATGGATGTTCCATCCGCATACACCGCATTCAAAGCTGGCCAGGGCGACATCGTAGCTCTTTGGGATCCACAGTCCTATCAGGCTGAGGAAGAAGGCTGGGTAAAAGCTTCCAGCGGTGAGGCTTCCGGCGAGACAATGCCAACCGTTCTCGTTGCTTCCGAGCAGGCAATCGAAGAAAACTGGGATGCAGTTTATGCATGGGTTAAGAATTATTACGAAATTTCCGGAAAATACAAAGACGATATCGATACCCAGAGTGAATATCTGCTTCAGATGCAGCTGGATAACGGAATTGACACAGATGAGGAACTAGCAAGACGTTTCGTAGAGGACAGACCACTTCCTACTCTGGAAGAGAATGTTGAATACTTCAAAGGCGAAGCTGGAAATACAAAAGCTGATGAAGTTGTTAATAAGATCGTTCAGTTCTTTATCGATCAGGGAACCTACACAGACGATGACATGACTACATTAAAAGAAAACGGTTTTGTTGATGGCGAATTCATTCGTGCAATAGCAGAGGAAAAAGGTATTTCTATGGAGTAATTTCTGTAGACGTGTATTGCCGGTATGAGAACAGAAACTGTTTTTATGCCGGCATTACTTATAAACATCGGAAAGGTGATTGGGATATAAACATATGAATAAACGTTCTAATGGAAAGATGAAATACAGAATGCTCAGTATTCTGGGACTTGTTATATTTTTTGGAGTCTGGGAAGCCGCTGTGCGGCTTGGCTGGGTTTCACACAGATCATTGAATGCTCCGTCAGAAGTTGTGGAGACGTTTATATATAAACTGACAAATGCAAATCCAGATGGTTCCACACTTCCACAGCATTTCTTCCAGAGCTTAAAGCTTGCTCTTACAAGTTTTATTATCGCAACTATAATCGGTGTTCCACTGGGATGGATCATGGGATATTACAAAGTGGCAGATTTCCTGCTGAACCCATTATTTGAAATTATCCGACCAATCCCTCCGATCGCATGGATCCCGATTGTAATCCTTACAATGGGTATCGGAATGTCTGCAAAAGTATTCATTATCTTTGTAGCTGCTTTCGTACCAAATGTTATCAACTCCTACTTAGGAATCAGGCTAACGGATGCCACGTTGATAAATGTGGCGAAAACCTTCGGGGCCAGTGACTGGAAGATATTTACCACAGTATGTATCCCATCTTCCATGAATATGGTTTTCACCGGAATCCGCTTATCCCTGAACGCATCCTGGACAACACTGGTAGCAGCAGAGATGCTTGCTTCCATCCGTGGCCTTGGTTACATGATCCAGATGGGCCGTACCATTATCCGTCCGGACATCATTATTGTTGGTATGTTTACGATTGGTTTAACAGGAGCCATGCTCAATGGAATCCTGGGATTGTTTGAAAAGAAAGTAGCACCATGGAGGTACAGAGACAATGGATAGTAAAGAGACGAAAAAATGGTATTATGTACTGCCGGTTGTTTCAATAGGAATCTTTATCCTGGCATGGGTGTGGTTATCAAGCGCTGAGAACAGTATGATCCCTACACCGCTGGCCACCTGGGAAAAATTCCTGAACATTATGACAAACCCAATTTCACAGGCAATCCTGCCAGTACATATCTGGGTAAGTTTAAGACGAGTTCTGATCGCATTCTTCTTTGCTATCGTTCTTGGAGTTGGACTTGGTGTAGGCCTTGGCTGGAGCAAAACCTTCAATGCAGTTGTTGACCCAATCTTTGAAATGCTCCGTCCTATCCCGCCAATCGCATGGATTCCGCTTATCATCTTATGGTTTGGAATTGGTGAGACATCAAAGATCATCATTGTATTTATTGGTTCATTTGTTCCGATTGTTCTGAATACTTATTCAGGAATTAAAGAAATCGATCCGCTGCTTGTAAGTGCCGGTAAGGTACTGGGAGCAAACAGAAGACAGATCTTACTTGAGATCACACTTCCTGCAACTGTTCCGGCAATCCTGGCTGGTATCAGAACTGCTTTATCAAGTGGATGGATGTGTGTAGTTGCAGCTGAGATGATCGTTGCGAAACAGGGAGTTGGTTTCCTGATCGTACGTGGACAGGAATCTGGTGATACAGCGCTCATCGTTGTATGTATGCTGGTAATCGGAATTGTCAGTATGCTTCTGTCTACAATTTTAAGTAAACTGGAAGGAGTGCTTTGTCCATGGCAGTTCTCAAAAACAAAATAGAGTTAAAAAATGTCTCCAAAGTATATGAGACAAGAGATAAACAAGTGGAAGTATTAAACAACCTGTCCTTTGAAGTACATGAAAACGAGTTCCTTGTTCTTCTTGGACCAGGCCGTTGTGGAAAAACAGTTCTTCTGAACATCCTTGCAAATCTGGAGAAACAAACATCCGGAACCATTGAATTTGCAGGTGGAAGACCGAAGATGGGCGACCTTGGAATGGTATTCCAGAAATACGCTCTGTTCCCATGGAAAACAGTTATGGGAAACGTAGAGATGAGCCAGAAGTTAAAAGGCGTTGACAAAAAAGTACGTCAGGAAAAAGCTCAGGAATACATCAATCTGGTTGGACTGAAAGGATTTGAGAATTCTCTTCCGAAACAGCTTTCCGGTGGTATGAAACAGCGTGTTGGAATCGCAAGAGCCTATGCATCTGAATCCGATATCCTTCTTCTGGATGAGCCATTCGGAGCTTTGGATGCACAGACAAGATACCAGATGGAAGATGAGATCATCAAAATCTGGGAAAAGAATAAAAAGACAATTATCTTTGTAACAAACAACGTAGAGGAAGCTCTTTATCTTGGTGACAGAATCCTGCTTCTTTCTTCAAGACCGGCAGAAATCAAGAAAGAATACGTAGTAGATCTGCCTCGTCCGAGAAGCTATACAGATAAAGCTTTCCTGGAATATAGAAATGAGATCGTAGACAATACAGATCTGGATATTTAACGGAGGGCAGAAAATGAGTGATGATACAAAAGTAAAAGTAGTAGGATTGACAAAGAAGTTCGGTGATCTTCTTGTACTGAATGATATTTCATTTAACGTAAAGAAGGGAGACTTCGTTTGTATTGTAGGTCCTACAGGATGTGGAAAAACTACATTCCTGAACCTTCTGGTAAAACTGATCGAGCCAACATCAGGACAGATCTTAATCGACGGAGAGCCGGCAGACCCGAAGAAACACAATATCGCCTTTGTTTTCCAGGAGCCATCTGCATATCCATGGCTGACTGTAGAAGAAAATCTTCAGTACGGCCTGAAAATAAAGAAAGTAGACCAGAAAACAATCGAAGAGAGAACAAAAGAAATTGCGGAATCCTTAGGACTTACAGAGGTTCTGAAATCCTATCCACGAGAACTGAGTGCTTCTCTTGAGCAGCGTGTTGTAATCGGAAGAAGCTTCGCACTTCATCCAGACCTGCTTCTGATGGATGAGCCTTATGCACAGATGGATATCAAGGTACGTTATTACCTTGAGGATCAGGTTATCAAGCTGTGGCAGAAAACAGGAAGTACAGTACTTTTCATTACTCATAACATTGAAGAGGCTGTTTACCTGTCTGAGAAGTGCCTGATCTTATCTCAGAAACCTACAACTATTAAGGAAGAGAAGATCATCGACCTTCCAAGACCGAGAGACATTGCATCTCCGGAATTTATCGAACTGAGAGAGTATGTAACAAAACAGATTAAGTGGTGGTAATTATGGCAGAAGAAAAAAAGTCACTTTTTCCATTGCTGATCCTGCCAGTAATATGGGGAACCTATTACGTGGCGAGCCAAAAGCTGGTAGGATTTACATCCTCCTTTACCTCAGGCCTTTCCATTCGTTTTGTGGTTATGCTGGCCCTGATCGTGATCATGGCCAAAAGAGGCGAACTTGGACTGTTATGGAAAACAGAAGGGGTAAGAGCAAGACTGGTAATGATCGGAACCCTTGGCTTTCTGCTGGACTGGACAGCGTTCTTAGGTTTGTCCATGTCCTCAGCAGCTACAGGAACAGCGCTTCTCAAGTGTGACGTTCTTATGGTAAACATCATATCAGTCATCGTTTACAAACAGAAATTTACATGGAAAGCATGGGTTTGCACCTTTGTGATGCTGTTCGGCGTATTCATGGTAATGGGAATTGACTTTACCAACTTCAAGATCGCTGAACCGGGAAATATCTTTTTCCTGCTCAGTGCATTGTTTGTTTCCATCAATGCATTCGTGATCAAAAGCGTGCAGTTGGATAAGAAAAACCCGATCTGTGATGATGTAGTTGCTTTTTATAACAACTTTATCACAATGATATTTTTTACAGCGGCATCTCTCATTGCCGGAACTGTAAAAGAAGTACAGAATATTTTTACTGATAAATATGTGGCACTGGCACTGTTATTTGCAGCAGCAGGACAGACGCTGGTATACGTAGTTTATTATCATAACCTTAGAAATTATCCTGTATGGCTGGTAAAAGTTTTCCTTTTGTTTATGCCCATCGTTTCAACGATCATTACCTTCGTTCTTTTCGGAGAACACATGGTGGGAAAACAGTATATCGGAATGGCTGTTGTAATTCTTGGAGCATTGGGAATCCTCATGCAGCAAAAAGCCATGCCAGCAGATAAAAATAAAAGATAAAAATTAAAAGTGTATCAAACAGGAGGTACAGGTATGAAGTGGGAATATATACAGCCGGTAACAATTCGTTTCGGTGAAGGAATCGTGAAGGAAGTTAAAGACGTAGCAGCATCCATGGGATGCAAAAGAGGAATCCTGGTAAGTGACCCGTTTTTCCTTACAAACGGTCTGGCAGATAAGATCGTGAAAGACAGCGACGGCACACTGGTTTGTGTTTACGGAGAGGTTTCCCCGAACCCTGAGGTAAAAGAAGTAGATGCCTGCGCAAAACTCATCCGTGAGAATGATATTGAGTTCGTAGTTGCACTGGGCGGTGGAAGTGCTCTTGACTGTGCAAAAGCTTCTGCAACCATGTGTTTCCGTGAAGGTGAATCCGTAAGAACCTATCATGGAACCGGCGTACCGATGCCACAGAAACATCTTCCACTGATCGCAGTTCCCACAACAGCAGGAACCGGAAGTGAAGTTACCTGTGTTGCAGTATTAAGCGACCATGAGCTTGGAAAGAAAGGCCCTATCGTTTCTAATGGATTCTATCCGTCTATCGCAATGATCGATCCGGAGCTGACCTACACATTACCTCCGAGAATCACAGCAAGCACCGGAATCGACGTTCTGTGCCACGCACTGGAAGGCTTCTGGAGCAAAGGTCATCAGCCTGTATGCGATGCACTTGCACTTCATGCTTGCGAGATCGTTTTCAAATATTTGAGAAGAGCTTACAAAGATCCACAGGATAAAGAAGCCAGAGCAAAAATGGCAGAGGCATCCGTTATCGCTGGTCTTGCATTTACTCTTCCAAAGACAACAAGCTCCCATGCTTGCTCCTTCCCGCTGACCAATCTCTATCATATTCCACACGGCGAGGCTTGTGGCCTGACCCTGGACTGCTTTGCAAGAATCAATGCTGAGGTAGAGAACGGAAGAGTTCATGAATTTGCAAGGAAGCTCGGTTTCGCTGATACCTATGCACTGGCAGATGCCATCCATGAGCTGAAGGTAGATCTTGGCCTGAGACTTGACCTGAAAGACTTCAATTTAACAGATGAGCAGGTTGCAGAACTGGTTAAGACCAGCCATCATCCGAATATGTTAAATAACCCTGTAGAGATTACAGATGAAATATTAAATGAAATGTATCAGTCCATGAGGTAAGTAACCGAAAGGAGAAATGACAGTAAAATGAGCAAAAAAATAGAAATGCTGAATGAAAAAGCAAAAGAAATCAGAAAATTAACGGTGAAAACCATCGGAGGACTTGGCGTTGGACATATCGGTGGTGCAGTTTCCATCTGCGAAGTATTAGCTGCTTTGTACTTTGATGTGATGAACGTAGACCCTGAGAATCCAAAGATGGAAAACCGTGACCGTTTTGTATTATCAAAAGGCCACGCAGGCCCTGCAGTTTATGCCACTCTGGCGTTAAAAGGCTTCCTGAAAGAGGAAGAGCTGGACACCCTGAACCGTCCTGGAACACATCTTCCAAGCCACTGTGATATGCGCCTGACAAATGGCGTAGACATGACAACCGGTTCTCTTGGCCAGGGCTTTTCCGCAGCTGTAGGAATGGCTCTTGCAGCACAGGCAGATAAGAGAGACTTGAATGTTTACACCATCATTGGAGACGGTGAAAGCCAGGAAGGCCAGATCTGGGAGGCAGCACTTCTTGCAGGAGACAGAAAGCTGGACAACCTGATCGCATTTACTGATTACAACAAAATGCAGATTGATGGTTATGTAGGAGATGTAAACACCCTGGATCCTCTTGAGGACAAGTGGAAAGCTTTCGGATGGGATGTGCAGTCTGTTGACGGACATGATATCCAGCAGATCCTTTACGCTATCGACAATGCGAAGAAAGAAAAAGGACGTCCGTCCATGATCATCTTAAATACAATCAAAGGAAAAGGCGTTTACTTTGCAGAGAATCTGGTTGCCTGCCACAACATGACAATTACAGAAGAAATGTGGAAAAAAGCGGTGGATATGATAGATAAGGAGGAAATATGATGGTTTTAGAAGATAGATGGCTTCGGGAAACATATGTAGATCTGCTTATTGAATATGCCGCCAAAAATAAAGACATTGTTATTTTGGAAGCGGATCTTATGAAAGCTGGCGGAACCTTCCGCTTCGCTGAGAAATATCCGGAGAGAACATTTGATGTTGGAATCCAGGAAGCAAACATGATCGGAACAGCAGCTGGTATGTCAGAAATGGGCAAAATTCCATTCACCCATACATTCACAGCTTTTGCCACCAGACGAGTTTGCGACCAGGTTACCCTGTCCGTTGCTTATGCAGGACTGAACGTAAAGATGATGGGAAGCGACCCTGGTGTAACAGCAGAGTACAACGGCGGAACCCACATGAGCATGGAAGATGTTTCCATTATGAGAAATATTCCTGGAATGATTGTTTACGAGCCAGTTGACAGCGCACAGTTAAAAGCAATCTTCCCACAGATCGTAGACCACTACGGACCTGTATATATCCGACTTTTAAGAAGAAATGCAGTGAAGGTTTTTGAAGATGGGGAAACCTTTGAGCTGGGAAAAGGCAAGCTGATGCGTGAGGGCAGTGACGTAAGTATCTTCGCTACAGGAATCATGGTAGCAGATGCTGTGGAAGCAGTGGAAGAGCTTGAAAAAGAGGGCATTCATGCAGAGCTTATCAATATCCATACAGTGAAACCTCTTGATGAGGAGATGGTCCTTGCAAGTGTTGCAAAGACAGGCTGTGCAGTAACAGCAGAAAACCATTCCGTAATCGGTGGACTTGGAAGCGCAGTTGCAGAGCTTCTGGTAGAGAAGGATCCGGTACCTGTAAAGAAGGTTGGCGTTATGGACCACTTCGGAGAGGTTGGACTTACTCCATATCTGAAAGAGAAATACGGACTTACAGCAAAAGATATTATAGCAGCGGCGAAAGTAGCCATTGCAATGAAAAAGAGGTAAGAATATGAAGAAGATTATCATTGGTTCAGACAAATCCGGATTCCAGTTAAAAGAGGCTGTAAAGGCTCATCTTGTGGAAGCTGGATACGAGGTAACAGATGCAGGCTCTCAGAGCGAAGAGAATGCAATGTTCTATTACGAAGCAGCTGAGAACGTGGCTCCAAGAGTAGGAGGCGGAGAATTTGAAAAAGGAATCCTCATCTGCGGAACCGGAATGGGAATGTCCATCGTGGCAAACAAACACAAAGGTGTATACGCTGCAGTTTGCGAGAATACATACGCAGCAGAGAAATCAAGAGCAATCAATAATGCCAACATTCTTACAATGGGTGGTTGGATCACAGGCGAAGTTGTGGGATGCCAGATCGCAGATACATTTTTGAACACAGAGTTCACACAGAACCTGGAAGAGTGGAGAGCAAATAACCTTAGAAACGCAGAGAAAAAAGTAAAAGAAATCGAAGAGCAGATTTACGGTTAAGGAGGATTATCATTATGAAGTATTTTCTGGACAGTGCGAAATTAGACGAGATTAAATATGCATACGAGAACTATGGAATCGATGGAGTAACCACAAACCCGAAACACATCAAATTAAGCGGAAAGCCATTTATGACCTGTGTAAAAGAGATTGCACAGTGGCTGAAAGATGCAGGACTTGAGGGAAAGGATTTCCCGGTATCCTTCGAGATCAATCCACATCTTGACAAGGCAGATGACATTGTGGCAGCAGCAAAAGAAGTTGCTTCCTACAGCCCAAACTACTGCATTAAGATTCCATGCTGCAAAGAGGGTCTGATCGCAGCAAGAAGACTGGAGAAAGAAGGGGTTCGTACAAACGTTACTTTAGTATTCTCCCCATCTCAGGCTATCCCGGCAGCAAAGCTTGGTGTAAAATTTGTTTCCCCATTCGTTGGCTGGAAAGAGAACAGCGGTGACAGCTCCGCATATCTGAAAGAGATCGCTAAGATTTACAAGAACTATGGATACAAGACAGAGATCATTGCAGCAGCAGTTCGTAACGGAAGACAGATCAGCGAACTGGCAGAGGCTGGTATTGATATCGTAACCTGTGGACTTGCAGTATATGAAGCAAGCTTTGAGCACCCATTTACCACTCACGGCTTAGGTATTTTCCGTGAAGCATGGGACAGCACAGCAACAGAATAAGGAGGAAACGAGAATGGAATATTTAGGAAAACTTCATCAGGCAGCAGTAGAGTTCCCACAGACTGATATCTGGATGGATTCCTGTGGAGAAGAAGAGCTGGAATATGGTTTAAAAAGAGGAATCGTAGGCGCTACCAGTAACCCGATTATCGTTGGAAACGTTATCAAAAACGAGCTGAACATCTGGGAAAAACGAATCAAAGAGATGGTAGTGGAAATGAAGGATGCTTCTGAGGAAGATATCGCATGGGAACTGATCTATGAGATCGGTGCACTCCGTTCCAAAAAACTCCTTCCTGTTTTCGAGGCAAACAAAGGCAAAAAAGGCCGCCTTTCCCTTCAGGTAAACGCAAAATATTACAGAAATAAAGATAAAATGGTTGAGCAGGCAGTTAAGATCAATAGCCTTGCACCAAATATGCAGGTTAAGATCCCGGCTTCCGCAGCAGGTGTTGAGGCTATGGAAGAGGCTACTTACCGTGGAATAAGCATTAATGCAACTGTTTCCTTTACAGTAGCACAGGCAGTAGCAGTAGCAGAAGCAGTAGAGAGAGGTCTGAAACGCCGTGAGGCAGAAGGCCTTGACAACAGCCAGATGGCTCCGATCTGCACCATCATGATCGGACGTACCGATGACTGGTTAAAGAAGAACACAACAAAGACCGGACAGGTTGTTCTTCCGGAAGCTCTTGAGTGGAGCGGTGTTGCAGTTATCAAAGAAGCATACCGTATTTACAAAGAGAGAGGATATACAACAAGACTGCTTAGCGCAGCAAACAGAAATGTTTACCACTGGTGTGAGATCCTTGGCGGTGACCTTGTTCAGACAATCAACTACTCCTGGCACAAACGTTTGAACGCTTGTGACGTAGAAGTAAAAGACCGTATGGCTGATCAGGTTCCGGAAGTATACATGAACGAGCTGAACAAGATCGAGGAGTTCCATAAATCCTTCGAGGAGAATGGAATGAAACCGGAAGAATTCGTTACCTATGGTGGATTCAGAGATACCCTTACCACATTTATTGCCGGATATGATGATCTTTGCAAATTAATCAGAGGTTATATGATATGAAAAACTATGCAATGAAAATGTGCTCTGTAAAGCGTCTAGAGAGAACAGAGCTGGAAATGCCTGTTGCAGCAGCAGATCAGGTAGTTGTAAAAATTGAATATTGTGGAATCTGTGGTTCTGATATGCACTTTTTCCAGAATGGAGCCATCGGAACAAGAAAGGCTCCGCCGGATTTCATTCTGGGACATGAGAGTGCTGGTACCGTTATCGAAGTTGGAAAAGATGTTACAACCTTGAAGGTTGGGGACAGAGTTGCCTTGGAGCCTGGTGTTCCTTGCGGAAAATGCCAGTACTGCAAATCTGGAAAATACAATCTTTGCCCGGATGTACATTTCCTGGCAGCAGCGAAACCGCCTACAAACGGTGCTTTAAGAAATTATTTCGCATACCCGGCTGAGTGGTGCTTCAAGCTTCCGGATAACGTATCTACTATGGAAGGAACTATGCTGGAGCCATTATCCGTGGGTATGCACGCTGCAGGACGAGGTGGCGCAGAGCTTGGAAAAACAGCGCTGATCATCGGTGTTGGAACCATCGGATATATGACAATGCTTGCCTGCAAGGCTATGGGCGTAAGCAAGATCATCGTTTCTGATGCGCTTGAGAACAGACTGGCACTTGCACTGCAGCACGGCGCAGATTATGCCATCAACGTAAAGAATGAAGATGCTGTGGAGAAGGTAATGGAATATACAGACGGCGAGGGTTGTGACATCGTATTCGAGACAGCCGGAAGCCCGGTAACACTTGCATCTACCTGGAAATACGTTAAGACAGCCGGTGTGATCGTAAACGTAGGAAATGCCAGCGGCGAGATTCCATTTGTATTCGGCGAGCTTGCCCGCAAGGAAGTTGACATCCGAAGCGTATGGCGTTACCGCAACATCTACCCGATCGCCATCGAGGCTGTAAGAACCGGAAAGATTGACCTGAAACACATTGAACCTGCAATGTTCCCGTTTGAGAAGAGCCAGGAAGCTTTTGAATATGCGTTTGAGCACAGAAGCGAAGTTCTGAAGACAATTATTCAGGTAACGGAATAAGGGGTTAATGAAAAAATAGAAATGGCTGGAAATCCAAAGATGTAGAAAAATCTTCGGTTTCCAGCTGTTTTTTTATGGTGGAGCTCTATACAGGTAAAGGATATTTGATGTATTATTTATGGTAACAAAATAAAACAGTAAGTTTTCAGGAGGAGATTAGTGTGAAAGAAAGTAGAGGACAGCCATAAATGGGTGCACTTTACTAAGCTGTCTAAATCAGGCAACTTTTTAGAGTGTTATAGATATAGTGAATTAGATTAAGAAGCTAATGGTTCATCAGGAGGAAGTATTCCCTCCCGTTGCAATAGTTTCTTGGCTTGCTTGATAGCTTTTGCCTTTTGTTTTTCAACAAGAGCTACAGGCATATCGATTTTGTAAAGATCGCTCGGATTCCACTGCTCACCAGTAGACAGCATCTGGTAGATGGCAGTAAGAATCATACGGGCAATAGCGATAATGGCTCTTTTCTTGCCACGACGTTTAACAAGTGATTCATATTTCTTTTTGTAGTAAGGAGATTTATCAGATTTTACGGCTGCATGAGCACACTGTACTAATGCAGGTTTGAGGTAGACACCGGCACGTGTAATCCGAACAGATTTCTTCTTACCAGCAGATTCATTGCTGCCTGGTGTAAGACCAGCCCAGCAACATAAACGTTTGGAACCCCCGAACTGAGACATATCAGTACCGATTTCGGAGATGATAGTGATTGCACTATCACGTTTGACACCCGGAATGGTACAGAGAAACTGGACAGCATTTTCAAAATCAGGATTAGAAAAAATCATATTTTCTATCATTTTATCAACATCGTTGATTTCTGCTGTGATATAATCCATATGTGCGCGGACGAGGCGCACACGATATTTTTGGGCATCAGTCATTTGATATCCTTCGACGGATTCTATAACAGCATCTTCTTTGGATTTGAGGCTCCGAAGAAGCTTGGATGCGATTTCTTCGTGGTTAATGGATGTACCCGATTGTTCAAGCAGATAGTCGATAATGGACATGGATGACTTCCCAAAGATATCGGAAACAACAGAATCTAATGCAACATTACAGACAGTAAGAGTATTCTGATATCGATTCTTTTCACTTGAACGGCAGGAAACAAGCTTGTAACGATAGCGAGTGTATTCCCTGAGAATACGGACTATCTTACAAGGGATATAGCTGCCTTTGACAAGTCCGAGACGGAATAAATCCCCAATCCATTTAGAATCTTTGGTATCATCTTTGTTGCCTTTCACAGCCTTTACCCACTTGGGATTGGCAATGACAACATTGATCTCATCTTCCAGAAGATTAAAGACAGGAACCCAGTATTTACCTGTGGATTCCATACAGACATCATGGCAATCATTGTCGAGAAGCCATTGCTTGAATTCAAGAATTGAACTGTTAAAGGTGGAAAAGCGCTTCTTTTGGTAAGAAGGCTCAATGCCACCAGTGGTTTTTACACTTGTGGCAACGAGAAAAGATTTGTGAACATCGACACCACAACAGGTTTGATAAGTAACTTTCATAGTCAGACTCCTTTCGTGAATGATAAGAAGCCATTGACTGAACTGCCACACAATTAAACTAAGGTGCTTAAACAATTCTTAGTGTACGGATTCATGATGCCACTTATTTGTGCTTGAAAAGGCAGAACTTACACTGATTATTATGCTGTCTAAAACGAAGAAAGTTATTACAACTCCTCCTCCCGTGCTTTGTAGTGTAGCTTCTTGCAAACTATTTTACAGCACAGTGTAGAGAGTTGGAACACTTTCATTACTATTTGTGCCGCCAACCGAAGGCGGCGGAATGGAGATTATTATGGAAGAAAGACGGGTAGACTTGCGGATTCCCAATCCGGAGCGCTCTAAAGAAGGAAAACGTACTACAGGGATTTTGCACAGATTTAATGCAGCGGACCCTTTATCAGTGGAATATCAGGAGCTGATGAAAGAGCTGTTTACAGGAGGCTTCTGGGAGAAAAGCAAGGTGGTGGCGCCTTTTTATGCGAATCTAGCTGCGGATATTCATATAGGTAAGAATGTAGTCATCATGCCGTATTGCAAATGTATGTCAGCTGGGAATATTTATATAGAAGATAATGTGCGTATTGCTTTGAATACATCAATTCTTACCAACAATCATGATTTTTATGAGCGTGATGTCCTCACAGTGAAGGATGTGCGCATCTGCAAAAACGCCTGGAACGGCGCCGGAGTTACCATCCTTCCAGGGGTCACCATCGGCGAAAACGCCATCGTAGGCGCCGCCAGCGTAGCAACCAAAGACGTCGCCCCCAACACCGTCGTCCCCAACACCGTCGTCGCCGGAAACCCGGCGAAGGTTATTAGAGAGTTGGATGGGGAGAGGTTTAAGGAAGAGTGACACAAAACGTAACGGAACCAACATATAGCAGTTGAGTATATTGATATTGAATCGTGAAAAGCTTTCCGCCGCCGGAGAAATCTGGCGGCGGTTTTTGTATATTGTTGTGGAATTTATATATGGTATAAAGTGTAAAAATTTGTCGAAAATTGCAGAAATGAAAATTATAACGATAAATATGAGATTTTACCTCATAAATCATTGCGAAAAGCAAAAAACTGGATATAATAAAGGTACAGATAAAAAGTTTAGACGAATGGAGGTAAATAAAATGTTATGCCAATTTACAGTGAAAAATTTTAAGAGTATACGGGATGAGGTAACATTTGATATGCAGGCTGCCGCCATTTCTGAGCATGAAGATCGGATTATAAAAGATACAGATGGGGAATTATATTTACCGGTATCTGCTGTATATGGACCAAATGGTGGAGGAAAAACCAACGTTCTTGAAGCACTCCATAGCCTGGTTACAAAAGTATTAAGGCCATTATATGCCACAAGTAATAGCGAAGAGACTGCAATGAAAATGAAAAAGGTCGTGATAGAGCCATTTGCTTTTGACGAAGCGACAAGAAATGAACCGACAGAATTTGAGCTGTTCTTCAGAACGGCACTGACAGAGTATCGTTATGAATTGATTGTTAAAAAAGAAGTGATTGAGTACGAAAGGCTAGACCGCATAAAACTGGAAACTGGGAGGAAATCTGCACTTTTTGAACGCAATAAAAATGAAATTATTTTGAAAGGTGCTTTTACAAAATTAAAAACCAGTGATGAGTTATCTGATACATTACCATTGTTATCGTATCTTGGAATTACTTATAGGAAAAATGAGGTGGTACAGGATGTACTTGGATGGTTCGATGAAGAAATTGATTTTTTGAATTATGGAAACCCTATACAGGAATTACGAATGGCTGTTTCAAAGTCAGAGGAGGTAAAAAGCTTAATGCTTCAGATGATCCAGGAGATGGATTTGGACATTGTAGATTTTCGTGTAGAAGAAAAAGAAAAGGATCAGATTGAAGTGTTCACAAAACACGTAGTAGATGAGTTTGAAGCAGAGCTGAATTTATTTGACGAATCCAGTGGAACAAGAAAATTATTTGGCTTGCTTCCGTTTATTGCAAAAAGTCTGCTAAGAGGGACAACTCTTGTAATAGATGAGTTAGATGCAAAGATACACCCGGTATTACTTAAATACCTTATTATGATGTTTGGCAATATGAAAAAGAATAAAAAAGGTGCACAGCTGATTTTTACATCACATGATTTATCTACTATGAACAGCGAAGTGTTCAGGAGAGATGAAATCTGGTTTGTAGCCAAGGGAAAATGTCAGAACTCAAAGTTATATTCTCTTGTAGAGTTTAAAAATAAGAAAGGTGAATCTGTTCGTAAAGATGCCAAGTTTGATAAGCAGTATCTGGAAGGAAAATATGGTGCAGATCCGTATCTCAAAAGAATAATAGATTGGGGGAGGGTGAATGGCTAAAAGAGAAGGGAAAGAGAAGAATAACTGGAAGAAGAAACGTCGGCAGGAATATCTGGAAAAGAAAGAATTTCGCTACTATATTTTCTGCGAAGGACAAGCAACGGAACCCAACTATTTTCAAGGATTCAAACGATATATCGAAGATAATCCTATTTATCGTGATATGGTTTTGATCGAAATTGAAGGCTGTCAGGCTGAGACGATGCGTGTGATTGGAAAGGCTGAAGAGTATGTACGTGAGAATAAGATTACGAAAGGGCAGATATGGTGTGTTTATGATAAAGACAGTTTCCCGTCCTGCGATGTTAATGGAGTGGTCCAGCGGGCAAATATGTTGAACCAAAAGAATCCAGAACTTCAGTATCATGCAGCATGGAGTAATGAGTGTATTGAATTTTGGTTTATGCTGCATTTCGCATATTATACCTCAAATAATCATAGGTCTGAGTATAAGAAATTTCTGAATGAAAAATTTCGAGAACTAGGAATTGGAAAATATGAGAAGAATATGGATAACATATTTGAAACGCTGATGAATGGTGGTAGTCCGAAATTAGCAATTCGATATGCGAGGCGGATTATAAAAAATGGAGAGGGAAAAACACCGGCGGAAATAGCACCAGGAACAAAGGTGCACGAGTTAGTGGAGGAATTGGCGAAATATTTGCCAGAAGAAATGCAGAGAAAATTTAAAGAGAACTAGAGCGTGTTTGAAAAATAAAAGTTGCACAAAACATATATTCGTTTACCCTTTTTCATGTTAAAATAAAGAAAAAGGGGTGTTGATTATGTTGCGCCGATACGAATTAACCGATGATGAATGGAATCGTGTTGCTCCCTTACTGCCACCTGAAAATTCTGGAAAGCAAGGTCGTCCTTCAAAATGTAATCGGACAATTCTAAATGGAATTGTTTGGATTGCTCGCAGTGGGGCTCCCTGGCGGGACCTCCCAGAACGTTATGGGGCCTGGCAAACGGTTTATTCCCGTTTTCGTAAATGGATTGAAGATGGCATCCTTGATAATATTTTTCGTGTCTTGAGCTTAGAAGCTGAATTAACGGAACTATCAATTGATGCCTCTATCGTCCAGGCTCATCAGCATAGTGCTGGAGCAAAAAAAGGGGGCCATCAAACGAAATTGGACACAGCCGTGGTGGAGCCAGCACAAAAATCCATGCAGTTGTAGATGCATACGGTTATCCGGTTTATTTTATGATCAGCGAAGGGCAGCGTAACGATATTAATTACGCAATCCCTTTGTTAGATCATGTCGACACAAACGGAAGCAATGTATTAGCTGACCGTTGATACGATAGCAACAAGCTGATTGACTATATTTATACCCACGGTGGAGAGCCAACAATTCCTTCTAGAAAAGGAGCTAAGTTTGATCGTTATTGCGATTGGTGGCTTTACAAAGAGAGACATTTAGTAGAAAACTATTTTCTCAAATTGAAAGCGTTCCGTCGAATAGCTACGCGTTACGATAAACTGGCTTCAACCTTCTTAGGAATTATATGCATTGCCTCAATATTAATTTGGTTAAAATGAACAACTTAGAATGTTTTTCAAACACGCTCTAGAGCGTGTTTGAAAAATCATTTCCTGCCGCCGGAGAAATCTGGCGGCGGTTTTTGTATATTGTGGTGGGGATGGTGCATACACTGTAAAAACGGTGCCGATGGAGGCCTTACCCATGAAAGACTATATCGAGGAGCGGGCGGTGGAAGTTGGGAATTATATTATAGAAACAAAAGCGACGGTGCGACAGACAGCGAAGAAATTTGGAATATCGAAATCTACGGTACATAAGGACGTGACGACCAGACTTGCAAGCTTAAATCCAGCACTTGCAAGGCAGGCCAGGGCTGTGTTGGAGGTGAATAAATCAGAGAGACATATCAGAGGTGGTTTAGCTACCAGGGAAAAGTATTTGCATCAACATATGCTGGAAAACAATCTGCACAAAAAAATATGAATTTTTTTGTAAAAAGTGCTTGACGATTCTTTGCGGCAGTGGTATAGTAAACAAGCTGTCGTAAGGAATTGCTTCTGAAATACTGAAAAATAAAATAGTTTTCAGAAAATTCAAATTAACTGTTGACAAATGACTGAACTTATGATAAAGTAACCAAGTTATTTGAACAGAACGACGGAAACAAACAGCTTTAGACAGGATCTTGAAAATCTTAAAAACTTTTGAAAAAAGTGCTTGACAAGATTTGAAAGATATGATAAAGTAAATAAGCTGTCGCAAAGAGATGACAGCGAAACAACCTTGATAACTAAACAGTGAAACACATACGATTCTCGAAAATTCTTAACGAATCATCATTCGAATGAATGA